>CANASP010000009.1 GCA_947364365.1 uncultured Alistipes sp.
CCCAGCGTCACGCGGTCGATGGCCATGAAGCCCGACGGCACGCCGTTGAAGGCGCTGGTGTTCTTCGACGCCTCCTCGATCTGCATCAGCGCGCGGGCCAGGATGTCCTTCGACGACTGCACCGAACGCTTGACGTGTCCCTCGGCCACCTTGAAGATCTCGCCCTCGGCATAGCCGATGAGCTCCGTCACGTCGGTCGACTCGTCGTAGGAGCGGCGCTGGATCTCCGTGGCCGAGCGGATCAGCTCGCGCTGGACATATTTCTGGGCGATGATCTTGGCGTGGAACTCGACGTTGGCCGCCGAACCCACCTTCTGCGTCAGCTGCGCCAGATACGAGGCGCCGCCCACCTTCTTGAGCTCCTTCTTCACCTTCAGCCGTTCGGTGACGGTGTAGAGGTCGATGGGCTTGAGCTCCATCGAGAGCTCCTCGATCGCCTTGTAGATCAGGCGGTGCTCCTCGGTGTAGAACGAGTCGGGGGTGACGAACTCCTGGACGGTGATGATACTGTCCTTCTCGAGCATCAGCGCGCCGAGGACCGCCTCCTCCAGCTCGACGGCCTGGGGCGGGACGTTGCCGACCGTCTCGGTCAGCGCCTCGAAGGCCTCCCGGTTGCGGGAGGAGGGGGTATACTCTTTCGCCATATCGTTTCGTTGGTTTCGAACCTCAAAAGTACGGATTCGCCCCGACATATCAAAAGCGCGGGCGGGAAAAATCATTCGCGCTCCAGCTCCCTGCGCGAGACGGCCAGCGCCGCGACGCTCACGCGGCATCCGGGCACCGCCTCCGCGATCGCCTCGACGCACGAGAGCAGCGTCGAGCCGGTGGTCATCACGTCGTCGACCACCAGCACATGCCGCCCCGCCAAATGCTCGGGACGCCGCACGGCGAAGGCCCCCTCGACGTTCCCGGCCCGCTCGCGCCGCGGCCGGAGGGCCTGGCTCGGGGTGTTGCGCCGCCGGTAGACGCAGCCGCGCACCACCTCCGCGCCCAGCTGCGCGGCGATCCCCTCGGCGAGATACTCCGCCTGGTTGTAGCCGCGCCGGCACCGCTTGAGCGGATGGAGCGGCAGCGGCACCACCGCGTCGACGTCGTCGTAGAGCCCGCTCTCCCTGAGGCAGCCGCCGTACCACGCCCCCATATCGCGGGCCGAGCGCCAGGCACCGTAGTATTTGAATCCGTGGATCAGCCGTCGCCAGGGGCTGCCGTGCACGAAAAAGAGGAAGGCCGAGGCCCGCTGGACGGGCGCCAGCCCCCAGCACTTGCGGAACACGGGGTTGTCGGCCTCGCGCCAGTAGCCCGTCAGGGGCGCCGTGGCACGGCACAGCGTGCAGACGGTCCGCTCGCCCTCGGCCAGCGCTTCGCCGCACACGGCGCAGCGGGGCGGAAAGAAGAGCGCGGCCACGTCGCGCCACAGATCACTGAGGATCGACATCGCAGACCACCGTTATCGATTTGAATGCCGCCTCGGCCGCGAAGCGCCGCAGCTCCTCGCCCAGCAGCCCGCGCGCCCGGGCCGTCGAGGCGCCGCTCTCGATCTTGAGCAGCAGCCCCGCGAGCCACTCGCCGCGGATGCGGTCGACAGGCGGGGCGATGGGCCCCAGCACCCGGCGACCGAAGCGTTCGCGCAACCGCCGCGCCAGCTCGCCCGCCCCCCGGCGCAGCAGCTCGGGGTCGCGGTGGCGCAGCGTGAGGGCCACCAGCCGGGCGTAGGGCGGATAGAAGAAGGCCTGCCTCTCGGCCAGTTCGGCGCAGGCCATCGCCTCGTAGTCGCCCGCCACGACCTGACGGATCACCCGGTTGCCCGGATCCGAGGTCTGGATCACCACCTCGCCCGGCACCTCGCGCCGTCCGGCACGTCCGGCCACCTGCGTGAGCAGCTGGAAGGCCCGCTCCGCCGCGCGGAAATCGGGATTGTTGAGCAGGTTGTCAGCGTTGAGCACCCCCACGAGCGACACCCCTCCGAAGTCGAACCCCTTGGCGATCATCTGCGTGCCGACCAGGATGTCGGTGCGCCGCTCGGCGAAGTCGGCCACCGTGGCGCTGAAGGCCCGTTCCGACGTGGCGCTGTCGCGGTCGAGCCGCGCCACGCGGGCCTCGGGAAAGAGTTCGGCGATCTGCTCGGCGATCTTCTCCGTGCCGAAACCCATCGGCACCGGCTCGGCGACCTTGCATGCCGGGCACGCCGCCGGCACCGCCTCCGTGTGGCCGCAGTAGTGGCATTCGAGCTGCCGCCGGGCCTTGTGGTAGGTGAGCGTCACGTTGCACGCGGGACAGCGGGCCGTCCAGCCGCACTCCGTACACGAGACATAGGGGGCGAAGCCCCGCCGGTTCTGGAACAGCATCGTCTGCCCGCCCCGGTCGAGCGTCCCGCCGATCCGGTCGAGCAGCAGTTTGTTGAAATGGCCGCGGCGTTCGCCCCGCTTGGCCGCACGCAGCGTGTCCGACAGCAGAATAGCCGGCGGACGGGCATCGCCGTAACGCTCGGCAAGGGTCGCCAGCCCGTATTTGCCGCTGTGGGCGTTGAGCCACGTCTCGAGCGAGGGGGTGGCGCTCCCCAGCAGCGTCCGGCACCCCAGCAGACGGGCCATCACCACCGCACAGTCGCGGGCATTGTAGCGCGGCGCCGGGTCGGACTGCTTATAGCTGGCGTCGTGCTCCTCGTCGACGATGACCAGTTGCAGACGGTCGAGCGGCAGAAAGATCGACGAACGCACGCCGACCACCAGCTCGCCCCCCTGCGAACGGGTCAGGCGCAGGTAGGTCTCGGTGCGTCGCCGGGCCGTCAATTTCGAATGATAGGCGGTCACGCGGCTGCCGAAGATGCGCTCCATGCGGGCGATGAGCTGCGCCGTGAGGGCGATCTCGGGCAGGAGCAGCAGCACGTCGCCGCCCCGCGCGAGCACCTCGGCCGCCAGATGGATGTAGATTTCGGTCTTGCCCGAGCCGGTGACACCGTGGAGCAGGGCCGTCGGCCGCCCTCCGTCGAACTGCGCCCGCAACGCGTCGAGCGCCCGCCGCTGCGCCGCCGAGAGTTCGGGCAGCAGAAACGACGAGCCGCCCCGCTCCACCGTCCGCTCGCGCTCGGCGATCGTCACGAACCCCTTGCGCTCCAGCGTGCGCAGCACCTCGCCGTCGGCGTGCAGCAGGCGGCGCGCCACCTCGCCCGTGGCGATGCGGACCCCGTCGCCCGCGGCGGCCACCTCCAGCAGCGCCGCATATTGTTTGGGGGCCCGCCGTTCGAGCCGCTCGCACAGCGCGTGGAAACGCTCCTCGTCGCACAGCTCCGGAGCCAACGCCACGTAGCGTTCGGTCCGGGGGCGGAATTCGTCCGCCGCCAGCTCCTCCTCGCTGTCGCCCGAGGGTTTCATCAGGGCGGGCAGCGCGCAGCGCATCACCTCGCCCACCGAACACATGTAGTAGGAGGCGACCCACTCCCACAGCGCCCGCCGGGGCGCCGTCAGAAGCGGCGCGCCGTAGAGGACGCGCCGGATCGGTTTTATGGTCTTGAAATCGGGCCGGCGGTCGTGGATCCGCCACACGATGCCCGTGAGAAACTTGCGCGGGCCGAACTGCACCGCCACCGCCTGCCCCTCCGCGAGCGCCATGCCTTCGGGCACGGCGAACGTATAGGCGGGTTGCGCCAGCGGCAGCACGATGTCGGCGAAGCGCGGCATCACACCTTCGAGATCGCCTGGAACCCTTTGCCGTAGACACCCATGACCGAGCCCACGGTGATGAAGGCGTCGGGGTCGACCCGCTTCACGAACTTGAGCAGCATCGAGGTCTCGCGCTTGAGGCAGACGACCATCACGATCTTCGACCGCTCCTTCGAATACCACCCTTCGGAGTCGATGAGCGTCACGCCGCGGTGGACGTTCTCGGCGATGGCCGCGGCCATCGTCTCGTAGTCGCGCGTGACGATCATCACCTGGTTAGACTGCTGGTTGCCGGCCATGATCATGTCCACCGTATAACCGAACACGGCGGTCATGACGTAACCGTAGATCACCGTGTCGATCTTGTAGCCCACGAGCATCGCCGAGCCGATGATGAGGAAGTCGGCGCAGATGACGATCTTGCCGTAGGAGACCGTGCGGTACTTGTTGATGATCATCGCCACGATATCCACGCCGCCCGTCGATCCACCCTGCATGAAGCTCATCGCCACGCCGATACCGGCCAGCAGACCGCCCAGGATCACCGACAGCAGGCGGTCCAGATGGAGAAAATCGCCCTCGGGCAGCACCGACTGCCAGAAGTTCATGGCCAGCGAGATGACGACGATGCAGAAGACGGTCTTCACGCCGAAGTTCCACCCCACGATCATGCCGCCTATCAGGAGTAGGATCGAGTTGACGACGAAGACCATCGTACCGATCTGCACGTCGAAGCCGAACAGGTAGGACATGGCGTTGCACATGACCAGCGAAAGACCGGCGGCGCCGCCGCCCGTACCGCCGGCGGGCAGGATGCAGCCGATCCAGCCGAACGAATAGAGCATCATGCCGACGGTCATCAGGAAATACTCCTTGACGAAGCCGATCACGCTCCGGGAACTCAGGGTTTTCATATCAGGGATGGGGTATGACGGTTATCCGAAGGCAAATATACGAAAAAATCGCCTTGGTGTACATCGCGCGCCTCCAATCTTTTTTCGAGCATCGCCCACAGCCGTTCGTTGCGCACCGCGCCCCAGTCGGGACCGCACCGGTAGCGGGGCGGCGCCTCCGAGGCGAAACGCTCCACGACCAGCGAAGGACGCAGCCGCCGCAGGATCTCGACCACGAGGTCGAGGTACTCGTCGAGCGTCCAGAAGCGGAACCGCGCGGGATCGGCGGCGTACTCCTCGGCCAGGCGCGTGCCGCGGAAGAGCTGCAACTGGTGGAACTTGACGCTCGTCAGCGGCAGGGCGTTGATCGCCGCGGTCCGCTCCACCAGCTCCGCGTCGCTCTCGCCCGGGAGGCCCAGGATGAAGTGGCCGCCCACGGCGATCTCCCGCTCGGCGGTCAGCTCGACGGCCCGGCGTGCCGCCTCGAAGTCGTGGCCGCGGTTGACCGACCGCAGCGTCGCGTCGGAGGTCGACTCGATGCCGTACTCGACGGCCACGTAGCGGTCGCGCGCCAGACGGGCGAAGTAGTCGAGCTTGCGCTCGTCGACGCAGTCGGGACGCGTCCCCACGACGATCCCCGCCACCTGCGGGTGGCGCAGCACGCGGTCGTAGAGCGCCTGCAACCGGTCGAGCGGCGCATAGGTGTTGGAAAACGACTGGAAATAGACCAGATAGCGCGACGCCGTGCGGTAGCGCCGCGCATGGAAGGCGATCCCCTCCTCGATCTGCCGCTCGACGCTCAGCCCCGAGCGGCAGTAGGAGGGCGTAAAGGCGCTGTTGTCGCAGAAGGTACAGCCCCCGGAGCCCAGCGTCCCGTCGCGGTTGGGGCAGGTGAAGCCGGCGTCGACCGAGAGCTTCTGCACCCGCCCGCCGAAGAGCCGCCTGAAATAGGCCGCATAGGAGTGGTAGCGGCGCTCGTCGCCCCAGGGATAGCTCATTGGAGGAGTTTCGAGTCGATCCAGATCGTCACCGGGCCGTCGTTGACCAGCGCCACCTGCATGTCGGCGCCGAAGACGCCCGTCGGCACCGGCCGCCCCAGCAGCTCGCCCACGCGCGCCGCGAAGCGCTCGTACAGAGGTTGCGACACCGCTCCGGGCGCCGCGGCGATATACGACGGACGGTTGCCCCGGCGCATCGAGGCCATCAGCGTGAACTGGCTGACGACCAGCGCCTCGCCTTCGGCCTGCACCAGATCGCGGTTCATGACGCCCGCCTCGTCGTCGAAGATGCGCAGCCGCACCAGTTTCCCGGCCAGGTATTCGATGTCCTCCTCGCTGTCGTCGTTCCCCACGCCGACCAGTACCAGCACGCCCCGGCCGATCCGGGCCCGAAGTTCGCCGCCGACCGACACCGACGCCTCTCCGACGCGTTGAATAAGTATCCGCATGATCCTACCGTTGCGACTGTTCGAAGAAGGCCCACAGGTTGTCGCCCGCGGGCACGGGAGCCACGACCTCGACGGCCTCGTGGCGCACGGGGTGGTCGAAGGCCACCGCACGCGAGTGGAGCGAGATGCCGCCGCCGGGGACCGACCGCTTGGCGCCGTATTTCAGGTCGCCGCGGATCGGGCAGCCGATCTTGGCCAGCTGGGCGCGGATCTGGTGGTGACGCCCCGTGAGCAGCTCCACCTCCACGAGCGTGTAGTGCGTCGCGGCCGCGAGCGTCGCATAGCGCAGCCGCGCCTCCTTGCCCTCGGCCTTCGGAGCGTCGAAGGCCCGCGAGCGGTTGGTCCGTCCGTCGCGCACGATCCAGTGGCGCAGCTCCCCCTCGGCGGGGTCGGGCCGCTGTTCCGTAAGGGCCCAGTAGGTCTTGCGGATGCTTCCCTGACGGATCATCTCGTTGAGGCGCACGAGCGCCTTCGAGGTCTTGGCGAAGAGCACGGCGCCCGACACCGGGCGGTCGATGCGGTGCACCACCCCCAGGAACACCGCCCCGGGCTTGGCGTCGCGCACCTTGATGTAGGCCTTCACCTGGTCTTCCAGCGCGCTCTCGCCCGACGGGTCGGGCTGCACCAAATCGCCGGCGTGCTTGTTGACCACCACAAGGTGGTTGTCTTCGTAGAGTATGTCTTCGGGTGTGAACATCGGTTCGGGAATATCAGAGGATAAAGGTGAAAGGCAGCAGCAGCGAGGCCGACTCCACGACCGAAGCCGTGCCGCCGCCGCTCATCACCACGCGCAGGGGCGACCCCTGGCGCCGCTCGACGTCGACCAACACCTGGCGGCACTGCCCGCAGGGGTAGCACTCGCGCACGGAGGGGTGCGAGGCGATGGCCAGCGTCTCCACCGGATCGTCGGCATAGTTCGAGGCGACGTAGAAGAGCAGCGACCGCTCGGCGCAGAGCCCCGCGGGGAAGACCTCGCTCTCGATGTTGCTGCCGTGGAGCACCCGCCCGCTGCGCAGCCGCACGGCGGCCCCCACGCGGAAGTTCGAATAGGGGGCCTGTGCCAGACCGGTCGCCCGCTCGGCCTCCTCCACCAGCTGGCGGTCGGCCTCGGGCAGCGCGTCGAGCGACGCATAGTGTTCGTAGTCGAACGAAAGTTGCCTTTTCATTTCGCGGTTTTTCGATTTGTAATATTCGACCTTCGTCGCGGCCCGCAGCCACCCCCGGCGGAGGGCCGCCCGGCTCGCTTTAGCTCGCAGCAGCCTCCGCTGGCTGCGGTCCGAAAGAGCCCGCCCTACTCCAGCACGAAGCGGGCCTGGACGTTGTATTGCAGCTTGATGGTCTTGAAGTCGAGCGCCTGCTCCTCCTCGACGGCCCCCTCGGCCGCGTCGTACATCGACGCCTTGGCGCGCATGACCACCGCGTTGTTGTAGTAGGCCGGCACGACGTCGTTGTTCGAGTCGTAGACGTAGAAGCACTTGCCCACGCTCTGCCCCACGGCCTCGGCCAGCTGCCGGGCGGTCTGCTGCGCGTTGCGCATCGCCTCGGTGCGCACCTCGGCCTTCAGCTCGTCGATCTTCGAGTGCGAGACCCTGGCGATCGAGACGTCGGAGATGCCCAGCGCGTCGAGCGCCTGCCAGGCGGCAGCCACGTCGGAGGCCGTCGTCAGCCGCAGCTGGTACTTGGCCGTGGCCACCGAGGTGTTTTTCTTGAGCAGGCCCGTCGAGAGGTTGGCCACCTTGAGCTGCTTCTCGACGTCGACGCCCAGCCGCTTGAGCGCCGCGACCATCTCCCGCTGGCGCGTCTCCACGGGGATCTTGCCCTTCGAGTCGCGCTCGTCGATCGTGATGGCGAGGTAGAACTCGTCGGGAGTCACCTCCTTCTCGGCCCGGCCGTTGACCTGGATATAACTCGGAAACGCCTCTGCGTTCTGTGCCTTCGCCGGCATTGCCGTCAGCGCCACCAGCGCCAGAGCGGCCATCATCATCGTTTTTTTCATTCTTCCGTTTTTTATGGTCCGTTTTCCTCTAAACGCGCCGGCGCAGCCGATACTGCGCCGCCGCTGCGCATCCAACGGTCGCTGCGCGGAATTTATTGCCCCGCGGCGGCGCGCCTGCGGAGCTTCACGACGTTCTCCACGTGGTGCGTGTGGGGGAACATGTCGACCGGCTGCACCGCCTCGACGCGGTAGGCGCCGTCCAGGAGCGCCAGGTCGCGCGCCTGCGTGGCGGGATTGCAGCTCACGTAGACGATCCGCTCGGGCGCCGCCCGCAGGATCACGTCGATGACGGGTTCGTCGACCCCCGCGCGCGGCGGGTCGAGGATGATGACGTCGGGACGACCGTTGGCCGCGACGAAGGCGTCGTCGAGCACCTCCTTCATGTCGCCGGCATAGAACCGCGTGTTGTCGATCCCGTTGAGCGCCGAGTTGATCTTCGCATCCTCGATCGCCTCGGGAACATACTCGATGCCCACCACCCGCGCGCAACGCGCCGCGCAGAAGTTGGCGATGGTTCCCGTGCCGGTGTAGAGGTCGTAGAGCACCTCCCCGGGCTTGGGGTCGGCAAACGAACGGGCCACCTTGTAGAGCTCGTAGGCCTGCTCCGAATTGGTCTGGTAGAACGACTTGGGCCCCACCTTGAAGCGCAGCCCCTCCATCTCTTCGAGAATGTGGTCCTTGCCGCGGTAGAGCACCGGATCGAGGTCGCCCACCGAGTCGTTCATCTTCTCGTTGACCACGTAGAAGAGCGACGTGATGGCGGGGAAACGCGCGGCCAGGTGGTCGAGCAGCGCCTCGATGCGCGGGCGGTCGTCGGCGCCGAAGACCACCACGACCATCACCTCGCCCGTCGAGGCCGTCCTCACGATCATGTTGCGCATCAGGCCGGTGTGGGCGCGGGCGTTGTGGAACGTGTAGCCGTGGTCCAGGCAGAAGCGCTTGGCTTCGAGACGGATGGCGTTCGACGGCTCGGGCTGCAACCAGCAGCGGTCGATGTCGAGCACCTTGTCGAACATCCCGGGGATGTGGAACCCTACGGCGGGCGCGGCGTCGAGCGGCGCCCCCGAGGCCACCTCCTCCTGCGTGAGCCAACGGCGGTCGGCGAAGGTGAATTCCAGCTTGTTGCGGTAGAACTGCGTCCGGACCGAGCCCAGACAGGGCGCCACCTCAGGCAGCTCGATCTTGCCGATACGCGCGAGCTGGTCGCGCACCTGCTCGCGTTTGAAGCGCAGCTGCTCGTCGTAGGGCAGGTTCTGCCACTTGCAGCCGCCGCAGACGCCGAAATGGGCGCAGAAGGGCTCCTCGCGCAGCGGCGAGCGCCGGACGTAGCGCACCACGTAACCCTCCATGAAGCGCCGGCGTTTCTGCCGGATCTGCACGTCGACCACATCGCCCGGGACGGTCATCGGGACGAAGACCACCACGTCGTTCCAACGGCCCATCGCCTTCCCTTCGGCGGCCAGGGTCGTGATTTCCAATCCTTCGAGGAGCGGATAGTTCGCTTTCTTTCTTGCCATCTTATTTCATTGTTTCGGGGCCAAAAATACGGATAAGCGAGGGCAAAAGCAAACTCGCCTGCATTTTGCCGAGCAGGAGTATTCAAGGCGAAGCCAAAGATACGGATTTATTTGCTCTTTGCCGACGCTTGGGAACATCCGAAGCGTCGCGGCCCGCAGCCACCCCGGCGGAGGGCCGCTCTTTTCGCTGTCGCTCGAAAAGCCGCCTCCGCTGGCTGCCGGCCGAAACGGGCTTACCGCACGTCGACCTCCACCGACGCCGGGAACAGGCGCAGCGGATCGAAGTAAAGGGCGCAGCTCTCGACCAGATTGCGCAGGTCGGGCGTCACCGTTCCGTTGTATCGCTCCACGCCGTTCACCCGCACCCGGACGGGCTTCGACAGGTCGACCAGCCGCTCGTCGAGGTAGATCTTCACGCGCCCCTTCTCGGCGTCGGCATAGCTCTTCTTCACCCCGAGCTCCATCGTCCAGCCATCCTCCGAGACCGGCTCGCACGTCTCGACGGTCGCCACGCGCACACGCAGGTCGATCACGTTGTCGTCGCCCACCGTCATCTCGTAGCACGAGCGCACCATGTTGTCCGTGCGGTCGTCCGAGGGCTCCACCACCGCGAGGTTGTAGAAGCAGTCGCGGTAGCGGAGCTTCTCGCCCAGCGCATCGCCCATGCCGTAATTCTCCCAGTAGAGGTATTTCGGCACGGCGCGGCGCGTGTAGCCCTTGAGCCAGGGGGTGGTCACCGTGTAGTCGCAGCCGTGCCCTTTGCCCGGCTGGAGGTCGATCTTGTGGACGTAATAGCCGGGGTGGGCCTCCGCCAGCGCCGCCCACTCGTCGGCGGCCTTGCGCACCAGCCGCGAACGGCCGTACATCGTGTCCTCCTCGCCCGTCTGGAGGCAGAAGGCGATGTTGGCGCAATTCTCGGGCGGCGCCTGGAACAGCTGCTCGCCGCCCGCGATCGGTCCCGCACCGGCCAGGTAGTCGGCGTAGAACGACGCCAGGCGCTGGCTGCCGTAGCCACCCTCCGAGATGCCTACGAAATAGACCCGCTCGGGATCGACGGTCCCCGAGACGAAACCCTGACGGATGACGCGCTCCCACGCCTCCTGGCGCGAGGGCGGGAACCAGCGGCACGACGTGCCGCCCTTGGGGCTGCGGGGGATGAAGTAGAGCGACGGGGCGTCGGCGAAGTAGTGGCACCACGCCAGCCCGGCCTGCCACTCGGACAGCGCCTCGCCCGAACCGTGGAGGTAGATGAAGAGCGGATAGCCCGCCGCGGGGCGGTCGCCCTTCGAGGCGTAGACGAAGTTCATGGCCCCGTCGGGCAGCGTCCACGCGCCGTCGGGGCGCGCGATGTCGTCCCAGCGCTGAACGTCGGCATGGGGCGACGGAGCGGGAAGCTGAGGTTCGTCGGCCGCCTTCACCGTCTTCGACCAGAGGGCCCAGACCCGGGCCGAAGCCTCGGCCAGCTCGTCGGCCGCGAGCGATTCCGAACGGTCGTACTCGGCCTGCTCGCCCCGCAGCCGCGCCGCGAAATAGGTCTCAATGGCGGGGTCTTCGATCTCGATCCCGGGTTCGGGCTCGGGTTCGGGTTTCGGATCGGTATCGGGTCCGTCCGACGAACAGGCCGCTGCGCCGATACCCATCATCAGCCACAGCGCTCCAAAAATCAGCAATGTCTTTTTCATGATATATCTACTTAATTTTCAATTTTCAACCTTCTGCGGGCGCTCGACTTCGCTCCCGGTCCGCAGCCAGCGGAGGGGCTGGCGAGCCTTCTGCGAGCCGGGCGGCCCTCCCACAATTTTTAATTCTTAATTTTTAATTGTTAATCGTTTCTCTTCGCCCGTTGCCGCACGCCGCCCAGCCAGAAGCCCAGCGCGAACGGTCCGCCGACGATGACCAGGAAGGCGACGATGAGCCAGAAGACGATCCGCCCGACCAGCCCCGGCACGGCGTCGAGCGCCGTGCGCAACAGCCCCTCGACCGCTGCGCGGAGCTGCTCGACCAACGCCTCGCGCTCCGAGGTGACATAGCGCTGCAACTCGCTCCGCTGGCGCTCCACACCGTAGAAGGCGTTGTCCACCGAGGCGTTCATCACGCGCATGAGCTGCGCCGCCTGCTCGTTGATCTCCGAAAGCAGCGCCTCGGAGATCTCGGGCAGGTGCTCGGCCACGATCACGATCCGCCCGAAATTGCGTTCGAGCGAGTCGAGCCGCGCCCCCAGCTGCGTGCGCGTGCTGTCCTGTCCCAGGCGGATCTCGACCATCTCCTTGGTCCACCCCACCGTGTTGGCGATCTGCTGCGTCTGGCCGCTCACCCGGTCGTTGATGTCCGACAGCACCTCGGCGATCGTCCCCGTGGCGAAATCGGCCTCCGCGCCGTTGGCCTGCAGGAACTCGATCCACGCCAGCGTCGTATTGTCGTTGCCGTCGACCGTGCCGCCCGCCGGGTTGGCCGCCACATAGTCGGCCACGAAACGCTTCATGAGCTCGTAGCGGCCCTCCGGGAGCGCCTCGCGGGCCAGCTGCGCGGCGCGCTTTTCGAGCCGCGACGCCGTGGCGCGCGCCAGGGGGCTCTGCTCGCCGAAGAGCAGCGAGTCGGGCAGCGCGCGGAAGGCCGCGTTCATCCTCCGGCAGAGGATCCACATGTCGGCCATCGCCACCTCGGGGTTGCTCTGCATGGCGGCCGTCACCCCGGCGCGCGAGGCGCGGATCTTCCACTGCACGGCTGCCAGCCGCACCCCGATGTCGGACGACGTCGCCGCCACCGAATCGGCCGCCCGCGACACCTCGCCCGAGAAATCGTAGTAGAAACCGCGGGTCAGCACGCGCGCCGTCGCCGCTTCGCGCGGCAGCGGGGTTTCGCCGCCCACCGAAACCTTCAGCAGCGAGCATCCGGCGAACGCAGCCGCCGCGAGCAGCGCCGCTCCGTATCGTAAAACGTTTTTCATCGTATCCATCGCAATCTCGCACCGCGGGGTTCGTCGGGTTCCATGACCGAAATACCCCGTTGGGGAGGTAAAGGTAACTAAAATTTCGTATCTTCGCACCGAAAACCCGCGACTTATGAAAATCGCCTGCCTCACATTCAACCCCATTCAGGAGAACACCTACGTCGTCTGGGACGACACGAAGGAGTGCGTCGTCATCGACGCCGGCAACTCCGACGCCCGCGAAAACACCGCCCTGGACAACTTCATCGCCGACCACGGCCTCCGTCCGGTGCTGGCGGTCAACACCCACGGCCACTTCGACCACACGCTGGGCGTCGCCCACCTCAAGGAGCGCTACGGCATCCCCTTCGCCCTCTCGGCCAAAGACCGCTTTCTGGTCGACAACGCCCAGACGAGCGGCTCGGTCTTCGGCGTGAAGATCGGCGCGATGCCCTCGACCGACATCGACCTCTCGACGCTCGACGAGGTGCGCTTCGGCACGACGACCCTCCGCGTCATCCCCACGCCGGGCCATACGCCGGGCCACGTGGCGCTCTACGAACCCGCGACCAAGGCGCTCTTCACGGGCGACACGCTCTTCCGCGAATCGATCGGCCGCACCGACCTGCCGGGCGGCGACTACTCGTGGATCATGCGCTCGATCCTCGAAAAGCTCCTCCCGCTGGGCGACGAGGTGAAGGTCTACCCCGGCCACGGCCCCGAGACCACGCTCGGCCACGAAACGCTCTACAACCCCTTCGTCGTCGAGGTGCTCAACGACGAGGTCAACTACCGCAGCTGACCGTGGGCGCGCTTCTCCACAGACTGCTCTACCGGCTGCTCCCGCTCGAAGGCTACCTGCGCGCGGTGAGCCGGCTGTTCTTCCTCTACCGGCGGCTGGGGCTGGGACGTTACGCGCCGGCCACGGAGTATGTCTACCACCTGCCGCAGCTGGTCCGCGCGGGCGACGTCTGCATCGACATCGGCGCCAACCTGGGCTACTACGCCCGTCCGCTCGCGCGGCTGGCGGGTCCCGCGGGACGCGTCTACGCCGTCGAGCCCGTCGGGCCCGTCCTCGCCGTCCTGCGCCGCAACCTCCGCCGCTGCAAGAACGTCGAGATCCTCCCCTACGCCCTGGGGACGGAGAACCGGACGATCACCATGGCCAACGACTCGGCCCGCGAGACGGGCTACTTCGGCACGGGACGGAACTTCGTCAAGGAGGGCGGCGCCGAGGCGCAGTCGGAGTTCCGCGCCGAGATGCGGCGCGGCAGCGAGCTCTTCGCCGCGTTCGACCGCCTCGACTTCGTCAAGTGCGACATCGAGGGCTACGAAGTGGTGGTGATAAACGAAATGCGCCCGCTGCTCGAACGCTTCCGCCCCACGGTGCTCGTCGAGACGGGCGGCGCGAACCGCCGGCAGATCGTCGCGCTCTTCACCGCGCTGGGCTACCGCGGCTTCACGCTCGACCACGGCCGCGAGGTCCCGCTCGCCGGCACGTCGGACAAGGACATCGTTTTCCGCCCCTGATAAGCCATCCATTCGCTTCTCCGCCCGCAGCCGGCGGAGGCGCGGCCTTTCGAGCCGCACGAAAAGAGCGGCCCTCCGCACCGGACGACTGCTCTCCGCCGCTTCGGACAAGCCCGAGACCGGCTCGTGCGACGACCGAAACGGACTATTTCATTTTCCATTTTCCATTTTCAACTTTCAACTATCCATGCGCATCGATATCATCACCGTCGTTCCCGAACTCATGACCTCGCCGCTCAACGAGTCGATCCTCAAGCGGGCGCAGGAGAAAGGGCTCGTCGAGATCGTCGTCCACAACCTCCACGACTACGCCCACGACCGCCGCAAGACCACCGACGACTACCCCTTCGGCGGCGAGGCGGGGATGGTCATGAAGTGCGAGCCGGTCTTCGAGCTCATCGAGAAGCTCCAGGCGGAGCGCACCTACGACGAGGTGATCTACACCTCGCCCGACGGCGTCCGCTACGACCAGCACGAGGCCAACCGCCTCTCGACGCTCGACAACATCATCATCCTCTGCGGCCACTACAAGGGCATCGACCACCGCATCCGCGAGCACCTCGTAACGCGCGAGATCTCGATCGGCGACTACGTCCTCACGGGAGGCGAGCTGGCCGCCTGCATCATCGCCGACTCGGTCGTGAGGATCATCCCCGGGGCGATCGGCGACGAGGCCTCGGCCCTCACCGACTCGTTCCAGGACAACCTGCTCGCCCCGCCCGTCTACACCCGCCCTGCCGAATTCCGCGGCTGGCGGGTCCCCGACGTGCTGCTCTCGGGCAACTTCGCCCAGATCGCCCGCTGGCAGGAGGAACAGGCCTGGGAGCGCACCCGAAGGCTGCGGCCCGATCTGATAGAGGAGTAGATTGAAAGTTGAAAATTGAAAGTTGAAAATTGAAAATTGAAAATGGGAAATTAAATCCCGGCCGGAGGCTGCGTCCGCCGACTCCGGCGAGCCGCCCCGGGCCTTCGGCGAGCCGCTATCGCGTCGAATACCGCCCTGCCGCCCGCCATCGGACACACCCGACCCGACACAAAAACGAGCGCGCCCCGAAAGGGGACGCGCTTTTCTTTCGGCAGAAGACCGCAACGGCTACTCCGCCACGGCGAAGCGGTTCATCTCCAGCCCCACCCGGTCGTCGTACTGCTCCTGCAACCGCACCAGCTCCCTCTGCAGACGCTGCTGCTCGACGGCGTACTCGGCCCGGCCGTAGAGGTTGTGCAGCTCCGAGGGATCGTTCTCCAGATCGTAGAGCTCCCAATGGTCGATGTCGTTGTAGAAGTGGATGAGCTTCCACCGCTCGTCGCGCACGCCGTAGTGGCGCTTGACCATGTGCTCGGCCGGATATTCGTAGAAGTGGTAGTAGAGCGACCGCCGCCAGTCGGCCGGCTTCTCGCCCCGCAGCAGCGGCAACAGCGACACGCCGTGAATCTCCTCGGGCACTTCGACGCCTGCCAGCTCGAGGAACGTCGGCGCGTAGTCGATGTTCTGCACCAGGGCATCGATATCGCCCCGCACGCCGCCCGGCATGCGCATCACCAGCGGCGTGCGCATCGACTCCTCGTACATGAAACGCTTGTCGAACCACCCGTGCTCGCCCATGTAGAAGCCCTGGTCGGAGGTGTAGACCACCAGCGTGTTGTCGGCGAGGCCCTTCTCGTCGAGGTAGTCGAGCAGACGGCCCACCTGGTCGTCGAGCGACTTGAGCGTCTTCAGATAGTCGCGCATGTAGCGCGTGTACTTCCACTTGGCCCGCTCGCGCCCCTGGGGATTCGTGCGGAAGAACTCCTCGCGGATCGGCCCGTAGAAGGCCTCCCACTTGGCCCGCTGGTCGGGATTCATGCGGCCGACGAAGGCCTCGTAGGTCGAGGTCAGCCGCGTATGCTGGTCCTCGCGCCACATCTTGAGGTCGTAGACGGGATCCATGTCGATGTCCGAGGCGATCGACATCTCCTGCGCCGCGGCGGCCGGACGCCCCTCGTAGTCGTCGAAGAAGGTCGCGGGCAGCTCGAACTCGCGGTCCTCGTAGAGCGCCAGGTTGCACGTGTCGGCCATCCAGTTGCGGTGCTGCGCCTTGTGGTGCACGAGCAGGCAGAAGGGTTTCGAGGGGTCGTGCTCCTTCTCGAGCCACTCGATGCTCTTGTCGGTGATGAGGTTCGTGAGGTAGCCCTCCACGCGCACCGTGTCGCCCGTCTGGCGGATGAAGCGCGGGTTGTAGTAGTCGCCCTGCCCGGGGACGATCTCCCAGTGGTCGAAGCCCGTGGGGATGCTGCCCAGGTGCCATTTGCCGATGATCGCCGTCTCGTAGCCGGCCCCTTGCAGGAGCTTGGGGAAGGTCGTCTGCGATCCGTCGAAGGCCGCGCAGTAGGTGTTGTCGGTATACCCGTTGGCGTGCGAGTGCTTGCCCGTGATCATGCAGGCGCGCGAGGGGCCGCTCAGCGAGTTGGCCACGAAGCTCTGGGTGAAACGCACGCCGTCGGCGGCGATGCGGTCGAGGTTGGGCGTCGAGGCGTAGCGACGGTCGTAGCAGCTCATCATCTGGGCCGTATGGTCGTCGGTCATGATATAGAGGATGTTCATCGGTTGCGCCGGGCGCGGAGCGCGGGCGCAGCCCGTCGCGGCGGCGGCCGCCAGGCCGCCCAACAGCAGGAATCGGTCGGATCGCATGGATCGAAAATTTTGCCGGCCGCGACATGCGGCCGTAACACAAAGATAACGATTCGCGGCGAAATACCCAATTTATCGCGCGAAAGTTTTGCCGCCGCCGCGGGATTCGTTAAATTTGTTCCCATGAAATACTACCTCATAGCCGGCGAGCCTTCGGGCGACCTCCACGGCGCCAACCTCATCCGGGGGCTTCTCGAAGCCGACCCCGGGGCGCGGTTCCGCTTCTGGGGCGGCGACCGCATGGCCGAGGCCGCCGGGGCGGAGTGCCTGGCCAAACACTACCGCGAGACCTCGTTCTTCGGCATCGTGCAGGTGCTCGGGAACCTGTCCACGATCCGGCGCCAGATGCGCGAGTGCCGCGCCGACGTCGAGGCCTTCGCCCCCGACGTGCTGATTCTGGTGGATTATCCCGGCTTCAACATGAAGATGGCCCGCTGGGCCCACGGGCGCGGCATCCGCACCTTCTACTACATCGCCCCCAAGGTGTGGGCCTGGCGCGAGTGGCGCGTCAAGGCGATCCGCCGCTACGTCGACCGCCTCTTCGTCATCTTTCCCTTCGAGTGCGACTACTTCCCGCGCCACGGCATCGAGCCCGTTTTCGAAGGCAACCCGCTGGTCGACGCCATCGAGGCGCGCCGCCCGTCGCTCCCCGCGGCCGAGGCGTTCCGCCGCCGCAACGGGCTCGACGCGCGGCCGATCGTGGCGCTGGTGGCCGGCAGCCGGCGTGCCGAGATCCGCGACAACCTGCCGCTGATGGCGCGGCTGGCCGAGCGTTTTCCCGACCGCCAGTTCGTCGTCACGGGCGTTCCGTGGATCGAACGGGCCCACTACGAGCGTTACATGGCCGGAAGCGGCCTGCGCCTGGTCGTCGACCAGACCTACGAAACCCTGGCCGCAGCCGAGGCGGCCGTCGTCACCTCGGGCACGGCGACGCTCGAAACGGCGCTGCTCCGGACCCCCGAAGTGGTGGTCTACCGCACGCTGTGGTTCCAGGTCAAGTTGCAGCCCTACGTGCTGAAGGTGCCCTGGGTGTCGCTGGTCAACCTCAACCTCCGGCGCGAGGCGGTGGCCGAGATCATCCAGTCGGACCTGTCGGTCGAGCGGGCCGAGCGCGAGCTGCGGGCAATCCTCACCGGCGGCGACCGGCGCGAACGGATGCTCGCTGATTTCGACGAGCTGGGCGCCGTCATCGGCGGACCGGGCGCCAGCGGACGCTTCGCCCGGCGCATGGTCGAGGCGCTGCGGGAGGAGTAAACGGAATCATTCCGCGCCGCCATTCCCGGCTCGCAGCCAGCGGAGGCCGCACGCGAGCGAATGCGAGAGACGCGGCCCTCCGCCCGGGGTGGCTGCGGGCCGCCACGCTTCGAGTGACCCCGAAGCGTGTCCGGCAAACAAGGTTCGACGCAAACGATCGAAAAGAACGAGGCCGGGCGCAAGGCGCCCCTTAAACGAAAAGAACATGAAGATCATCTGCATAGGCCGCAACTACGCCGACCACGCCCGCGAGCTCAACCACGACACGGGGCTCGCCGAGGGCGCGGACGAACCGCTGTGGTTCCTCAAGCCCGACACGGCGATGCTGCGCAACAACGACCCCTTCTACATCCCCGCCTTCACGCAGGAGGTCCACTACGAGTGCGAGCTGGTGGTGAAGATCTGCCGCGTGGGGCGCGCGATCTCCGAACGCTTCGCCCACCGCTACTACGACGAGGTGGGCCTCGGCATCGACTTCACGGCCCGCGACCTCCAGCGCCGCGCGATCGCCGAGGGGCTGCCGTGGGAGCGCGCCAAGGCCTTCGACCACTCGGCGGCCCTCTCCCCGCGGTTCATCCCCCTGACCGAACTGGGCGGCGACGTGCAGCGCCTGCGCTTCAAGCTGGAAGTCAACGGCCGGGTGCGCCAGCGGGGCGACACCTCGCAGATGCTCCTCTCGGTCGACCGCCTCGTCGCCTCCGTCTCGCAATACATGACCCTGCGCATGGGCGACCTGCTCTTCACCGGCACCCCCGCGGGCGTCGGCCCCGTCACGCCGGGCGACACGCTCCGCGCCACGCTCGAAGGGCGCGAACTGTTGAACTTCGATATCCGATAAAGCGCCAAAACCATGGGACGCACCTCTCTTTTGATATCCGATGCGACTGAAAGGAACTGGAACCGTCTCCAACACAGTACGCATGACAAACTAACTCGCAGAGCGAACAAAACGCTATCGACCAAAACAATACTCCCCTTCGAATATTTTTCTGACCGAAAAAACATCAAGGGGGTCGCTTCGCTGTGCCTGATGGTTCAAAAGCACGAATGGAAGATCGCAAGCGTCATTCTTTCGCTGGGCATCAATCTTCTGAAACATGCCGGGATCATCAACCAGCCGCACGTCGTCGCCGTACTCGCCGAATACAGCGACATACCCAGAATCGGAGAGTTGACCGACGGAGAGATACCTACGAATGAATTCGATCTGCTGGGACTGACCTACCAATGCTTGTTGACCGAAGGCGAAAAGAGCATCAAAGGCTCCTACTATACCCCAATTCACATCGCCGCTGCAATGACGAAAGAGTTTCGGTTTTCATCCGGCCAAACCTTTCTGGATCCCTGCTGCGGCAGCGGCATTTTTTTTCTGAAACTTGAAAAAATCGAACCTCATCAAATCTTCGGCATAGACTCCGATCCCATCGCCGTTTTAGCCGCCAAGATCAATCTACTGCTGAAATTTCCCCGTCAGACATTCGTTCCCCAGATCTATTGTTTCGACTACCTGGATCGGCGAAACCTCGACAAAACCCAGAGAGACTTTCTTACCCGTCAATTCGACTATATCGGATCCAATCCCCCTTGGGGTGCGGTATCCTCGACTATTTCGGAGCTCCCTGGGATCAAATCTAAAGAGTCGTTTTCCTACTTTTTCATACGCGCATTCAACCAACTCAAACCGTCAGGAGTCATCCGCTTCCTCTTCCCAGAGGCCATCCTTAAAATCAGGCTTCACGAGGACATACGTACCTTTCTGCTAAACAACGGACGTATTCGGCAAATCGAATTCCACGACAACTCTTTTTCGCATGTCTATACCAAATATATCGATATGGAAGTCGAAAAGGCTGAACCGTCCGAAGCAATCCATGTTTCCCGTCACAATCGGTCCCGGCAAATCACTTTGCCGGAACCCTCGGATTCGATCGGATCAAACCTGACATGCGTCACTCATACCGGGCCAGACGCCGAACTCCTGCAGCGAATCGAATCGAAAGGTTCCTACGATCTGTCGGCCAGCCATTGGGCGTTAGGAATCGTCACCGGCAACAACCGCCAATTACTCAAAGAGCAACCCCTCGACAGCACCTACGAACCCATCATCACGGGGAAGGAGGTAGAACCCTATCGGTTGAAACCGGCAAAAAAATACATCCGCTACGAGCGGGAGCGTTTTCAACAGGTCGCAAAGGAAGAACTCTACCGCGCCCCGGAAAAACTCATCTACAAATTCATCAGCGACAAACCTGTTTTCGCATATGACGACACCGGAGCCCTCTGTCTGAACAGCGCCAACATCCTGATCCCGCAGATCCCGGGATTATGGATCAAAAGCGTCATGGCTCTGCTCAATTCCGACGTTTTGCGTTTCTTCTACAAAAAGCGATTCGGCGACATAAAAATTTTGAAAGGCAACCTTCTGCAATTGCCGTTCCCGAGCGTGGACGCAGCCTGCAACATGCGCCTGACCGATTTAGCGGACCGCTACCTCGCCGGAGACCATTCGAGCGAACGGCTTATCCAGCAAGAAGTCTATTCTTTATTCGAATTGCACAGCGACCAAATCACCCACATTAAACGCGAACTCCATGGAACTGCTTCAGAATGAATTGAAACAGCGTATCGCCAATCTATCGGAATCGAATGAGAGAATCCACGATCAATTGAACGACGAACTGCTTGATCGGCTATACTCGGTATACCCGTTCAATAGATTCGAGTATATCATATCGCACCTGATAGCAGCCGGAGCGATCGATCTGTCCGAATACCTCGATCTGCGCAACGCTTATCTGCAACGAAACAAATACCTTTATGTTTTCGAAATTACAGCGCCAAGAAGTTTCGGAGAGAAATGGGCGCAACGACATTTAAATGAAATAGTTCCAGAATTGCAACGGCCGCAAAGGCGCTACGATCCGAACTATTCGGGCCAGTACGATTTCTGGTACAACGGAATCCGAATCGAGGTCAAAGCCTCGCGAGCAGTCAAACGGGGAAACGACGATCCCCTGATCCTCAAAGCCCTGTCAACCGACTCAAAGGAGGGATTCGACATGAATTTCCAGCAGATCAAGCCCGCTTGCTGCGACGTCTTCGTCTGGATCGCCGTCTGGCGCGATAAGATCAGATACTGGGTGCTCTCAAGCGACGAAGTCAGAAACAACAAATACTATTCCTCGGGACAGCACCGGGGAAACACGGGAGAAGGCCAGCTGTGGGTTACCGAAAGCAATATCGGCGATTTTGACAAATATGAAGTCGGATGTCGTGACATACTTGTCCGAATAACGCAAAAAAGTAAAATCATATAGCCATGCTGTTACACGAAAAACTCGCCTCCCATCGCCTTTTGCTCGCTTCGCAGTCGCCGCGGCGGCGCGAGCTGGTCGCCGGCTGCGGCCTGCCTTACGAACTTGCTCCCCGGTACGACTGCGAGGAGCGCTATCCCGCCTCGCTGCCGGCCGAGGAGGTGCCGCTCTATCTCTCGCGTCTGAAGAGCGCGGCCTACCCTGCGCCGCTCGGCGCCGCCGACATCCTGCTGACGGCCGACACGGTGGTGATCCTCGACGGCGAGGTGCTCGGCAAGCCCCGCGGCCGCGACGGCGCCGTGGAGATGCTCCGCCGCCTCTCGGGCCGCACCCACACGGTCATAACGGGCGTCACGCTGCGCACGGCCGACCGCACGCACGCGTTCGACGCCCGCAGCGAGGTCCGCTTCCGTCCCCTCTCCGACGAGGAGATCGCCTACTACGTCGACACCTTCCGCCCCTACGACAAGGCGGGAGCCTACGGCATCCAGGAGTGGATCGGCTACGCCGCCATCGAGGGGATCGAGGGGTCGTTCTACAACGTCATGGGGCTCCCGATCCAGCGCCTCTACGTCGAACTCGAACGGTTCCTCGACCCGGCCTGCTGACACCCGCCAACCCTTTCCGAAAAACCAATCCGCAGAATATCATGAAAAAACTCCTGCTTACACTCGCCATCGCGCTGGCCGCGCTACCCGCGGCGGCCGACGAGGGGATGTGGCTCCCGAGCCTCATCTCGTCGCGCATCAAAGACATGCGCACCAAGGGCTTCCGCCTCACGGCCGACGACATCTACTCGATCAACCGCGCCTCGATGAAGGACGCCGTGGTGCTCTTCGGCGGCGGCTGCACGGGCGAGATCGTCTCGGCCGAGGGGCTGCTGCTGACCAACCACCACTGCGGCTACGACGCCATCGCCAGCCACTCGACCGTCGAGCACGACTACCTCACCTACGGCTTCTGGGCCCGCACGCGCGCCGAAGAGCTGCCCAACGAGCGGCTCAACGTCCGCATCCTCGTCCGCATGGAGGAGGTGACCGACCGCCTCGCCGCGGGCGAGGAGCCGAAGGCGATCATCGAGGCGGCCCAGGCCGAGGGGACGGGCTACCGGGCCTCGATCGAGCAGATGTACTACGGCACGCAGCAGTTCCTGTTCGTCTACGAGCAGTTCGACGACGTGCGTCTGGTGGGCACGCCCCCCTCGTCGATCGGCAAGTTCGGCGGCGACACCGACAACTGGATCTGGCCGCGCCACACGGGCGACTTCTCCGTCTTCCGCATCTACGCCTCGAAGGAGAACAAGCCCGCGGCCTACTCGCCCGACAACGTTCCCTACCGTCCGCGCCGCCACTTCACGGTCTCGACGCACGGCATCGGCGAGGGCGATTTCACAATGATCTACGGCTTCCCGGGCAACACGCAGGAGTATATCCTCTCCGACGCGGTGGCCTACGTCGCCGAACGCTCCGACCCGGCGAAGATCGCCATCCGCACGGGGCGTCTCGACCTGATCTCGGCGGCGCAGGAGAGCGACCCCGCGCTGCGCATCTTCTACGCCGCGCGCCACGCCAGCATCGCCAACGCCTGGAAGAAGTGGCAGGGCGAGGTGCTGGGCATCGGCCGCAAGCGGACCGTCGAGACCAAGCGCGACTACGAGCAGCGCTTCGCCGCCTGGGCCGCCGGGCAGACGGAGTACGCCGACGTCGTGCCGCAGCTCAAGGCCGAGTACGCGCGCATCGTCGATCCCTACTTCGCCCGCGAGATCACCTCCGAGACCCTCGCCACGCTCCCCGCGCGCTACACCGACGCCGAGCGCGCCGAGACCTTCTTCGCCCGGCGCGAGCCGACCGAGCGGGCGCTCTTCCGCTACGCCTTCCGCCAGTATGCCGACCGCTGCCCCGCGGCCTACCGCATCGAAGAGTTCGACGAGGGCGTCGCCGCCTGCGGGTCGCCCGAAGCCTACGCCGACCGGCTCTTCGACGGCGTGTGGAGCGGCGACGACACCGCCCCGGCCGACCGGCTGAAGGAGGGGATCAAGCGCGTGCAGAAACAGATCGTCGACGAGCTGGGCACCGCCAATCTGCGCAACCTCAACAGCCGCCGTCTGAACGAACTCTACACCGCCTACATCCGCGGCCTGCGCGCCTGGGACACCCGCCGCGCCTTCTTCCCCGACGCCAACCTCACGCTGCGCGTGGCCTACGGCTCGGTGTCGGGCTACGAATACGCCGACGGCGAGTATCACAAGCCGCTGACCACCCTCGACGGCATCATAGCCAAGGACAACCCCGCGATCTACGACTACGACATCCCGCAGTCGCTGCGCGACCTCTACGCGGCGAAAGACTACGGCCGCTGGGGCATCGACGTCGGCGACCGCCGCACGGTGCCCGTCTGCTTCCTGGCGACCAACCACACCACAGGCGGCAACTCCGGCTCGCCGGTCCTCAACGCCCGCGGCGAGCTGGTGGGCATCAACTTCGACCGCACGTGGCGCTCGACGATGAGCGACATCGAGTTCGACCCCTCGATCTGCCGCAACATCGCCGTCGACATCCGCTACGTGCTGTTCGTCATCGACCGCATCGGCGGCGCCGGCTACCTGCTCGACGAGATGACGCTCCGCTAACCTCGCGGCTGCCGGCGGGAGCGCCGCCGGCAGTCCGCTCCATACGCAGCCCCTTCACTCCGGGAGAGCGCCCTTTCGCACGGCGGATCGGCTCCTCTCCTGGATTTTTTTGCGGATTTTCGCCCGAAAATTTTGCAAAGACAAAAATCGTGATTACATTTGCACTCCCGAAAACACATAGGGAATGTCTGCCCAGGTGGTGAAATTGGTAGACACGCTACTTTGAGGGGGTAGTGAACATTAGTTCGTGCAAGTTCGAGTCTTGTCCTGGGCACAGAAGAGCAGTCGGTCGACTGCTCTTTTTTTGTCGTATCCCCTCCCGCCGTCTCCCCTGCCCAATACAAAGAATGTCCCGCGCCGGGGAGGGCTATTCATGACGCGCCGACAAAAAATCGGGGTATCGCCGCAAAGTATGATGATATTTATTAACTTTGTATGAACATTTAAAAACTACCGATCGTCATGACGACATCTTCCCGACCCTTCCGATTACAGCGAGCGCTCGTCGCGTTCGCGACCGCAGCGGCCCTCCTCGTCTGCATCCCCTCCTACGGCGGCCCTTCGGCCCTGTCCGACCGGGCGAAGGCGAGCGCCTCCTCGGCCCTCGGCAAACGGTTCGCGCCGGCGCACCTCAACGACCGGATCATCCACCTCGCGGAAAAAGGGACCTGGCGGGCCAGGGCCGACGGGGCCTGGGCCCATCTGCAATGGGACGCGCCCCAATACATCGGCCGGGTGGTGATCTACAATTCGGCGACGGAGCGCTACCGCGCCAAGAGCGGCGAGCTGCAATTCGCCGACGGCTCCGCCATCCCGGTCGAGCTCCCCGCCGACGGCAGCGCGCTGTCGGTCGAGGTCGGCGAGCGGCGGAGCGACTTCGTGCGCTTCGTCGTCGGCGAGTGCGCGGGCGACGAGGTCGAGCTGTCGGAGATCGAGGTCTTCCCCTCGCCCCGGCAGTTCGACGAGCCCCTGGCGTGGGTGGATCCCTACATCGAGACCGACCGCGGTCGTTTCTTCTTCTTCATCACCGGACAGCGCCCCTACGGCATGATCGGCGCGGCCCCCATGACCAAGAACTGGAACAACGGCGGCGGCGGATACGCCCACTTCTCGAAAGAGATTCTCGGCTTCCCGCAGATCCACGCCTGGACGATCTCGGGGCTCAACCTGATGCCCGCCCCGGCCACGGCCGATCCCACTCTGGGCGAGGAGAGCTGGAAGTCGGCCTTCAGCCACGACGACGAGATCGTGCAGCCGGGCTACCACCGCGTCTACCTGCAAACCAACAAGGTGTGGGTCGAGCAGACCGCCACCGAGCGCGTGAGCTTCTACCGCTTCAAGTGGACCGAGGGGCTCGACGCGCAGCTGCTGTTGTCGCTCAACGGCCTGCTCGGCAACAGCCGCATGACCAACGCCTCGGTCCGGCGCGTCAACGACCGCGAGTTCGCCGGTTCGGTGAGCTCGGTCGACCGCGCCTACAACGTCGGGCCCCACGACTTCAAGATCTACTTCGTGGCGCAGGTCGACCGACCCTTCGACTCGTTCGACGGCTGGAACGACGGCAAGGTCCTCCGCGACGTAACGGCGGTCGGCGGCGACACGGCCGGCGTCTCGCTGGCCTACCGCGTCGCGGCGGGCGACGAGGTGCGCATGAAGATCGCCGTGTCGTTCACGAACATCGAGAACGCCTACCGCAACCTCGCGGCCGAGTGCCCGACCTGGGATTTCGACGCCGTGAAGGAGGATACGCGCCGGATCTGGAACGAGTGGCTCGGCAAGATCGACGTCAAGGGCGGCACCGAGGCCCAGCGGACGAAGTTCTACACCGACCTGTGGCACGTGCTGCTGGGGCGCCACCGCATCAACGACGTCAACGGCGACTACCCCGACCGGACGGTCGGCCGCGAGAAGATCATCTGGAACCAGAACGGCGCCATCATCGACCCCGTCTTCCGGATCCGCAACACGGGACTCGGCGCCGACGGCAAGCCGCTGCACAACATGTACAACTCCGACGCCTTCTGGCTCACGCAGTGGAACCTCAACGTGCTGTGGGGACTGGCCTGGCCCGAGATACTGGACGACATGGCCGCGTCGCTGGTGGAGTATTCGCTCAACGGCGGCCTGATCCCGCGCGGCCCCTCGGGCGGCGGCTACTCCTTCATCATGACCGGCTGCCCGGGCACGAACCTCATCGCCAGCGCCTGCATGAAGGATCTGCTGACCAAGGAGGACCCGATGACGGCCTACGAGCAGGTCAAGCGCAACCACATGCCGGGCGGCATGATGGGCAGCCCGCGCGAGCTGGCCTTCTACATCGACAAGGGCTGGTTCGAGAACAGCGCGGGGATCACCGTCGAGGCGGCCTTCCAGGACTGGGGCGCGGCGCAGATGGCCTACAAACTGGGGCTGAAAGCGGACTACGACTACTTCCTCAAGCGGTCGGCGTCGTGGAAAAACTGCTTCAACCCCGAGCTCAAACTCCTCTTCCCCAAGAACGCCGAGGGCAAGTTCACGCACGGGGATCCGCTCTCGCCGGCCGGCTTCGTGGAGGCCAACGCCTGGCAGGCCACCTTCGGCATCTCGCACGACATCGCCGGGCTGTCGAAACTCATGGGCGGCAACGACGTATTGTGCTCGATGCTCGACTCGGCCTTCCGTCACGAGGCGCCCAACGCCTTCACCCACAGCTACGGCAACGGATACATCAGCTACGCCAACCAGCCCGGCTGCTCCAACGCCCACGTCTTCAGCTACGCCGGGGCGCCCTGGATGACGCAGTACTGGGTCCGTCAGGTCAACGAGAAGGCCTACGGCGGCACGACCCCCGAGCTGGGTTACGGCGGCCACGACGAGGACCAGGGACAGATGGGCGGCGTGAGCGCGCTGATGTCGCTGGGGTTGTTCAACATCCTGGGATCGGAGTCGCAGCGCCCCTTCTACGAGATCACGGCCCCCGTCTTCGACGAGATCACCATCGCGCTCGATAAGAAGTACTACCGCGGCGACAAGTTCGTCATCCGCACCTACGGCAACTCGGCCGAGAACTGCTACATCCAGCGCGTGAAGCTCAACGGCGAGGAGCTGACCGACTTCTGGTTCTACCACGACCAGTTCGCCGAGGGCGGTCTGCTGGAGATCTGGCTCGGCAGCGAGCCCAACAAGCAATGGGGCACGGGCCGCTACCCCACCGTCGGCGCCGAGTAGCGCCGGGCAGCGCTGCCGGATAGTCGCCGGGCGCGCCGCCGGTGCGAAACGCCGGAGCCGCCCGCAAAAAGCGAAGCGTCCGCAACCTCTCGGGTTGCGGACGCTTTTCCTTTATGGCGTTTATGACGCCCGGGACGCTACCAGAGCTTCTCGGGGTACTCGCCCGCGTCGATGAGGGCGCGGATCTTGTCGACGACGCCCTGGCGGTCGGCGGCATAGGTCACGCCGAACCACTTGGCCGTCGTGTCGAGCACCTCGACCGTGGCCTTGCTCTTGACGATCAGGTCGTTGACCACCAGCGGGATGAAGAACTCGGCCTTGGGCTTGTCGATGTTCTCGGCGAGGAAGCGCCGGAAGTGCTCCTCCGAGTAGGCGAAGTAGTCGGGCGTGAAGCCCCACATGTTCATCGACACGGGGGTCGTGTCGGGCGTCGTCTCGGGCTTGCCGTCGTCGCCCGTGAAGGTGATCTCACCGTCGACGCGGGCGATGTCGGTGCGCTCGACCACGCCCGTGAGGTAGCCCTCGTCGTTGGTCTGGCAGATGCCGCGCGCCACCGTGCCGCTCTCCGAAAGGGTGTTGCCCACGCGGTAGCCCACCATGCAGTAGGCGTCGCGCCCCTCGGCCTTCGAGAGCCACTCGCCCAGCACGCGGAAGCCGTCGCGGCCGTAGAAGTCGTCGGCGTTGATGACGGCGAAGGGCTCCTTGATGACCTCCTTGCCCATCAGCACGGCGTGGTTGGTACCCCACGGCTTGACGCGCTCCTCGGGACGGACGAAGCCCTCGGGCAGGTCGTCGATCGACTGGAAGACCACCTCGACGGGGATATGGTTCTCGTACTTGGAGAGGACCTTCTCGCGGAAATCCTGCTCGAAATCCTTGCGGATGACGAAGACGACCTTGCCGAAGCCGCCGCGGATGGCGTCGAAGATCGAATAGTCCATGATGGTCTCGCCGTTGGGGCCCAGACCGTCGAGCTGCTTCAGACCGCCGTAGCGCGATCCCATGCCCGCAGCCAGCACGAATAACGTAGGTTTCATTGTATGGGTTTTGTGATGATTGTTCGCTTTCGCACCCCGAAGATAACGATTTTTTCGGTTCGACGGTCAGATCCGGATATAAATCCGTCGCCGCGTCAGCAGACCCACTTCGCGACGAAATAGCCGCCCGCGACGAGCCAGACGTAGAGCCCGCCGGCCACGAGGAAGGGTTTGACGCCCGCCTGGCGGAACTTGTCGAGGCTCGTCTCGGCGCCGAGGGCCGTCATGGCCATGGTAAGCAGGAAGGTGTCGAACGCATTGATGGCATCGACCGCCGTGTCGAGCGCGCCGGAGGGGATGAACGCCAGGCCGCGCAGGAGCGAGTGGAGGCCGATGACGGCCAGGAACCAGAAGGCGAACCACGGAACGGCGATCTTCCGCTTGCCCGAGGCCGCCTCCGCCGTGGTGCCGCGCCGGGCGAGCAGCAGTCCCATCGCCACCAGCACGGGCGCGAGCATCATCACGCGGATCATCTTGGTGATCGTCGCGGCATCGGCCGCATGGCCGCCCGCGGCGTCGATGGCGGCCCCGGCACCCACCACATGGGCCACCTCGTGGAGCGTCGCGCCCACATAGACGGCGACGCCCTGCTCCGAGAGGCCGTCGAGCCAGCCGGCACGGAACATCACCGGATAGAGGAACATCGAGAGCGTGCCGAAGAGGACCACCGTCGAGACGGCGACGGCCGTCTTGTGGGGCTCGCAGCGCACGACCGGCTCGGCACCGAGCACGGCGGCGGCGCCGCAGATGGCGCTGCCCGTGGCAGTCATGAGCGCCGTCTGCGTGTCGAGACGCAGCAGACGCCCCAGCGCAAGGCCCAGCAGGAGCGTCACGACGACGACGATGGCGTCGGCCGCGACAGCCGGGAGACCGATCGCGGCGACCTGCTGGAAGGTAAGCCGGAAACCGTAGAGCACGACGCCCAGGCGCAGCAGCGTCTTCGAGCAGAAACGGATGCCCGGGACCCACGTCTCGGGCAGCTTGTTGCGCAGGCTGTTGGCATAGAGCATGCCCAGCAGGATGCCCACGACGAGCGGACTGAGCGACAGCCGCCGGACGAAATCGAACCCGGCGATGTAGAACGCCGAGAACGAAAAGAGTACGACGAGCAGGATGCCGTGCAGAACCTCGCCTCTGTTTTCCTTGAACATAACGACCGATTGTGGTTTAGCCGAGGTGGCCCTCGGCGGCAAACTCGCGCACGGCGGCCACGTAGCGTTCGATCGTGCGCTCCATCGTATCGAACGACTTGCCGCCCGCGGCATTCTTATGGCCACCGCCCTCGAAGTACCTGCGGGCGAAGAGGTTGACGTCGACCTCGCCGCGCGAGCGCAGCGACACGCGGATGAACTTGCGGTGGGCGAGGAACATCGCCGTCATCTTCATCTTCTTGATGGTCAGCGGATAGTTGACGAAACCCTCGCTGTCGCCCTGCTGGAAGCGGAAGCGGCGCATCTCGGCCTCGGTGAGCGACATGTAGGCCACCGTCCCTTGCTCGATAAGCTGCATCTTGCGGTTGATGACGTAGCCGAACAGCCGCGCACGGTCCTCGGTATAGGCGTTGTAGACGCTGTTGTGGATGTCGGGGATGCGGATGCCCCGCTCGACGAGCACCGCCACGGCGCGGAACAGTTCGGGGGTGAGCGACGAGAAGGCGAAGTTGCCCGTGTCGGTCATGAGCCCCACGTAGAGCGCCTCGGCCATCTCGCGCGTGATCGTCGCGGTGCCCCACAGCGCCTCGATCAGGCAGTAGACCACGAAGCAGGTCGACGACGCCTCGGGGTGGGAGAACGACAGGTCGAACTCGGGAGCGGGCGCGAGGTGGTGGTCGATGAGCACGCGCGGCGCCGCGGTGTTGGCCCCGATGGCCTCGCTGAGGATCTCGAGCCGCGAGATGGCGTTGAAGTCGAGGCAGAAGAGGAGGTCGGCCTCGGCGAGCGCCCGCACGGCACGCCCCTCCGCGTCGGTCTTGAAGACGACGACCTCGTCGATGCCGGGCATCCAATCGAGAAAATAGGGGTATTTGTTGGGCACGATGCAGGTCACCGAATGGCCCAGGGCGCGCAGGGCCGCGGCCCAGGCGAGCGACGAGCCCACGGCATCGCCGTCGGGGTTGGTATGGGAGAGCAGGACGATGCGGCGCGCGGGCTCGGAGAGCAGTGCGCGCAGGCGGTCGAGATTTTCGGCGGAGAGCTTCATGGCCAGAGGATTTGCGAACAAAGATATAAAAAAAACGGGAGCGCGGCAAATAGCGCCCGGCGGAAGAGGGACCGGGGCCGTCTCCCGAAGGAAACGGCCCCGATCCGAAGCGTGCGCGGCAGGTTCATCGGCGCGCCGAGGGGATGATCTCGAAGAGCTCGCCCTCGCCCTCGACGACGATGCGCGCGGCACCCGGCTCGACGGCGATGTCGAAGAGCGGCTCGACGACTGCCGCCGACGAGAGCTTGTGCCCGTCGGCGGCCAGCTGCGAGACGACGACCGGACGGTCGAGCGCTCCGAACAGCAGCGTGTACCGGGCGGCGCCGGCCAGCGGCTCGAAGGCCAGACGGCCCTTCAGCGCGACCGAAGTGGCGGGATTGCCGTCGAAGGCGCGGAGCGCCGAGGCGACGTCGTCGGCCTCGACGACGAAGCCCAGCGTCGAAGCCTTGACCGGGTTGACCGAGAAGGTGCGCACGGCGGCCCAGTTGCGCTTCTCCGACGGGAGCTTGCGCAGGCGCACGTAGCGGGCGGCCACGGGCTCGCCCTCCCAGCGGATCTCGTACTGCTTGTCGAGTTCGTCGGCGAGCACGGTCCACTCGCGGCCCGTCGCCGAGCATTCGAGCACGGCACGGTCGAAGTAGTCGACGTCGTCGACCGAGTTGCGGCCCTGGAGGATCTCCACCTCGCGCACATCGCGCACCGCACCCAGATCGACACCGATCCAGTCGCCGGTCTTCTGCGCGGTGCCCGAAGTATAGAAGGTCGAGGCGTCGTTGTCCAGCATCAGCTTGGACTGGGTCGAGCCGGCCGTGCGGAACGACCCGATGCCGCGGCCGGCGGTCGGCACCTCGCCCGTCAGCGAGCGGTAGAATCCGGCCGCCAGGTCGTCCATCGCCTGCTCGTAGAAGGGTTGCAGGCGCAGCGTGCCCAGTTTGTGGGCGTTGTAGGCGGCGCGGTCGTCGGCCGACATGAGGTTGTCGACATAGGCGGCCCAGAAACCGGCGGCATCGCCCGCCTCGCTGATCTTTATCAGTTCGAGCGCCTTGCGGCCGCGCGTGCCGAGCTTGCCCAGCTCGGCGAGCCACGGACGCAGCTCGCCGAGGAGCGCTTCGTTGGCGCAGCCGCGCTCCATGGTGGCGGGCACACGCTCCAGGCGGGCGAACTCGGCCAGCAGGGCGGCGTACTGCGCCTCGGTGTAGTCGTCGACGGGGAAGGTCTCGGTCTCCCACGACTCGTCGCGGCGGTAGCCCGTCTCGGTGTCGCAGCTGTGGATGGCCAGCGTGCGGTAGGCGTCGCGCACCTCGGGGGCGAGGTAGTCGAAGGCGCGCTCCCAGCTGTCGATCGGATTATAGGCGGCGATGTTCCAGGTGTAGTCGGCCACGTTGTAGAGGGCGATCTTCGACGCCTCGCCGTGCTCCATGGGGTTGCTCACCAGACCGCACAGGTCGTCGGCCGTGAGCGACGTGTCGAGGCCGTAGGCCGGGCCCAGCATGAGGATGTGGCGGGCGTAGTCGGTCACGGGGAAGTTCCACCAGTAGAAGGCCGGGCGCCGGATGCGCGAGTTGACCCACTCGAGCGTCTCGGGGGTCAGGTCGCTGCACACGACGTCGCCCGTCCAGAACACCTCGACCGAGGGGTCGAGCGTCTGGCCGTAGATGGCCAGGCTGCCCTGGGGCGTGGGGTTGGCCCACAGCCGCGAATAGTCGGTCGGGCAGACGATGAGCGACGCCACGTCGCCCTTGGCCTTGACGAAGTCGCGGTCGAGGCGGTTGAGCAGCTCGGTCTGGCGCGCAGGGTTGGTGCCCTCGCCCGAGATGTCGTCGAAGAAGATGGCGAAGGCGCGCACGCCGAGGTCGTACATGAGGTTGAACTTGCGGACCAGATTGCCGTAGTCCTCCTCGTTCCACTTGATGTCCTGGCCCGGATGGATGGCCCACACGAAGTCGACGCGGTTGCGGCGGCAGGCCTCGACCAGCTCGCTGAGCTGCCGCGCCTCCTGCTCGGGATAGGGCAGACGCCAGTTGGGGCAGCTGTGGTAGGGGTCGTCCTTGGGGCCGTAGAGGTAGCTGTTCATCTTCATGCGGCCGTAGAGGTCGATCAGCGACAGGCGCACCTCGTGCGACCAAGGGGTGCCGTAGAAGCCCTCCACGACGCCGCGGTAGCGCAGGTCGGGATAGTCGGCGATCTCGACGAAGGGAACCCCCGTGCGGGCCGCGGGGCTGGCGACGATCTGGCGCAGCGTCTGGAGGCCGTAGAAGGCACCCCGCTCGTCATAGCCCGTGATCGAGATCCCCTTCGCACCGACGGAGAGCTTATAGGCGCCCGAACGCGCCTCGACTCCCGCGCGGGCGGCCAGCCGGGCACCGAAGTCGATCGTGAGCGCGACCCCCTTGGGAGCGGGCGTGAGGAAGTCGAGATCGGCGGCGAATCGGCCCTGGCGATCCTTCACCGCCACACCGCCCGAGAGGTCGAGACGCGACGCGGCGTCGACCGAGATCGCGTGGGGCGTGGGGTTGATCGCCAACCCGCCGCGGTCGAGCCGCTCGCCGGGGACCTTCAGCACGTGCTGCGCCTCGGAGCGCTGGGCGCTCAGGTCGAATTCGGCCTCCTGGGCGGAAGCGGCGCCGCCCAGCAGCGTGGCGGCGGTAAATAGGGTCAGTAATTTTTTCATAAATCAATATAAAAGAAGTTATCGGATTGCACAATCTTTCGACAAGATAGCCATTTTTTCGCAATCGTCCCAACATCCGCTCACGAAAAAGCGCCGCCCGCTGTCGGGCGACGCCTTTTACCGAAGATCCCGGCCGCTACTCGCGCGGGAAGGCGATGGTGCCGTCGAGACGGCGCGGCAGACGCGGCAGGACGACGAGTTCGTCGCCGGCGACGCGCGTGCGGGCCGCAGCCTCGGCGGGAGCGGGTTTCGCACCCGTATCGATCCACCGGAGCGCCGTGGCGATCAGCGGGTCGCGCTCGTCGCCCATCGGATAGATATCATACTTAACGTCGAACTCGTCGACATCGACATCGGGCGCGAAGCCGTCGCTGTAGTCCTTGAACCCCTGGGCGTTGACCGAGTAGAAGGTGATGGGCGAGAAGTCGTACTCCCACTCGCCGCGCTCGACGGTGGCGGGCTCCATGCCGACGTTCTTGCCGTTGGTCTGCCGGCCGATGAGACGCACGTCGACGCCCACGCCGCGCAGGCCGTTGATGACCAGCTCGCTGGCCGAGGCCGTGTTGGTCGTACCGAGCACGTAGACCGTCGAGAGGCCGAGCGACGACGAGAGCGCCTCCTCGATCGGAGCGTAAGCGGCATCGCCGCCGTTGGAGGCGCCGTACTTGATAATCTTCTCGCCCAACGAATAGATCGCCGCCTTCTCGCCGGCGGCCGTGCGCGCGGCGTTGTAGACGGTCGTGGCATAGGTCTCGCCCTTGTGATCCGAGCCCGCGACGAGCGTACCCAGCACGGTGCTCGATACCAGGTGGCCGCCGCCGTTGTAGCGCAGGTCGAGGATCAGGTGACGGACACCCTCGGCCCGCAGCTGCGCGAAGGCGTCGATAAGCTCCTGGTCGTAGTACATGTTGAAGGTGTTGTACCACACGTAACCCACCTTCTCGCCGTTATCGGCCGTGAAGGTGTCGACCAGATAGACCGGATTGTCGTCGTAGGTGGCACGGGTGAGCGTCACGGGATCGCCCTCGGAGAGCGAGCCGGTTTCGGTAACTACGCCGGGCGTGAACGTCACCGATGCGTCGGAGGTCGCCGACATGAGCAGGTACCAGTCGTTGTCGAACGTGGCTTGGGTGATGCTGCGGCCGGCGATCCCGACGATGTAGTCGCCGCGACCGATGCCCGCCTCGTCGGCCGGCGAACCGGGGGCCACGGCCATCACCACGAAGAAGCAGTCGCCCGTGTTGGAGAACGTGCCGCCGGCGACGTACTCGATGCCGAAGCCGTCGATCGTCTCGCGCGTGCCCCCGCGCGTGGTCTTCGAGAGCGGATAGCGCTGGATGTTGGAGTAGAACGACGTGCGCACGGGGCGGCCCTGAGCGTCGACCGACCAGTGGCCGTCGTCGTGGTTGACATCGTCCTGTGCGGCGATGTCGGCGAGGACCTTCTGGAGGAACTTCTGGTAATCCATCGTATAGTCGGGCGTGACCTTGGCCACGGCCTCGTTCCAGAGGTAGTGGCTGCCCATATATCCGAACATCCACTTATCGAGGAACTCGTTCTCCTCGGCGGCCGTCGTCGAGCCCGACTGCTTGAGCGTGAACGACGCGGAGAGATAGCCGTCGACGTTGACGGTGATCGTCGCCGAGCGTTCGGCACCCGTCGTGTTCTCGTCGACCGAAAGGCGCAGCACGGCATCGCCCGCACCGCCCGAGAGGGTCTCGATCCGAACCCACGAGGAGAGCGTCCGGGCCGTCCAGGCACCCAGCGCCTTGAAGGCGTACGATTTGGAACCCGCCCCTCCGGAGATCAGTTCGGTTTCGCTCCATTGCTGGCTGCTCACGCCGGAGACCGGATCATCGGTTCCGCCGTTGCTGCCGCACGAGGTCGCGCCGGCGGCCGCAGCCGCGCAAAGCACGAACATCCACACGCGTAAGAAGATGTTTTTCATAGACGTCGAAAAATTAGAGTCGGGCGTAAATATACGGTTTTTTACGGGAAAATCCGGGCATCAGCGCGTTTTTTTCGACGCGGCGAACCGGCGGCACCACGTCGCGATGCCGCACGCGTCGCACTTCGGCGCCCGCGCCGTGCAGACGTAGCGGCCGTGGAGGATGAGCCAATGGTGGGCGACAGGCAGCAGATGCCCGGGGATGTGCCTCTCCAACGTCAGCTCGGTCTGCAACGGGGTCTTCGATCCGGTGGTCAGACCGATGCGCTCCGAGACGCGGAAGACGTGCGTGTCGACCGGCATCACCTCCCGCTGCCACAGCACGGCACCCAGGACGTTGGCCGTCTTGCGCCCCACGCCCGGCAGACGCTGCATGGCGTCGAGGTCGGAGGGCACCTCGCCGCCGAACTCGTCGCACAGCATGCGCGCCATACCCGCCAGGTTGCGGGCCTTGTTGTTGGGATAGGAGATGCTTTTTATATAGGGGTAGATCCCCTCGGCACCCGCCTCGGCCATGCGGTCGGGCGTGGGGAAGGCCTCGAAGAGCGCCGGCGTGGTCATGTTGACCCGCTTGTCGGTGCATTGCGCCGAAAGGATCACCGCCACGAGCAGCTGGTAGGGGTTTTCATAGTGCAATTCGCTCTCGGCCGCGGGCATGTGCTCGGCAAACCAGGCGAGGATGCCGTCGTAACGTTGCTTCAGAGTCATCGGTCACAGTTTTGTCAGTTTCGCGAACTTCGCCAGCAGGGTCTTCTCGCCATAGGAGCCGAAATCGACGACCAGTTTGTGGTCGGTCGCCAGGGTCTCGATGCGGCGGACGATGCCGACGCCGAACTTGGGGTGCTCGACGCGCTGCCCCACGGCGTAGTCGCCCGCGACGCCCTGCGGGGCGACGGATGCGGCGGCCGGGCCTTCGGCACGGCTGTCGGAGGGGCGCACGCCCAGACGGCGCATCCCCTCGGTCGAGGGGCGGGGCGTGCGGACGAGTGCCGGATCGGGCGCGGCGGAGCGCTGCCGGGCCGAACCGGCGGGAGCGCCCGTCCGAGGCTGCCCGCCGAAGGGCGCACCCGCCCGGGAGAAACGCTGCACGGGACCCGACTCGCCGTCGGCGGGACGGGCTCCGAAGCGTCCCCCGCCGCCCGTGCGATCGCCGCCGAAGCGGCCGGTGCCGCCCGCATAGCTGCCGCCCGGGCGCGAGGCGGAGGTGCCGGCAGCGCCCTGCCGCTGCTGCTGGAACCGGTAGTCGAAGCGCCGGCGCAGCTCCTCGATGGCCGAGCCCCCCTCGCTGCGGGGCGCCTGCCCGCGCGGGTGCTCGTCGTCGGCCCCGTCAGCCGACAGATCGAGGTATTTGGGATCGATCTCGCGCAGGAAGCAGCTCGGACGCGAGAACTCCATATTGCCCCACTTGAAACGCATCTCGGCGTAGGAGAGCGTGGCGGCGACCTTGGCGCGCGTGAGGGCCACGTAGAACAGGCGCCGCTCCTCCTCCAGCCCGTCGGCCGTCTCGGCGGCGCGCTGCGAGGGGAAGAGGTTCTCCTCCAGCCCCACGATGTAGACGTATTCATATTCGAGCCCCTTGGCCGAATGGACGGTCATCAGCGTCACGCGGTCGCGGTCGGCAGGGTCGTCCTTGTCCATGTCGGTCATGAGCATGACGCTCTGCAGCCACTCCTCGACCGTGGCCTCCTCCTCTTCGGTGCGTTCGCCGTTGCGGATCTCGGCATCGCGCTGCTCCTTGAAGAGCTGCATGGAGTTGAGCAGCTCCTCGACGTTGTCGAGCGCCGAGGTGGCCTCGGGGGTGTTCTCGGCGCGGAAGGCCGCGAGCATGCCCGAGCGCGTGGCGACCTCCAGACCGAATTCGTAGAGCCCCTTCTCGGTGCGGGCCATCGAGAGCGAGCGGATCATCGCCACGAACTCCGTGACCTTGCGGACGATGGCCCGCTGCACGGCGTCGGCCGCCGGCTCGGCGACCAGCTGGTCGACCGCCTCCCACATCGACACCCCGCGCGCGGCGGCCAGCTGGGCGATGCGGTCGACGGTCGTGGCGCCGATGCCGCGGACCGGGTAGTTGACGATGCGCTTGAAGGCCTCGTCGTCGCGCGGGTTGATGACAAGACGCAGGTAGGCCAGGAGGTCCTTGATCTCCTTGTGGTCGTAGAACGACGAACCCTTGTAGATGCGGTAGGGAACCCCCTTGCGGCGGAGGTTGTCCTCCAGGACGAGCGACTGGTTGTTGGTGCGGTAGAGGATCACCGCCTCGGACCAGGGAGCGCCCGCCGCGCGGACCTTGTCGCGCAGGTCCGCGACGACCATCTCGGCCTCCTCGCGGTCGGTGTAGGCCTTCATCACGCGGATCTTCTCGCCCACGGCCCCCTCCGAGAAGCAGTTCTTCTCCATGCGCTTGGAGTTGCGGACGATGACCGAATTGGCCGCCTCGACGATCGTGCGCGTCGAGCGGTAGTTCTGTTCGAGCTTGAAGACCATGGCCGAGGGGAAGTCCTTGCGGAACGAGAGGATGTTCTCGATCTTGGCCCCGCGGAACGAGTAGATCGACTGCGCGTCGTCGCCCACGACGCACACCTTGGAGTGGGTCTGCGACAGGCGGCGGATGATGACGTACTGGGCGTAGTTGGTGTCCTGGTACTCGTCGACGAGGATGTATTTGAACTGCTCCTGGTAGCGGGCCAGCACCTCGGGGGCGTCGCGCAGCAGGATGTTGGTCTGGAGGAGCAGGTCGTCGAAGTCCATCGCCCCGTTGCGCTTGCAGCGCTGGCAGTAGAGGTTGTAGATGTTGCCGAACTCGGGGATCTGGGCGTGGCGGTCCTCGGTGGCGTAGACCGAGTTGGCCAGGTAGGCCCCGGGGGTCACCAGGCTGTTCTTGGCATAGGAGATGCGCGAAGCGAGCACATTGGGCTTGTATTTCTCGTCGGCGAGGTTCAGCTCGCGGACGATCGTCTTCAGTAGGTTCTTGACGTCGGAGGGCTCGTAGATGGTGAACGACTGGGGGAAACCGATCCGGTCGGCGTTCTCGCGCAGGATGCGCGAGAAGACCGAGTGGAAGGTGCCCATGCGGATGTAGCGGCTGCGGTTGTCGGGGATCATCTGCCCGATGCGCTCGCGCATCTGTTCGGCGGCCTTGTTGGTGAAGGTGAGGGCCAGGATGTTGAACGGGGCGACGCCCTGCTCGATCATGTAGGCGATGCGCGAGGTCAGCACGCGCGTCTTGCCCGAACCGGCGCCGGCGATGATGAGCGACGGCGATTCGAAGTTGATCACCGCCTCGCGCTGGGCGGGATTGAGACCTTGTAATATCGGGGATTCCATAACGGGTGCAAAGATAGTGCAACCGGGAGAAGAATCGAAGGGCGGGGAGCGAAAATCGGCATCGCCCCTTTGCGCGATGCCGTGAAAAGCAGGCGTTCTTCCGATTTCCGCAGCGTGGCGGCCCGCAGCCGCCCGGCGCTGCGGCCCCCGGCTCGCCCGCGTTCATCCGCTGGCTGCGGACCGGCAAACGGCATTACCGCACGAAAAGCGCCTTTCAGCCGCTCCGCAACCCCACAGTCCCGCCGGTCAGCGGCCCATGTCGTTGTCGTAGACGCTCCGCATGGCATCGGGCGAACGCCAGTAACGGAAGTATTCGATGCGGAACTCGCCTCCGCGGTCCTCGTCGGAGGGAAGCCCCCACCACGAGGGGAAGGCCTCGCTGTCGAAGTTGATCGTCTCGGGCGAATGCCAGAAATCGTTGCGGCGCCGGCGAATCTCCTGCCCGTCGACGTACCACACCAGCTCGTCGCGGGTCCACTTGAGCCCGGCGACTATCTCGCGGTCGGCCCAGGGACGGTCGGTCGTGTGGGCCACGTGGTCGCTCAGATGCAGTTCTTCGGTCTTGAGCATGTAGTGCGAGGTGGCGAAGTAGGTCACGGGGTAGGAGGGGTCGCTGTCGTGGCGGCCGCAGATCTCGAAGATGTCGATCTCCTCCTGCTTGACCGAATCCTGGACATAGAGCCAGAAGGCGCTCGAGAGGGCCGACTTCATGGGGCGGCAGCGGATCTCGAAGAAGCCGTAGAGTACCTTCCGGCGGCTCTGCACCGCGGCCGAGGTGAAGGTGTGATAGCCCTCGGGGGCATCCGCCACCTCCCCGCGCCGGCCGTAGAGGACGAGCGCCCCGTCCTCGACCCGCACGTTTTCGGGGCGGAACAGCGACGGCTGACGACCCAGCCAGGTGGGGTTGTGGTCGTACCATTTGGTCGTATCGAGCGTCGGCGTGTCGAACTCGTCGCTCAGAAGCGGGTCGTAGATCCACTCTTCCGCCCCCAGAGGGGCGACGGGAGCGGGATAATGCACTTTCTCGCCGGAGGGAGCGCAGGCCGCGAGAAGCGCGAGGAGCGGAAGGATTCGTTTCATGGCAGGGGCATTTTCGGTAAAGGTAGCAAAAATCCACGAAAAAAATTCGTACATTTGCAATAAGTTCGACCTGGAGAACGTTAAAAACCCAATACTTCGGCGACAAAACAAACGAACCGCATACAATACAATGAGTGAAGTCATCAACATCAAGGAACTCAACGAACGCATCGAGCGCGAATCGGTATTCGTCGACACGCTGCGCAACGAAATGAGCAAGGTCATCGTGGGCCAGGGCCACCTGGTCGACACGCTGCTGATCGGCCTGCTGTCCAACGGGCACATCCTGCTCGAAGGGGTGCCGGGTCTGGCCAAGACGCTGGCCATCACCACGCTGGCCAAGGCCGTCGACGCCGGCTTCTCGCGCATCCAGTTCACCCCCGACCTGCTGCCCGCCGACCTGGTGGGTACGCTGATCTACTCGCAGAAGAGCGAGGAGTTCATCGTCAAGAAGGGCCCCGTCTTCGCCAACTTCGTGCTGGCCGACGAGATCAACCGCTCGCCGGCCAAGGTGCAGTCGGCGCTGCTCGAGGCGATGCAGGAGCGTCAGGTGACCATCGGCGACGAGACCTACCCGCTGCCGCAGCCCTTCCTGGTGCTCGCCACGCAGAACCCGCTGGAGCAGGAGGGCACCTACCCGCTGCCCGAGGCGCAGGTCGACCGTTTCATGCTCAAGGCCAAGATCTCCTACCCCAAGAAGCAGGAGGAGCGCGACATCGTGCGCATGAACCTCTCGGGGGCCGGGATGCCTGCGGTGAACAAGGTCGTCTCACCCGAGGACATCGTCAGGGCCCGCCGCGTAGTCGAGGACGTCTACATGGACGAGAAGATCGAGAAGTACATCATCGACATCATCTTCGCCACGCGCGAGCCGGCCGAGTACAACCTCCAGAAACTCCAGTCGCTGATCGCCTACGGCGGTTCGCCCCGCGCCTCGATCTCGCTGGCCAAGGCCGCCCGCGCCTACGCCTTCATCCGCCGCCGCGGCTACGTGATCCCCGAGGACGTGCGCGCCGTGTGCCACGACGTGCTGCGCCACCGCATCGGCCTGACGTACGAGGCCGAAGCCGAGAACATCACCACCGAAGAGATCATCACCGACATCCTCAACAACGTAATCGTACCCTAAGCGATGCAGGAGAACGAGAACGATATCCTCCGGCGCGTCCGCAAGATCGAGATCAAGACCCGCGGCCTTTCGAGCGAGATCTTCGCAGGAAAGTACCACACGGCCTTCCGCGGGCGCGGCATGTCGTTTTCCGAGGTGAGGGAGTACCGCGCGGGCGACGACGTGCGCGACATCGACTGGAACGTCACGGCCCGCTCGCGCAAGCCCCACATCAAGATCTACGAGGAGGAACGCGAGCTGACGATGATGCTCCTGGTCGACGTCTCGGCCTCGCGCACGTTCGGCTCGACCGAGCGCACCAAGAAGAACATCATCACCGAGATCGCCGCCGTGCTGGCCTTCTCGGCCGCGCAAAACAACGACAAGGTGGGCTGCATCTTCTTCTCGGACCGCGTGGAGAAGTTCATCCCCCCGAAGAAGGGGCGCAGCCACGTGCTGACGATCATCCGCGAGCTGGTGGGGTTCCGGCCCCAGGCGACCGGGACGCGGCTGTCGGAGCCCGTGCGGTTCCTGACCAACGTCAACAAGAAGCGCTGCACAACCTTCATCCTCTCGGACTTCCTCGACGCGCCGCACGACGACGAGGCGCTGGAAGACGCGCTGAAGATCGCCCGGAGCCGCCACGACCTGGTGGGGATCCGCGTGTGGGACCCGCGCGAGGCGGAGCTGCCCGACGTGGGCATCGTCGAGATGCAGGACGCCGAGACCGGCCGCAAGGTGTGGGTCGACACCTCGTCGCGCGCCGTGCGCGACCACTATGCCGAGACGTGGCGGCGGCGCTCGGCCGAGATCGAGGCGACGCTGCGCCGCAACCGCATCGACGCGGCGACGGCGTCAACCGACGGCGACTACGTGGCCGAACTCATCAAACTTTTCAAGCAACGATGAAACGACTCATAGCAATCCTGCTGCTGGCGACCGCCGCATCGTCCGCCCGGGCGCAGCAGACGCCCCGCCTGACGGCGCGCGTCGAGCCCGACAGCATCGGCATCGGCGACCGCTTCGATCTGGTGATCGAGGTCGAGAAGGATCTGGTGCAGGTGGTCGAGTTCCCCACCTTCGAACCCGACGCCCGCAGCGGGCTGGAGATCGTGGAGCTCCCGCCTCTGGATACGCTCCTACGCGACGGCCGGCGGCTGAAGATCGCCAAGCGCTACCGTCTGGCCGCCTTCGAGGAGGGGCGCTTCAACCTGGGCCCCGCCCGCGCGCTCTACGCCGACAAGAACATCGTCGACACGCTCGCGACGGCCGATTCGCTCTATCTGGAGGTGACGACCTTCCAGATCGACTCGACGTCGCACGCGATCTTCGACCTGAAGGGGCAGAAGACCCTGCCGTTCCGCTTCGCCGAGATCCGCGGCTACGTCCTGTGGGGGCTCCTCGCGCTGGCGCTGCTCGCCGCCGCGGCCTACGCGCTCACGCGCTGGCTCGCCCTCCGCGGCAAACGTCTGGGCGACCTCTTCCGTCCGGCGCCGCCCCTGCCGCCCCACGTGGCGGCGATCCGGGCCCTCGAAGCGCTCCACCACCAGAAACTGTGGCAGAACAACCGCCACAAGCTCTACTATTCGGGGCTGACCGACATTCTGCGCACCTACATCGCCGCGCGGTGGGAGATCGGCGCCATGGAGATGACCTCCGACGAGATCATCGCCGCGATGCGCGACGTCGAACTGCCCGCCAAGGCGCGCATGGATCTTCAGACGATCCTCGGCGACGCCGATCTGGTGAAGTTCGCCAAGGCGACGCCCGAAGCCGAGGAGAACGAGGCCGACTACCTGAAGTGCTACTATTTCGTCGAGGAGACCAAGCTCGTCGAGGAGGAGCCCGATGCCGAGACGCTCGAAGAGAAAATGAACAGCTGACCGATGTACAGACTCATCTATATCCTATTGCTTTTCGCCGCCGCCGGGGCTTCGGCCCAGCAGCTGCCCGAACGCGGGCTGGTGCGCCGCGGCAACCGCGCTTTCAACCGCGGCGACTACGCGCGCAGCATCGAACGCTACGAGCGGGCGCTGAAGGCAGCCCCCGGGTCGTTCGAGGCGACCTTCAACCTGGGCAACGCCCTCTGCCGCGCCGAACGGCACGACCAGGCCGAGCAGACGCTCGCGCGCGCCGCGGCCGACACGCTGCGCACGGCCGACGAGCGGGCCGAGGCCTTCTACAACCTGGGCAACGCGCAGTTCGGGCAGAAAAAATACAAGGAGGCGCTCGAAAGCTACCGCCAGTCGCTGCGGCTCAACCCCTCGGACATGGAGGCCAAGTACAACTACGCCTACACCAAAAAGCTGCTCGACGACAACGACCAGAACGGCGGAGGCGGCAACGACGACCAAAACCGGCAGGACCAGCAGAATCAGGACCAGCAGGGAGAGGGGCAGAACGGCCAGGGACAGCAGGATCCGGACCGGAATCAGGACCGCAACGACGACGGCAAACAGGATCCGCAGAACGGGCAGGACAAGCCGCAGGACCCCAAGGACAAGGGCGAGGGGCAGGGCCAGCCCACCGGGCTCACGGAGCAGGAGCAGCAACAGATGCTCGACGCCATCCAGGCCCAGGAGGACCGCACGCAGGAGAAGCTCAAGGAGAAGCAGGGCGTCGTCGTGCGCGGCAAGAAAAACTGGTAATCATCGTATAACATGCACTTCCATTCACCATACCTGCTCTGGCTGCTGACGCTCCTGGCACCCCTCGTCGCACTCTACGTGTGGCGGACGCTGCGGGGCGGGGCGGCGATCCGCGTCTCGACGACCGAGGGCGTGGCCCGCGCACCGAAGAGCGTGCGCTACTACCTGCGCCACCTCCCCTTCGCGCTGCGCTCGGCGGCCCTCGCGCTGCTCATGGTGGCGCTGGCCCGGCCGCAGTCGGTCGAACAGCACGCCAGCACCTCGGCCGAGGGCATCGACATCGTGCTGTCGATCGACGTCTCGGGCTCGATGCTCGCCCGCGACTTCAAACCCGACCGCATCACCGCCGCCAAGGAGGTGGCCGGATCGTTCATCGCCGACCGCTACGGCGACCGCATCGGACTGGTGGTCTTCGCCGGCGAGTCGTTCACCCAGAGCCCGCTGACGACCGACCAGGGGACCCTTCAGACGCTGCTCGCGCGCATCCGCAGCGGCCTGATCGAGGACGGCACGGCCATCGGCAACGGACTGGCCACGGCGATCAACCGCCTGAGGGAGAGCGACGCCAAGTCGAAGGTGGTGATCCTGCTCACCGACGGCGTCAACAACCGCGGCGAGATCGCCCCGCTGATGGCCGCCGAGATCGCCGCGGCGCAGGGCATCCGCGTCTACACGATCGGCGTGGGCACCGAGGGGATGGCCCCCTACCCCGCCGTCGACATGTTCGGCGAGATGACCTTCGTGCAGCAGAAGGTCGAGATCGACGAGAAGACGCTCGAAGCGATCGCCGACAAGACCGGCGGCCGCTACTTCCGCGCCACCGACAAGACCAAGCTCAAGGCGATCTACGACGAGATCAACCAGCTGGAAAAGAGCCGCGTGGAGGTGACCGAGCACGTCTCCTACCACGAGTTGTTCCTCGACTGGCTGCTCGCCGCCCTGGCGCTGCTCGCGCTCGAAACGCTGCTCTCGACCCTCGTTCTGAAACGCATACCCTGACATGTTCCGATTCGCCAATCCCCAATACCTGTGGCTGCTCGCGCTCGCGCCGGCGGCCCTCTACCTCTTCTGGTGGTCGATGCACCGGCGCCGCGTGCGTCTGGCCCGCTTCGGCCGCATGGAGACGCTCCGGGAGCTCATGCCCGAGCTTTCGGTCGGGCGTCTCTGGCTCCGCTTCATCCTCTTCGCCGCGGCCCTCGCGCTGCTGGCGCTCGCCGCCGCACGGCCGCAGTTCGGGTCGAAGCTCCGCGAGGAGAAGTCGCGCGGCATCGAAATGGTGCTCGTCGTCGACGTCTCCAACTCGATGCTGGCCGAAGATTTCGAGCCCAACCGCCTCGACCGCACCAAATACGCCATCGACCGCCTCTTCGACGGCATGCGCCAGGACCGCGTAGGACTCGTCGTCTTCGCCGGAGAGCCCAAGGTGCAGCTGCCCGTGACGTCGGACTACCGCATGGCCAAGGCCTTCGCCCGGCGGATCGACCCCTCGCAGGTCGCGGTGCAGGGCACGGCCGTGGGCAAGGCGCTCGAACAGGCGCTGCTCGCCTTCCCGGGCAAGGAGGACGACGCGCAGCGCAGCCGCGTGGTGGTGCTCATCACCGACGGCGAGAACCACGACGACGACGCGCTGGCCGTGGCGAAGCGTGCCGCCGAGGAGGGCATCCGCATCTACACGATCGGCATCGGCACGCCCGAGGGGGCCCCGATCCGCATCGACGGCGAATTCATCCGCGACGAGAAGGGCGACATGGTGGTCTCGAAGCTCAACGAGGAGCTACTGGCGCAGATCGCCGAAACGACCGGCGGCGCCTACGTCAGGGCCACCAAGCAGTCGATCGGGCTCGACGAGATCGTTCGGAGCATAAACGAGATGGAGCAGTCGGAACTGGCGACGCTGCGTTTCGAGGAGTTCAACGAACAATACCGGTGGCCGCTCGCCGCGGCGCTCGTGCTGCTCGTGCTCGAACTGCTCGTGCTCGACCGCCGCAACCCGCTGCTGGCCCATCTGAACATCTTCCGCGAGGAGAAAAAAGAGAACGACCTATGACCAGAATCAAAGACCGCTGCGTGCTCATAACGGGCGGCGCCTCGGGCATCGGACGCATCATGGGGCGCATGGCGCTCGAGAAGGGGGCCCGCAAGGTGGTCGTCTGGGACCTCGACGAGGAGCGGATCGCCGCGACGCTGGCCGACTTCGCCGCCCCCGACCGCACGGCCGGCGCGCGGGTCGACGTCACCGACAGCCCGGCCGTGGAGGCGGCCTACGCACGCCTTCGCGAGGAGCACGGCGACGCCGACATCGTGATCAACTGCGCCGGGATCATCACCTCCAACCGCACCTTCGACCGCCAGAGCGTCGACGAGATCCGCCGCACGATGGAGGTCAACGCCATCGCCCCGATGGTCGTGGCGTTGCAGGCGCTCCCGGCGATGATCGCCCGCGGCGAGGGACACCTCTGCAACATCGCCTCGGCGGCCGGCATGATCGCCAACCCGCGCATGTCGGTCTACGCCGCCTCGAAGTGGGCCGTCGTCGGCTGGTCCGACTCGGTGCGCATCGAGCAGCAGGAGGCCCGCAGCGGCGTCCGCGTCACCACCGTCGCCCCCTACTTCATCGACACGGGCATGTTCGCCGGGGCCCGGTCGTGGCTCCTTCCCAACCTCTCGCCCGAGCGGGTCGCCCGCCGGATCCTCCGCGCCGTGGAGCGCGACCGCCGCTTCCTGGGCATGCCGTGGGGCTATCACCTCATCCGCACGGTCCAGGGACTGCTGCCCACGCGACTGTTCGACCTGGTGATCGGCCGCGGCTGGGGCATCTACCGGGCGATGGACCGTTTCACCGGCCGCAAATAAGCCATGACGACAGCCAACACCCCGCTGCCGCGCATCGAAGCGATCGCCGCGGCGCAGCGCGCCTTCTTCCGCAGCGGTGCGACCCTCCCGATCGATTTCCGCCGGCGGATGCTCCGCCGCCTCCTGCAAGCGCTCGACGCATGGGAGGGGCGGCTCTGCGACGCCCTGTGGCAGGACCTGCGCAAATCGCCCGAGGAGGCCTACATGACCGAACTGAGCATCGTAAGGGGCGAGGTGCGCAACCACCTCCGCCACCTCGGCGCGTGGATGCGGCCCGAGCGGCGCCCCACGCCGCTCAAGCTGCTCCCCTCGCGCAGCCGCATCGTGAAGGAGCCGCTGGGGCAGGCGCTCGTCATCGCCCCCTGGAACTACCCCGTGCAGCTGCTGCTCAACCCCCTGGTGGGGGCCGTCTCGGCCGGATGCACGGCCGTGCTCAAGCCCTCGCCCTACACCCCGCACGTGGCCGAGGCGCTCGGGCGCATGGTCGCCGAGTGCTTCGACGAGGAGTACATAGCCGTCGTTCAGGGCAACCGCGAGGTCAACACGCAGCTGCTCGACCTGCGGTGGGACATCGTCTTCTACACGGGAAGCCCCGCCGTGGGGCGCGTGGTCATGCAGGCCGCGGCGCGCCACCTGACCCCCGTCGTCCTCGAACTGGGCGGCAAGAGCCCCTGCATCGTCGACCGCGGCGCCGACATCGGTCTGGCCGCCCGCCGCATCGCCTGGGGCAAGACCCTCAACGCGGGCCAGACCTGCATCGCCCCCGACTACCTGCTGATCCGCCGCGAGCTGGTCGAGCCCTTCACCCGGGCCTTCGCCGCGGCCGTGGAGCGCATGCACGGCGCCGACGCGCAGCAGAGCCGCCACTACGTCCGCATGGTCGACCTGCGCGCCTTCGACCGCGTGGCCGCCTACCTCGGCGAGGGACGCATCCTCTTCGGCGGGCGCACCGACCGCGACGACCGCTACATCGAACCGACGCTGCTCGGCGACATCGACCCCGCGGCGGCCGTGCTGCGCGAGGAGATCTTCGGCCCGGTGCTGCCCGTGGTGCCCGTCGACAGCACGGAGGAGGCCGTGGAGTATGTCGCCGCGCGCGAAAAGCCGCTGGCGCTCTACTACTTCGGTCGCGAAAGCGCGGGGCGCGAGCTGCTGCGCCGCACCTCGTCGGGCGGCGCCTGCCTCAACGACACGATCATGCACATCGCCAACGAGGCGCTGCCCTTCGGCGGCGTGGGCCAGTCGGGCATGGGCAGCTACCACGGGCGGCTGAGCTTCGAGGCCTTCACCCACCGCCGCGCCGTGGTCTCGACCCCCGCGTGGATCGACCTGCCGATGCGCTACATGCCCTACCGGTGGTTCGGCCGGGTGAAAAAAATCCTCTGATCCGGCGCTGAAACCGCCGCTTTTCACTACCTTTGCACCGCAGGCCCGCTCTGTCGCCGCCGGAGCGATCCGGGGGAGGAAAGTCCGGGCAACGCAGAGCGCCACGCAAGCTAACGACTTGATGTCCGTGAGGGCATGGGAGCGTAACAGAGAACGACCGCCCCGCAGGAATGCGCATTCCCGCGGGGTAAGGGTGAAAAGGCGGGGTAAGAGCCCACCGCGGAGGCAGCGATGTCGTCCGGCAGTACGTCCCGTGGGTTGCAAGACCGTGTATACCGGCAGTCAAGGGTTGCTCGCCCGATGCCGGGGGGTAGGTTGCTGGAGGCGGCGGGTGACCGCCGTCGTAGATAAATGACAGGGGCCCGGGCTTCGGCCCGGGAACAGAACCCGGCTTACAGGGCCTGCAAACCGCACCGGCCGTCGCTTCTTCTCGAAGCGGCGGCCGGTTTCGCGTTGCGGATTGCGGCTCCGCAGGAGCCGTGCGGGCCGCAGCGACCCGAATGCGACGGCGAGAAGGGCGGCCTTGCCCCGAGTATGAATTTTTGCTGAACAAAGGCGCTCTTCGTTTTCGAAGAGCGGCAGCCCGCAGCCACCCCCGGCGGAGGGCTGCTTCGTCGGCTGCGCCTTCTTCGCACCTCTCCGCTGGCTGCGGACTTTCCTTTTCCCTCTGTAAATCGCGGCTCCATAGGAGCCGTGCGGGCCGCAGTCTCCCGGGCACGGAGGCCCGCAACCCCTGCGTGATGCGGACTCCGCAGGCTGCGGGCCGCCACTCTTCGGGAAAACCCGGAGAGTGCCTACCTCCGCAACAACACAAAACGGGATAGTTTTAATTCTTAATTTTTCATTTTCAATCCTCACATCAGCCCCATCCGCCGCCGGGCGAAGGGGATGACCCAGGCGGGCGGCTGCCGGCGCGCGAGCAGGTCGCGCATATGGTCCATGTAGGGTTCGGCATGGCGGAAGTAGCGCATGAGCCCCGCGCAGAGCGAGTTCTTGCGGCAGCCGTCGGCACCCGTCTCGAAGCGGTGCTTGGGGCACTCGCCGCGGCAGGCGAAGTAGTAGCGGCAGGCGAGGCACTCGGCCGGCAGGGCGTTGCGCTTGGCCAGTCCGAAGGCGCGGCGGCGCGGCGAGCGGTAGAGCTCGGCGAGCGGCGTGGAGCGGATATTGCCCAAAAGGTGCTCGGGGTAGACGAAGTGGTCGCACGCGTAGACGTCGCCGTTGTGCTCGACCACCAGCGCATCGCCGCACGTCTCGCCCATGGAGCAGACCCCCGGCTCGACGCCGCACCACTGGGCCAGCGTGGCGTCGAAGAGCTGGACGAAAGTTTGCCCCACATCGGCGACGACCCACTGGTCGAAAACATCGCACAGGAAATCGCCGTAGCCCTCGGCCGTCACGGACCACTCGGCCAGCCGCGCCCCCTCCCTCTCGGGCGAGACGATCAGCGGCCGGTGCATCCCCGGCATGTCGACGACGTGCTCGACGGCGGGCAGGAACTGCATGTAACGGCTGCCCACCGTGTCGCGGAAGAAGCGGTAGATCTCCGCGCCGCGCCCCTCGCAGAGGCGGTTGACGACGCTCAGGGTGTTGAATTCGACCCCGGAGGAGCGGAGCAGCTCCACGGTGCGCATCACGCGGTCGAAGGTCGACGCACCCCCCTTGGTCAGGCGGAAGGCATCGTGGACATCGGCCGGGCCGTCGAGCGAGAGGCCCACCAGGAAGCGGTTCTCGGCGAAGAGCTCGCACCACGCCTCGTCGACGAGCGTGCCGTTGGTCTGCAACGTATTCTCGATGCGCTTGCCGTCGGCGTACTTGCGTTGCAGCGCCATCGCCCGGCGGTAGAAGTCGAGCCCCAGCAGCAGCGGCTCGCCGCCGTGCCAGCAGAACTGCACGACAGGGACCCGGTTGGCCTCGATGTATTGCCGGATATAGAGCTCGAGCAGCTCGTCGCTCATCACCGCCTCGCGGCCGCCGTACTGCGCCGCCTTGTCGAGGTAGTAGCAGTAGGTGCAGTCGAGGTTGCAGGCCGAGCCCGCGGGCTTGAGCATGGTCATGAAGGCCGCGGGAGCCGTCTGCTTCTCGGCGTCGCGGAAGGTGAAGATCTCTTTGTCGCGTTTCATCGTAAGGTTTTGCCAAAAGTAACGATTTTTTCCGTTATCTTTGTCTTCGGAGACCCTTCAAAACCGATCGATACCATGAAAAAGCGCCTTCTGCCGCTTCTGGCAGCACTCCTTGCCGCCCTGGGATGCGCCCGGGCCGCCGCACCCGCCGTCATCGACATCCGCACCGACGGCCTCTCGCTGGTGCTGTGCGCGAACGACGACGGCACCGTCGTGCTGCGCCACTTCGGCGGCCGCATCGACGACGTGGCCCCCTTCGCCGCCTACCGCACCCACCGCCGCTGGGACCACGGTGCCGACGACGAGATCTACCCCGCGGCCGGAGGCCGCAACTTCCGTCTCCCGGCGCTGCGCGCGACCCACGCCGACGGCGACCCCAACACCGAACTGCGCTACGTCGCCCACGAGGTACTGCCCACCGGCGACGACAATGTCACGCAGACCGTCGTCCGGCTCACCGACCGCCGGCAGCCGCTCGACGTCGAGCTCCTCTTCACGGCCTACGCCCGCGAGGATGTCATCACCGTCCGCAGCCGCATCACCAACCGCGAGGAGGGCCCCGTCGTCCTGCACGCCTACTACGCCTCGGCGCTCACGCTCCACGGCCACGACAGCTACCTGCTCACGCAGCTGCGCGGCGGCTGGGCCGACGAGGCGCAGGTCGAGCACCTCCGGCTCGCCCACGGCACCCACAGCATCTCGACGCGCAAGCTGGTGAAGGCGACCCACTCGGAGAACCCCGCGTTCATGCTCTCGCTCGATAGCGACCGCTTCGACGAGCGCCACGGCGAGGTGATCGCCGGCGCGCTGGCCTGGAGCGGCAACTACCGCATCGACTTCTCGATCGACGAATACGACGTGCTGACCGTCCTGGCGGGAGCCAACCCCGACGGGGCCGCCTACACGCTCGACGCCCGGAAGACGCTCGCGACGCCCGAGATGATCTACACCTACAGCGCCGAGGGGGCGGGCCGCGCCTCGCGCAACCTCCACGACTGGGCCCGCCGCTACGGCATCCGCGGCGGCAAGCGCGGCCACGTGCCCACGCTGCTCAACAGCTGGGAGGGGGCCTACTTCTCCTTCGACGAGAAGACCCTCTGCGGCATGATCGACGACGCGGCGGAGATGGGACTCGAAATGTTCGTGCTCGACGACGGCTGGTTCGGCAACAAATACCCGCGCGACCACGACCGTGCGGGGCTGGGCGACTGGGAGGTCAACGCGAAGAAGCTCCCCGGCGGCATCGACCGCATCGCCTCCTACGCCCACGAGCGGGGGCTGAAGTTCGGCATCTGGATCGAACCCGAGATGGTCAACCCGCAGAGCGAGCTGGCCGAGCGGCATCCCGACTGGGTGGTGCGCGCCGATGGGCGCGAGGCGACGCAGATCCGCAACCAGTGGCTGCTCGACATGGCCAACCCCGCGGTGCAGGATTTCGTCTTCGGGGTCTTCGACCGCACGCTCGCGCTCTCGAAGAAGATCGACTACATTAAGTGGGACGCCAACCGCCACGCCGAGGCCTTCGGCTCGAAGTACCTGCCCGCCGACCGGCAGTCGAACTTCTGGGTCGACTACGCCGAGGGGCTCCGCAAGGTCATGGAGCGCATCCGCGCCAAGTATCCCGACGTGCTGATCCAGGCCTGCTCGTCGGGCGGCGGCCGCGTGGAGTACGGGGCGCTGAAGTATTTCGACGAGGTGTGGACGAGCGACGACACGGAGGCGCTCTCGCGCGCCCGCATCCAGTACGGCACCTCGCTCTTCTACCCCGCGGCCGTCATCGGCGCCCACGTCTCGGCGTCGCCCAACCACCAGAGCGGCAACGTCATCCCCATCAAGTTCCGCTTCGACATGGCCGCCACGGGACGCCTGGGCATGGAGCTCCAGCCGCGGCAGATGAGCGACGCGGAGCGCGACTTCGCACGCCGCGCCATCGCCTCCTACAAGGAGTTCCGCGACCTGGTGGAGGAGGGCGACCTCTACCGCATCGGCTCGCCCTACGATCCGAGCGGCACCTTCGCCACGATGTATGTGTCGAAGGACCGCCGCCGCGCCGTCGTCATGGCCTACTGCATCCGCTACCGCGGCCACACGCCCGTCCCGCAGTTCCGTCTCGAAGGGCTCGACACGGCGACGCATTACAAGGTGCGCGAACTCAACGTCGACCACGCACGCTGCTGGTTCGACGGCGAGGTGCTGACGGGCGCCTTCCTGCACCACGAAGGGCTCAATCCGCCCCTGCAACGGCTCTACGACAGCGCCGTCTACCTGCTCGAAGCGCAATAGCCCGCAACCGACAACCATCCAACGACAATATCATGAAAAAAACGATTGCGACACTGATGCTCGGCCTCGTGGCGACGGGCATCGCCCTGGGACAGGACCCCGCAGGCCTGCCCCAGCACGACTGGGCCGGTCTTCGCGTCTATGCCCAGGCCGACAAGGAGATAAGCGAAGCCCCCGAGGTGGTCTTCATGGGCAACTCGATCACCGAAGGGTGGCGCCACCAGCACCCCGACTTCTTCACGCGCAACAACTTCGCCGGGCGCGGCATCAGCGGCCAGACCTCGTCGGAGATGCTCGTGCGGTTCCGTCAGGATGTCATCGACCTGCACCCCAAGGCGGTGGCGATTCTCGCGGGAACCAACGACCTGGCGATGAACAACGGCTACATCGCGATGGAGAACATCGTGCGCAACATCGTCTCGATGTGCGAGCTGGCCCGCTTCAACGGCATCAAGGTGCTGTTGTGCTCCGTGCCCCCCGCCACCCGTTTCGGCTGGCGGCCCCAGATCGAGACCACCGAGCTCATCCCGCAGCTCAACGCCCTGCTCAAGGCCTACGCCGACACGGCGGAGGGTGTCGAGTGGGTCGACTACTTCTCGGCGCTGGCCGCACCCGACAACACGCTGCCGGAGACCTACTCGCCCGAAGGGTGCCACCCCAACGGCGAGGGCTACAAGGTGATGGAGCGGATCATCGTCCCGGCCATCAACCGGATCAACGGCACCGACAAGGAGTATTTCGTCTATTGACAAACCGCCCGCACACGCTATGGAAGCACGTTATGCAGTAGGTATGGGCGAAGTGCTGTGGGACATGCTGCCCACGGGACGGAAACTGGGCGGCGCCCCCGCCAACTTCGCCTTCCACGTCGCGCAATTCGGTATCGAGAGCCGCATCGTCAGCGCCGTGGGACGCGACAGGGCGGGCGACGACCTGCTCGACGAACTCGGCCGGCGTCGGCTCGGAGGGGCGATTGAGCGGGTGGACTACCCCACCGGCGAGGTGATCGTCGCGCTCGACGACGCAGGCATTCCCCGCTACGACATCCGCGAAGGGGCCGCATGGGACAACATCCCCTTCACGCCGCAACTCGAAGAGCTGGCCCGCTCGACGCGGGCCGTCTGCTTCGGATCGCTGGCACAGCGCAGCGCCGCATCGCGCGCGACGATCGAGCGGTTTCTCGACGCCATGCCCTGCGACGGGGAGCGCTACCGCATCTTCGACATCAACCTGCGGCAGCGGTTCTACACCGAGCAGACGATCCTCCGCTCGCTGGAGCGGTGCGACATACTGAAGATCAACGACGAGGAGCTGGAGGTACTCGGCCGCATGCTGGCGCTGCCCGGACAAGGCGCCGGGGCGCAGTGCCGGGAGCTGGTACGCCGCTACGGACTGCGCATCGCGATCCTCACGTGCGGAGCCCGCGGAAGCCACGTCTTCACCGCCGACGAGGAGACGTTCGTCGCCACGCCGAAGGTCGAGGTGGCCGACACGGTCGGGGCGGGCGACTCGTTCACGGCCTCGTTCACGGCGGCGCTGCTCCACGGCAAGTCCCTCGGAGAGGCGCACCGGCTGGCCGTCGATGTCTCGGCGTGGGTCTGCACGCAGCACGGCGCCATGCCCCTCCTGCCCGAGGAGCTCCGCCGCCGCGCCACGGAGTAGCCGCCTTGTACGACCGCACCCGAAAGGGCCGAACGCATGTTCGGCCCTTTTTCATTGCGTCCCGGCAGCCCGGGCCGGGACCCGGAGCCGTATACTATCCGATCAAAAAGGTCCAATCCGACCCCAACGCCGCGAGAGAGGCCCCAGGGCCCTTCTGCGGGGTCCCGGACGACGGCGATTATACTCTTTTGGGCACATAGTATACAGGGAGGCCTGACGCACGGTTTATTTTTGTGTAACCGAAAAAACTGACCTATGCGCCACCCTGAGAATCCCATTTTGACCCCCGGCGACTTTCTGCCGAGCCAGCAGGCGATGAAGATCGAATGCCTGCTCAACCCGGGCGTTTTCCGCTTCGACGGCAAGACCTGGATGCTGATCCGCGTCGCCGAACGGCCCGAGCAGCGCGCGGGCGAGATCAGCTTCCCGCTGCTCGACGACGACGGACGGATCGCGGTGATGCGCGTCGACGCGGCGTCGCCCGATCTCGACCTGACCGATCCCCGCGTCATCAGCTACCGGGGCGACGACTACCTGACGACCATGTCCCACCTGCGGCTGGCGAGCAGCACCGACGGGGTGCACTTCGCCGAGGAGGCCGGCTACACGGGGCTCTTCGCCTCCGACCGCTACGAAGCCTACGGCATCGAGGATTGCCGCGTCACGCAGATCGGGGATACCTATTATCTGACCTACACGGCCGTCTCGGCCAACGGAGTGGCCGTGCGCATGCGCGCGACCGCCGACTGGCGCACCTTCGACGACTACGGAGTGGTGCTGCCGCCCCACAACAAGGACTGCACGCTCTTCGACAGCCGGATCGGCGACCTATATTATATGTTGCACCGCCCGAGCAGCCCCGAGATCGGCGGCAACTACATCTGGATCGCCCAGAGCCCCGACCTGCGGCACTGGGGCAACCACCGCTGCGTGGCCCGCACGCGCCCCGGAATGTGGGACAGCGCCCGCATCGGCGCCGGCTGCGCGCCGATACGCACCGACAAGGGGTGGCTGGCGATCTATCACGGCGCCGACGAGCGGAACCGCTACTGCCTGGGAGCCCTGCTGCTCGACGCCGACGACCCGTCGAAGGTCCTCGCACGCAGCGACCGGCCGATCATGGAACCCACGGCACCCTACGAATGCACGGGATTCTTCGGCAACACCGTCTTCACCAACGGCCACGTGGTCGACGGCGACCGCATCGTCCTCTACTACGGCGCCGCCGACTCGGTGATATGCCGCGCCGACTTCACGGTGAGCGGCATCCTGGCCACGCTCGGATAGCATAAACCTCAAAACAAAACCCTATATGAAAAAAACGCTTACTTCCGGCATCGGGGCGCTGCTCTGCGCCTGCGCCCTGTCCGGGTGCCACGGCGGCGGAGGCTCGTTCACGCCCGACGTCGACCTCACGCACCGCCTCTACCCCACCGTGCAGACCCCGACCCGCTCGCTCGTGGTGGTCGATCTGCGCCACGACGACATCGAAGGACAGGTCGCGGCGATCGGCCTCCAGGGCATCGTCAACCGCGACGAGACGGAGAAGGTATATGTGATGAACAGCCGCTGCAAGGACAACCACGGCGGCTGGAAGATCGGCCCCACGGCGATGGCCCAGATGGGACAGTTCTGGCTCGACCGCGTGCTGACGGACATCCCGCAGGAGACGCTCGCGCTCGACAGCTCGCAGCGCAACCCGGGATTCGCGGCGCTGGTGGAACGCTACAAGGAGAAGGTCAAGGGCGTCGTCGTGTACGACCCCGACCTGGTCGAGGCGACGATCGAGGCGGCGACGACCATCGCCGCCCAGACCGACGGCCTGATCCTCTCGCCGTCGCTCTACGAGGAGCTGAAGCCCTACGGCTTCCCGGTGATCCAGGACCTGCGGGGCAAGTTCGGCAACAACATCGAGTGCGTCGACTGGCTCGTGGAGAACTACTTCGACGCCGCCAACCACGACGTGGCCTTCACCTGGTCGCACATGACCACCGATTTCGAGGAGAGCTGGGGCGCCGCCAACAAGGACTACGTGGTGGCCAACCGCCTGTTCACCTACTTCCTCGACATCCAGGACCACACCGAGTGCGCCTACTACGAGAACATCGTCAAGCGCTATCCCGCCGGCACGCAGATCATGGGATGGACCGACGAGCTGAAGGCCGACAAGCTCTTCGCCGACTACGGCTACGTGATGGTCCCCTTCATCTCGGTGGAGAACATGACCGTCATGTCGTCGTTCCCCTCGGTCGAGGGGACGCCGATCGAGCCGAAGGTCTACGAGGCCGACCCCGAGACGGTCTTCGTGGCGATGCTCGTCTCCGACGGCGACAACCTGCTGCACACGATGATCTACATGCCCTACACGATCGAGGAGTCGGAACACTACGGCGAGGTCCCCGTGACGTGGATCATCAACCCCGCGATCGTCGACCTGGCGCCGCGCGTCTTCTCGTGGTACGAGCGGACGATGGACGCCGGCGGGCAGGAGATGGGCGCCATGATGGGCGACGGCTCGCCCACGACCGACCGTTACAGCGGCTTCTCGTTCTACTGCGCCCTGGCCAAGCACTATGTCGACAAGGCCGGCATGCTGACGCTCAAGCAGATGATCGACGGCGAGGCCGTGGCCTGGAACGTACAGCCCTACTGCCTGGAGGGCGGCTACGCCGGTACCGACTGGCGCGGCATCGGCCCCCACGAGTACCACATGGACCACGAATGTTTCCACGTGGGGACCACCAACTCGCGTCCCGAATACCTCTACGAGGCGATCGACAGCGCGCCCAAGGGCCAGCCGCTCTTCCTGTCGGTGATGATCGGCACGGCGAGCGAGGATGTCGTGACCTACGCAGCCCAGCTGAAGAAGGAGCTGGAGGCACGCAACGACGGCCACAAGTACGTCTTCGTGCGTCACGCCGACCTGGCCGCCTCCTACCGCGCCTGGAAGGGGCTGCCGGTGGAGCCGAAGCGATAGCGATGCAACCGAAACACATACCCAACTACTAAACAATCAAACCTCATGAAACAAAAACTACTGAAACTGGCTTTCGTCGCGATGATCGCCCTTCTCGCCGCCCCCTTCGCAGGCGGCCGGGCCTTCGCGCAAACCCGCACCCTGACAGGTACCGTCGTCGACCGGGCGGGCAACCCCATCGTCGGAGCCTCGGTCGTGATCGAAGGGACCACCCGCGGCACCTCTTCGGGCCTCGACGGCGCCTTCACGCTGGAGGGCGTCTCCAACGGACAGTCGCTGGCCGTATCGTTCATCGGCTACATGCCCCGCACGGTCGCCGTGGGGACGCAGACCGCGATCGCCATCACGCTCGACGAGGACGTGCAGTCGCTCGACGAAGTGGTCGTGATCGGCTACGGCGTCCAGCAGAAGAGCGACGTCACGGGCTCGATCGCCTCGATCAAGGAGGAGGCGCTCACCAACCGCTCGGTGGAGAACATCCAGCAGGCATTGCAGGGTAAGGCCGCAGGCGTGCAGGTATACTCCGCATCGGGCGCCCCCAATTCGAGCCCGCAGATCCGCATCCGCGGCTTCTCGTCGAACACGGCCTCGGCTTCGAGCCCGCTGTTCATCGTCGACGGTCTGAAGGTCAACGACATCGCCTACCTCGACCCCTCGTCGGTGGCATCGATGGAGATCCTCAAGGACGGCGCCTCGGCCGCCATCTACGGTGCCGAGGCCGGCAACGGCGTGGTGCTCATCACCACCAAGAAGGGCAAGAAGGGCGGCGCACGCGCCTTCTACGACTTCACCTACGGTCTCACGTCGCTGGCCCACAAGGCCAAGCTGATGAACGCCGCGGAGTATGTCGCCTACCAGACCGCCGCAGGCAACGCCCAGCTGATGGATCCGTGGGACGGCAAGACCGACACCGACTGGTTCGACCAGCTCTACGGCGACGGCGGTTCGTTCCAGCGCCACACGGCGGGCTTCGAGACCGCTAACGAGAACGGTTCGGCCTACGCCTCGCTCTCCTACATGGACAACGACGGTATGTACTACGGCAACAAGGATTGGGTGAAGCGTCTGACGTTCCAGCTCAACGGCGACTACAAGATCCGCAAGTGGCTCACCTTCACCACCAACAACACCATCACCAGCGACCGTTGGCAGAGCCCCACCGACGGCAGCGACAAGACGGGCACCGACTCGCCCTACAGCATCGACCCGCTGCTGAGCCCCTTCTACGACAAGGATAACCTGCCCGTATACATGCAGGAGCTCATCGCCACCAAGGGCGACGAGATGATGATGAAGAACGAGAACGGCGACTACGCCGGCGTGCCCTTCACCGCCAAGGACAAGACCAGCCCGATGACCTGGTACTACACCGGCAGCGGCCTGCACAAGAGCTTCGCCCTGCGCGGCGCCTCGTCGCTCGTGCTGACGCCCGTCGAGGGGCTAACCTTCACCTCGCGCGTGGGTTACCGCCTCGAATCGTCGAACTACGACTACTACGGCGTGCCCTTCTACGAGGCCGTCTCGTCGCGCATGACGCCGCTCATCGAGGGCAAGACCGACATGACCCGCTTCTACCAGTGGGAGAACTTCGCCAACTACAACAAGCGCTGGGACAAGCACGCGCTGAGCGCGATGGTCGGTATGTCGTACCAGTACAGCTGGTACAACTACACCTCGGCCAATGCCAACGCCCTGACCAACACGGCCGACAACTTCCACTACCTCAACTATGCCTCGGCCAGCGCCACGAAGGGCGTGGGCGGCGAGGTGAGCGAGGCGTCGAGCCTGAGCTACTTCGGCCGCGTGGGCTACTCCTACGACGACCGCTACAGCGTGATGGTCAACTTCCGCGCCGACGCCTACGACCTCTCGAAGCTCTCGACCGAGGCGCGCTGGGGCTACTTCCCCTCGGTATCGTTCGGCTGGACGATCTCCAACGAGCCCTTCATGCGCGACGTCGATCCCCGTGCGGTGTCGTTCCTCAAGCTGCGCGGTTCGTACGGCGTCAACGGCAACGTCAACGTGCTGGGCGGTTACAAGTACCTCGCCTCGATGAACGTGACCGACTACTACCCGATGGGCGGCGTGCTGATCCCCACCATGACCCCCTCGGACGTGCTGGCCAACCCCACGTTGCAGTGGGAGGAGTCGAAGCAGATCGACCTGGGTATCGACACCCGGTTCCTCAACAACCGGCTGAGCTTCACGATGGACTACTTCGACAAGAACACCACGGGGCAGCTGGTGACGATGACCTCGCCGCTCTCGACCGGTACGTCGACCGTAACGCGCAACGTGGGTAAGGTCAACAACCACGGCTTCGAGTTCGAGCTCGGCTGGCAGGACCGCGCGGGCGACTTCAGCTACAGCATCAACGCCAACCTCGCCACGCTCAAGACCCGTGTCAAGGAGATGGAGGGCGAGCGCATCACCAACGACAACGGACTGGTGGTGTTCGACATCGACCAGCCCGTATGGAGCTACTACGGTTGGAAGTACGAGGGCGTGAATCCCGAGGACGGCAGCGCCATGTACTGGGACAAGGACGGCAACGGCATAATCAACGACAACGACAAGACCTTCCTCGGCTCGCCGATCCCCGACTTCACCTACGGCATCACGGTGAACCTCGCCTGGAAGGGGCTCGACTTCACGCTGCTGGGCAGCGGCTCGCACGGCAACGAGCTGATCTACTCGGTGGGATCGACGCCGCAGGCCAACCGCCCGTCGGAGTTCTGGACCAAGTCGTGGGACGTGATGGGCGCCGACGCCAAGTACCCCCATCCCGACCCGCTGGGCGACACCCACGTGACGGGTTCGAGTATGTACATGAAGAGCGGTTCCTATTTCAAGATCAAGCAGATGCAGCTGGGTTACACGCTGCCCGAATCGTTCACGCGCAAGTTCGCCGTAACGCGCCTGCGCATCTACGTCTCGCTCGACAACTTCTTCTGCATCTCGCCCTACTGGGGCATGGACCCCGAGGCCATCAACGCCAACTCGGCCATGGGTATCGACTCGGGCAACTACCCGACGCCGAAGACCCTGACGTTCGGTGCAAACGTTTCGTTCTAACCTAAAAAAACCTGAAGACTACGATGAAAAACATCCGCATAGCGATCGCAGGACTGTTCGCCGGGGCGACGATGCTCTGCTCCTGCTCGCAAGACCGACTCGATTTCGAACAGCACGGCACCACGCCGGTCGACAAGACCTATGCCGAGGCCGACGACGCCACGGCGCAGGAGCTCATCTCCAACGTCTACGTGCGCGTCAAGTACCTGATGATGGGCGACTGGGGCGTGCACTACATCGCCACCAACTCGACCAAGGTGGCCGACTGCTGGCCCGGCGGTTCGGGTCCCAACGACGGCGAGGACTACCTGCGTATGGCGATGATGATCGACAACCAGGAGAACGGAGCCTACAAGGAGATGTACTCGCGCTTCTACCAGATCATCTACCGCTGCAACATGATCGTCGACAAGCTCAACGACGGCAGCGACGAACGCCGCCGCGTGATCGGCGAGGCCAAGGCGTGGCGCGCCTGGGCGATGGCCCGTCTGACCCAGCTGTGGGGCTCGGCCCCGCTGGTCGACCACGTCCTCGACGGCGAGCAGTATTCGTTCTACCCCAGCAATTCGGATCCCGAGGAGAACTGGGCCTGGATCATGAACCAGTTCGACGAGGCGGCCAAGGTGCTCCCCTCGAAGTCGGGGCTGGGCGGCCAGCGCGCCATCGGCGGCCGCTGGACAGCCGAGGCCTGCTACGCCTACAAGGCCCAGGGCTACATGTGGCGCAACGACTACGCCAACGCCAAGATCGAGCTGGCCAAGGTCATCAACTCCAACAAGTACGACCTGTGGACCGGCACGGCGACGATGGGCCCCAAGAGCTACGGTGTCAACACCGAGCTGCTCCGCTCGCAGAACCCCAGCACGTGGATGGACGGTAACGACGACTACGAGTACCTGACGCTCTACCGCGCCGAGGCCGACTTCTGCGACGAGTTCCTGCTGGAGCTCGATATCGACGGCGACGCCACGACGATCGAGAACACCGAACCCTACTGGTTCCGCGCCTACACCAACTGGCGCTCGGACGAGCTCAACATCCCGGGCAACCAGCTGCCGGCCGACGGCTGGGGCTTCATCAACCCCACCCGCACGTTCGGTCTGGCCTTCGCCAAGCACGACGGCAACAGCATCCGCCGCCGCGCCAACATCGCCACCTACAGCGAGGTCTACCACGACTTCCCCTACAAGGACCGAAACGTGCGCGGCGTGATGGCCTCGATGCTCTACGCCAACGAAGGCTACTTCCGCATGAAGTGGTACGACTTCCTCGACGACGGCGATCCGACGCGCTACGCCTCGGGCCAGAACATGGGTAACCGCACCAACTTCCCCCTGATGCGCTATGCCGACGTGCTGCTGATGTACGCCGAGGCGTGCTGCATGGACGGCGAGGGCACGGCCAACATCTCGGGTCTGGAGGCGCTGAACAAGGTACGGCGCCGCGCCGGCCTCACGGCCGCTCCGGCACTCGACATGGACAACGAGGAGTGGGGCATCAAGGCCGAGCGCCGTTTCGAGCTCTTCCTCGACGACTGCGACCGCTACGTCGACCTGATCCGCTGGGGCGACTACAAGACCTTCGTCACCTCGACCGACGAGACGAAGGGCGTGGGTCCCCACTGGGTGGTGGAGTGCGCATGGCTCGTCGGCATGAAGAACCCGACGCTGCGCACCGACGATCCGACGGACCTGAGCAACTACGAAGTACGCTACGACCCGATGGCCCAGCGCGGCTCGTGGAGCGACCGCCTCTATCTGTGGCCCTTCCCCTACGCCGAGCTGACGCAGAACCCCAATCTCAAGCAGAACGACGGGTGGGAGAATATCTGATCCCCGGCCCGAAATTCCGATAACCGTTCCGGCGATGGCGCGGCGGACCCCCGCCATCCGCCGTCGCCGGATTTTTAACACCCTTATCCGCATGAAAAAAATCTTCGCACTTTTCGCGCTGCTGCTGGCGGCGCTGCCGCTCCGGGCGGCCGTCGAGAGCGTATCGCTCGACAGCGACGGACGGATCGCCGCGTGGCGGCTCTGCCCCGAGGCCGAGGTGACCGACGTCGGCGCGATGCTCGCGGCCGGCTACGACGCCTCGGCGTGGGTGAAGGCCGTCGTCCCGGGCGCCGTCTTCACCTCCTATGTCGAGGCGGGGATCGAACCCGACCCCAACTTCGGCGACAACGCCTACAAGGTCGACCGCACCAAGTACGACCGCAACTTCTGGTACCGCACCGAACTGGCGACCGACCGGCTCCCCGCCGCGGGCCGCCAGTGGATCTGCTTCGAGGGGGTCAACCGCCGGGCCGAGGTCTATTTCAACGGCGAACGGCTGGGCGATCTGGACGGATTCATGGACCGCGGAATGTTCGAGGTGACGCGGCTCTTGCGCCGCGACGGAAAGGCCAACGTATTGGCCGTAAGGGTAATCGCCCCGACCAATCCCGTCGCCAACCACGCCAGCCCGACCTACATTTCGAGCGCCGGGTGGGACTGGATGCCCTATGTGCCCGGCCTGCTGAACGGCATCACGGACAACGTGCGGTTCGTCACCTCGGGCGATGTCTCGCTGGTCGACCCGTGGGTCCGCACGAAGGTGCCTTCGAAGGGCGAGGGCATCGTATCGCTCTCGACCGAGCTGAAGAACCACGCTTCGGAGACGGTCGAAGGCGTCGTCCGGGGCCGCATCATGCCGGGCGACATCCGCTTCGAAAAGCCCTTCAAACTGGAGGCGGGCAAGCAGCGCAGCGTATCGGTCACCCCCGAGGAGTTCCCGCAGCTGCGCATCGCCGCCCCGGCGCTCTGGTGGCCCAACGGCTACGGGGAGCAGCCGCTCTACACCTGCGAGCTGAGCTGCGAGATCGACGGCGCCATATCGGACCGTCGGACCGTCACGTTCGGCATGCGCGAATACTCCTACGCCTTCGTCGAGGGGGTTTTCCAGCTGTCGGTCAACGGCGAGCGCATCTTCTGCAAAGGCGGTAACTGGGGCATGAGCGAATGGATGCTCCGCTGCCGCGACGCCGAGTACGACCTGAAGGTCCGGCTCCACAAGGAGATGCACTACAACATGATCCGCAACTGGATCGGGTCGACGACCGACGAGGAGTTCTACGAGGCGTGCGACCGCTACGGCATCCTGGTCTTCGACGACTTCTGGCTCAACTCCCATCCCAACCTGCCCGACGACATCCACGCCTTCAACCGCAACGCCGTGGAGAAGATCAAGCGGCTGCGCAACCACCCCTCGATCGCCGTCTGGTGCGGCGACAACGAAGGGGTGCCCCTGGCGCCGCTCAACGAGTGGCTGCGCGAGGATGTCCGCACCTTCGACGGCGGCGACCGCTGGTACCAGCCCATCTCGCGCGAATACGGCTTCTCGGGCAGCGGTCCGTGGATGAACTCGCATCCGATCTGGTACTTCACTCCCTATCCCGAGGGGTACGGCGACCACCGGCTCGAAGGGTGGGGATTCCGCACGGAGATCGGCTCGGCGGTCTTCACCAACTACGAGAGCTACAAGAAGTTCATGCCCGATCCCGAGCGGTGGCCCGCCTCGCCCGAGATGCTCGACCGCCACTTCTTCGGCAATTCGGCGGGCAACTCGCGCCCGCAGCGCTACTTCTCGACGGTGAATTACAACTACGGCGAGTCCGCCACCGCCGAGGCGTTCTGCCGCAAGGCGCAGCTGCTCAATCTGGAGACCAACAAGGCGATGTACGAAGGGTGGCAGCACCGCATGTGGGACGACGCCTCGGGCGTGCTGACCTGGATGAGCCAGTCGGCCTACCCCTCGTTCGTATGGCAGACCTACGACTACTACTACGACCTGAACGGCGCCTACTGGGGCGTACGCAAGGCGTGCGAGCCGGTGCATGTCCAGTGGAGCTACGCCGACAACACGGTCAAGGCGGTCAACGCCACGCTGCAACGCCTCGAAGGGGTGACCGTCGAGGCGAAGGTCTACGACATGCAGGGACGCGAAGTGCCGCATTTCGCGCGCCGTGCGACCCTCACGGCGGAGCCCAACGGCGCCGTCGAGGCGCTGCGGCTCGATCTGCCGGCCGACCGCAATCTCGCGCGCGGCAAACGGACCTGGTGCTCGTCGTCGCAGGACCGCCAGCACGACTGCGGCGCCGTGGCCGACGGCAACAACGGCACCTCGTGGCGCTCGGGCGGCCCGGGCGAACAGTGGGTGGCGATCGACCTGGAGAAGCCCACCGCGTTCTCGGACGTGGTCATTACGTGGGAAAGCGAGGCGGCCAAAGCCTACCGCATCCTCGTGTCGGACGACGCCGAACAGTGGCGGCCCGTCTACGAGAACACCACGGGGTCGACGCCGCTCGACGAGCTGAAACTCGACCGGGTCTGCGCCCGCTACGTGAAGATCGAGGGGACGGCGCCCCACGACGACTGGCAGCTGGTGCTCTTCGAGGTCGAGCTCTACGACCCGGAGGAGGAGCCCGAGGAGCTCACGCCCGTGCACTTCATCCGCCTGCGGATGACCGACGCCGGGGGCAACCTGCTGTCGGAGAACTTCTACTGGCGGTCGAACCGTCCCTACGACTACCGCGCGCTCAACGACCTGGCCCCTGCCGATCTCGATCTGAAGACCCGCACCGAGACCGTCGGCGACCGCCGTATCGTCCGCGCCACGGTGACCAACAAGGGGCGCGGCGTGGCCTTCGCCGTGCGCGTCATGCCGACCTACGCCTCGACGGGCGAGCAGCTGACGCCCGCGATCATGGACGACAACTACTTCACGCTGCTGCCGGGCGAGCAGCGCACGGTGACGGTCGAATTCGACGAGGCGCTGCTCGCCGGCGACCGGTGCCGCATCGTCGCACGTCCCTATAACGACCGATAGGATGAACCGGATCGCTACCTTTCTCGCCGCCCTGCCGCTTCTGGCGGCAGGGGCGACGGCGGAGGCGAAAGTCCGCCTCCCGGCCCTCGTCGGCGACCGCATGGTGCTGCAACAGCGCACCGACGTGCAACTCTGGGGCTGGGCCGCGCCCGGAGCCGAAGTGGCGGTCGCACCCTCGTGGTGCGCCCCGGTCGGCACGACGGCCGACGCCGCCGGGCGCTGGAGCGTCACGGTGCGGACCCCCGAGGCCTCGTTCGAGAAACGGACGATCGCGATCGGCGACGGCGACGGCGAGCCCCTCCGGCTCGAAGACGTGCTGATCGGCGAGGTGTGGCTCTGCTCGGGCCAGTCGAACATGGAGATGCCCGTACAGGGCGGCCGCGACTGCCCGGTCGAGCACGCGCTGGAGATCATCGCCGAGAGCGCGCAATATCCCGACATACGCCTCTTCACGGTGCGGATCGACGGGGCGCCGGAACCCAGGGAGGATGTCTCGGGCGCCTGGAGCGAAGCCTCGCCGGCGACCGTCCGCGACTTCAGCGCCGTGGGGTATCTCTTCGGTCGCGAGCTCCACCGGGCGCTCCGCGTGCCCGTGGGGATCATCAACAGCAGCTGCGGCGGCACCTGGATCGAGGCGTGGTTTCCCGTCGCGCTGCAACGCCGGTTCGCCGACTTCGATCCCGCGTCGGTCCCCGTCCGCGAGGGGCAGAGCGGCATGACCACGGCCGAGATCCTCTACAACGGGATGATCCATCCGCTCCGCCGCTTCGCGATCAAGGGATTCTGCTGGTACCAGGGCTGCACCAACGTGGGCCGCAGCCGCTTCTACGCCGAGAAGATGGCGACGATGATCGACCATTGGCGCACGCTCTGGGGCGGCGCATGCAAGCCGTTCTACTACGTCGAGATCGCACCGGTCGAAAACGGCGAACAGAACGTCGACTGCGCCCTGGTCCGCGAGCAGCAGGCCCGGGTGATGGAGATGGTCGACAGCGTGGGGATGGTCTGCACCAACGACCTGGTCTACGACTACGAACGGTGGAACGTCCACCCCTCGCAGAAGGAGCCCGTCGCACGGCGGCTGGCCTACTGGGCGCTGAGCCGCGACTACGGCTACGGCGACGCGATCAAGACGATCGGGCCGCGCTACAAGTCGATGGAGGTGCTCGACGGCGGCGTGGTGCGCCTCTCGTTCGAGGGGAGCGACTGCGGATTCCTCTTCAAGGGCGAGATCGAAGGGTTCGAGCTGGCGGGAGCCGACGGCAAGTTCCACCCCGCGCGGGCCGAACGCCGCCGCCCCGACCCCACGGTGCTCTACCTCTCGACCTGGGCCGTGAGCAACCCGGTCCACGTGCGCTACAACTTCAAGAATTGCAGTATCGGCCGGCTGTGGGACGCCTTCGGGCAACCCGTCGTGCCGTTCAGAACCGACAAAACCGAATGAACCGATGAAAAAAACGATTGCGACACTGGTGCTCGGCCTTCTGGCGACGGGCATCGCCCTGGGACAGAACTACTCCGACATGCTCTACCGCGACTGGGCCGGCCTGCGCGCCTTCGCCGGCGTGAACAAGACGCTGACCGAAGCGCCCGAGGTGGTCTTCATGGGCAACTCGATCACCGAAGGGTGGTTCAACTACCACCCCGAATTCTTCAAGAAGAACAACTTCGCCTGCCGCGGCATCGGCGGACAGACCTCGTCGGAGATGCTCGTGCGCTTCCGCCAGGATGTCATCGACCTGCATCCCGGGACGGTGGCGATCCTCGCGGGAACCAACGACATCGCGATGAACAACGGCTACATCGCCCTCGAGAACACGGTGCAGAACATCGTCTCGATGTGCGAGCTGGCCAAGTTCAACGGGATCAAGGTGCTGTTGTGCTCCGTGACGCCCGCGGCCTATTTCAACTGGCGGCCGCAGGTCGAACCCGCGAAGATCATCCCCGAGCTCAACCGCCTGCTCAAGGCCTATGCCGACGCCACCGAGGGCGTGGAGTGGGTCGACTACTTCACGGCGATGGTCGATCCGCAGAGCAAGGCCATGCGCGCCGACTACTCCTCCGAGGGGAGCCACCCCCACGGCGAGGGCTACAAGGTGATGGAGCGGATCATCGTCCCGGCCATCAACCGGATCAACGGCACGAACAAGGAATATTTTATCTACTGATACCATGAAATCCATCCGAACCCTTCTTCTGCTGCTGGCCGGGGCGCTGACGCTCCCGGCCGCAGCCAAGGTGAAGCTCCCGGCGATCTTCACCGACAACATGGTGCTGCAACAGCGCTGCGACGCCCCCTTCTGGGGCGAGGCGACGCCCGGCGCCACCGTCCGTCTGACCGCTTCGTGGGACGGCCGCAGCTACGAAACCGCAGCCGACGCGGCCGGCCGCTGGCGCCTCGAAGTCGCCACGCCCGCGGCGGGCGGCCCCTACACGGTGACGATCACCGACGGAAGCCCCGTAACGCTCGCGAACGTGCTCGTGGGCGAGGTGTGGATCTGCTCGGGCCAGTCGAACATGGAGATGCGCGTGGGCGACCGCGTGACCGACATGGAGCGGGAGCTCGCCCTCGCCGACGGCTTCCCGGAGATCCGCCTGCTGCACATCGACAACACGACCAGCCCCGTGCCGCTCGACGAGGCGAAGGTGCGCCACGGCGGCTGGCAGGTCTGCTCGGCGAAAAACGTCTTCGACTTCTCGGCCGCGGGCTACTTCTTCGGCAAGGAGCTCCGCGAGCACCTCGGGGTGCCGATCGGTCTGATCGAGACCTGCTGGGGCGGCACGCTGGCCGAGGCGTGGACGAGCGGCGGGTCGCTCTACGACATCCCCTATTTCCGCGACCGCGTCGAGCAGGTGAAGAGACTCCCCTCGTCGACCGAGGCGCGCACGCAGCTCTTCCACGAGGAGATCGACCGCTGGCGCGTAGAGATGGCCGAAGCCGATCCGGCCTTCGAGGGAGGCGTGCTCCGCTGGGGCGACGCGTCGTTCGACGACTCGGCCTGGGGCGAGATCGCCGCGCCGGGCTTCGTCCAGGAGCAGGGGCTCAACGGCTTCAGCGGCTTCCTGTGGATGCGCAAGACGGTCGACATCCCCGCCTCGTGGGCCGGCAAGGAGCTGACGCTCGATCTGGCGATCATCGACGACAACGACTTCACCTACTTCAACGGCGTGGAGGTGGGCCACACCGAAGGGTGCATGACCTTCCGCAGCTACACCGTACCGGCCCATCTGGTCGAGGCGGGCAAGGCGACCATCGCCGTGCGCGTGATGGACACGGGCGGCAAGGGCGGCATCTACGGCGATGCGGCCGGGATGGCGCTGCGCCGGTCGAAGCGCGACTTCATCCCGCTGGCCGGAGCGTGGAAATACAAGGTGGGCCCGCGCCTGAGCGAGGCGCCCGAGCTGCCGGTCAACACCGCGACGGAGGCCAACTATCCCACGTTCCTCTACAACGCCATGCTCCACCCGCTGGTCGGCTACGGCATCCGCGGGGCGATCTGGTACCAGGGCGAGGCCAACGTGGCGCGCGCGGCGCAGTACTGCGACCTGCTGCCGCTGATGATCCGCGACTGGCGCCGGGCGTGGGGCTACGACTTCCCCTTCTACATCGTCCAGCTGGCCAACTACATGAAGGTCCAGGAGGGGCCCGAGGAGTCGGAGTGGGCCGAGCTGCGCGACGCCCAGCGCCGGACGCTCGCGCTGGAGAACACGGGGCTGGCCGTGGCGATCGACATCGGCGAGGCCGACGACATCCACCCCAAGAACAAGGCCGAGGTGGGCCGCCGGCTCTCGCTGCTGGCGCGCGCCGAGACCTACGGCGAACGGATCCCCTCGTCGGGACCCCTCTACGCGTCGTACCGCCTGACCGACCGGACGGTCCGCATCCGCTTCACGCACACCGACGGCGGCCTGACGACCTCCGACGGAGCGCCGCTCGAAGGGTTCTGGATCGCCGGGGGCGACCACGTCTTCCACGCCGCGAAGGCGACCATCGAGGGCGACGAGGTGGTCGTCTCGTCCGACGAGGTGCCCTGCCCCGTAGCGGTACGCTACGGCTGGGCCGACAACCCCGTCTGCAACCTCGCGAACGGCGCGGGGCTGCCCGCCTCGCCCTTCCGCACCGACGACTGGGCCCGCAGCCGCACCTATTGACGCGCCCCGCGCGCACCCTTCCGTCACGATCCGGACCGGGCCGACCGGTCCGGATTTTGCGCTATTGCAAGGAAATTCGTAACTTTGCGATACAGCCGACCTAAAAGCTTCGCATACGGATGAAAACAATCTCCACGCTGCTCTCGGCGATCCTGCTCGCCCTGGCACCCTTCGCCGCGGCCACGACCCGACGCGGCGCCCTGACCAACGAAAACGGACTGTCGAACAGCTCGGTGACCTGCATCTACCAGGACTCCTCGCAGCGCATGTGGTTCGGCACATGGGACGGACTGAACATCTACAACGGCTCGGAATTCCGCACCTACAAGTTCGAACCGGGCAACCCCAACACCATCTCCAACAACGTGATCCGCGCGATCGTCGAGGAGTCGTCGGGCATCCTGTGGGTGGCCACCGACTACGGCATCAACCGGATCGACGTCGAGAACGGCCTCATCCGGCGCTTCTACCCCGGCTACGAGAACAACGACCCGACGGGCGAAAGCGTCTTCTCGGTCGCGGCGGGCCCCGGCGGCGAGATCTTCTGCGCCGCCACGGGATGGGGCGTGGCGCGCTACGACCGGGCGACCGAACGGCTGGTCGCCTTCCACATTCCGGGATTCAACTCGTCGGAGGTCGGCTCCATCTGCCTCCCGACGCGCAACACGCTCCTGCTCCTCACCGCCACGGGCGGCGTGGTGCGCATCCGCTACACCCTCTCGCCGTCGGGCGAAGTGGAGGTGGGCGAACGGGAACAGCTCTTCACCGAAGGGAGCGTCGAGGCGCTCTTCCCCTGCCAGCGCAGGATCTACGTCGCACGGACCGACGGAACGCTCATGGCCTACGACCGCCGCGACGGCACGCTCGGCGTCGTCGCGACCGGCAAAGAGGGGGCGCCCGTCCGCGGGGACCGGCTCTGCGCCGCCACGGAGCAGCCCGACGGACGCGCGGTCCTCGCCTTCGCCGCATCGGGCACCTACCTCCACGACCCCGCCGACGGGAGCCTCGCCCCCGTTCCCGAGCTCTCGGGGCTGGCGGTGCTCTCGCTCTGCTGCGGCAGCCAGGAGATCCTCTGGGCCGGAACCGACGGACAGGGGGTCATCCGGCTCTACGAGGACGGCATCGAATTCAACCGCACCGACAACCGCCAGCTCTTCGGCGACAAGAGCTGCCCGATCCGTTCGTTCTTCGAGGACTCGCGCCGCAACCTCTACATCGCCACCAAGGGCAACGGCATCTACGCGCTGCACGCCGACGGGACGCCGGGCGGCCGCTACGACAGCTCCAACGGATTGAGCAACCCCTCGGTCTACGCCCTGGCCGAGGGCTACGCCAACGACATGCTGATCGGCCACGACGGGCTGGGAATCGACGTGCTCGACTTCACGACGGGACGCATCACGAACCTCGCCGCCCGCGACCCGAAGGAGCGCTTCGGGTCGGTCTACGCCATCTGCCGCGACGCGGCGAGCGGGTTCCTGTGGCTGGGAACCAACCGTTTCGGTCTCATCGGGTTACGGCTCGACCGGCAAAATTCATCGGGGGGGGGGGGAAATTACGTCATCCGCGAACAGCGCACCTATGTCAACGACAAGCAGGACGACCGCTCGCTGGGCAACAACACCGTCTTCGCCATCGTCCCGGCGGGCGACGGCCGGCTGTGGGTGGGTACGCGCGGCGGCGGCCTGAACCTCTTCGACCCGCGTAACGGCACGTTCTCGCGCTACACGACCTCGACGGGCGAACGCCCGATCAGCAGCAACGACATCCTCTCGCTCTACGTCGGCCGCGACTCGACGCTCTGGATCGGCACGAGCTACGGCCTGAACCGGCTGGTGCGCGACCGCAAGGGGCGGATCGGCTTCGAAAGCTACACCGAGAAGGAGGGGCTCCCCAACAACACCGTGCACGGCATGCTGGAGGACGCGTCGGGAGCGCTGTGGCTGAGCACCAACAAGGGGTTGGCCAAGCTCGACCCCGCGACGGGACAGATCGTCAGCTACTACCGGTTCAACCTGCTGCAAAGCAACGAATTCTCCGACGGCGCCTACTACCGCGGCAAGGACGGATCGCTCTATTTCGGCGGCGTCGACGGCTTCAACCGGTTCGACCCGCGCGGCATCCACCTGCGGACCTACGCCCCCTCGGTGCAGCTCACCCAGTTTCTGGTCAAGCAGAATCCGCTGGACGAATTCCGCCCCGGCGAGGAGATCGTCCTGGCCCACGACGACAACTTCTTCAGCATCCAGTTCTCGGCGCTGGAGTATATCCGCAACGAGAACTGCGAATACGCCTACATCCTCAAGGGGTTCGACGACGACTGGGTGCAGACCTCCAACGGCACGGCGGTATTCACCAACGTACCGCCGGGATCCTACGAATTCCGCGTGCGGTCGACCAACGGCGACAAGGTGTGGAGCAACCGCACGACCACGCTGCGCATCCGCATCCGCGCACCGTGGTGGAACACCGGATGGGCCTACGCCGGCTACGGCGTGCTGCTGGCGGGGATCGCGCTGGCGGTCTCGCTCGTCGTCCGCGACCGGATCCGGAGCCAGCGCCGCCTGCTCATCGAAAAGATGAGCCGCAAGCAGCAAAGCGACGGCTACGAGGCCAAACTGCGCTTCTTCACCTCGATCGCCCACGAGTTCTGCACGCCGCTGACGCTCATCTACGGATCGAGCGAACGGCTGCTCGACAACTACAGCTTCCAGCCCGACGTGGCGCGCCACCTGCGCATCGTCAAGAACAGCGCCTCGCGCATGCAGCGTCTGATCGGCGAACTGATGGAGTTCCGCCGCATCGACACCGACCACTACCGGCCCCGCTACTCGCAGGTCGACGTCACGGAACTGCTGTCGACGATCGTCGACAACTTCGACGAGCTCAACGGCCAGCGGCGCATCGACCTGAAGCTCTCGCTGCCCGAGGGCGGCGCCACGATCGTCAGCGACCGCGACGCGCTGGAGAAGATCTTCTACAACCTCATCTCCAACGCCTACAAATACACCCCCAAGAACGGATGGATCGCCCTCTCGTTCCGCCACGAGGCGGGACGGTCGCTCTTCAGCATCGCCAACTCGGGCAAGGGCATCAAGGAGGAGGATATCGGCAACGTCTTCAACCGGTTCGAGATCCTCGACAACTTCGAGCGCTCGGCCAGTGAGGGACGCGTCATGCGCAACGGCATCGGACTGGCTCTGGCGCAGAGCCTCGCCCGCACGCTCTCGGGCGAGATCTCGGTGGTCAGCCGGCCGGGCGAGAGCACCGTCTTCACGCTGACGCTGCCCGAACAGTCGCCCGACCGGATCGCCCCGGCCGCGACGCTCCCCGAGCGCGAGGCGCCCCGCCCCGAGGAGGAGGTCGACACCCCCGAACCGGCGCGGCCGACGACCGACGGCGAGGCGGTGATCCTGATCGTCGACGACGAGCGGCAGATCCGCGACCTGCTGGGCGATCTGCTCGGCGGCGAATACGAGGTGCTGTCGGCAGCCGACGGGCAGGAGGCGATCGAGCTGCTCAAGCACCGCCGGCCCGACCTGATAATCAGCGACGTCAACATGCCCAACCTCGACGGATTCGGGCTGCTGCGCTATGTCAAGGAGAACGAGATCACCAAATACATCCCCTTCGTGTTCCTCGCCTTCAAGGCCGACATCGAGCAGGAGATCCGCGGCTACGACCTGGGCAGCGAGGCCTACATCCTCAAGCCGTTCCACCCCAAGCAGCTGCTCGCCCGCGTGCGGCAGATCCTCGACAACCGCCGCTCGCTGCGCCACTACTACAACTCGGCGATCTCGACCTCCGACGTCTACGAGGGCAACACGATCGACGTCGACGACAAGAAGTTCATCGTGCAGCTCACCCGCACGATCGAGGAGAATCTCACCGACGACAACCTTTCGCTCAACTTTCTCTGCGACAAGATGTGCGTGAGCCGCATGGGACTCTACCGCAAGATCCGCGAGATCACGCAGATGACCCCGAGCGAATACATCCGCCAGGTGAAGCTGCGCCATGCGACCCACCTGCTGAAGACGACCGGCATGACGATCCAGGAGATCATGTACTGCTCGGGATTCAACAACAAGTCGTACTTCTACCGCGAGTTCGCCAAGGCCTACCGCATGTCGCCCAAAGAGATGCGCGACAAGGAGCGGGAGGCGTGATTTCGCGCCCCGTGATACGCTTATGATACGATAGTATACCCTCCGAGGGGACCCCGGGGAGTACTTTTGCACAAAAAGAATACTATCTCTCACGCTATGAAAGAATCGACCGTAACGGCCCGGAAGAGAGGAATGCTCGACCGGGCCTTTTCGGAAATCCGCCACTTCGCCGCCTACCCGTTCAACATGCGGGTGCTGTTGCTGACCAATATGCTCTACGCCTTCGTGCTGCCGGTGGTGGAGCTCTTCGTCGGCACCTACATCATGCGCAACAGCTCGGAGCTGGCCTACGTCGTCGGGTACCAGCTGGCCGTCTACACGGGCATCCCCATCACGTTTCTGGTCAACGGCTACCTGATGCGCCGCGTCCGCATCCAGGCCCTCTATTCGTTCGGCATGCTGCTGAGCGGCATCTCGATGGCCGTCATGATGTCGCTCGACAGGCTGGAGCTGGGCGGCATCGTCGTCGCGGGACTCATCATGGGCCTCTCGTACGGATTCTTCTGGGCCAACCGCGACTTTCTGGCGCTGAGCTCGACCGACGACGGCAACCGCAACTACTACTACGGACTGGAGAGCTTCTTCAACACGGTGGCCTCGGTCGTCGTCCCGGGGGCGATCGGCGCCTTCCTGGGGGCCACCGAGACGTTCGGCTGGTTCGCGGGCCACATCAACACGGCCTACAAGGCAGTCACGCTCTTCGTCTTCGCGCTCACCCTCGTCGCCTCGGCGGTGGTCTTCCGCGGACGGTTCGACCGGCCGGCCGGCGAGCGGTTCGTCTACTTCCGGTTCGACGGGCTGTGGCGCCGCATGATGCGGCTGGCCGTGCTGAAGGGAATCGCCCAGGGGTATATCGTCACCGCCCCCTCGATGCTGGTCATGACGCTGGTGGGCAACGAGACGACGCTCGGGACGCTGCAATCGATCGGCGCCGTGGTCTCGGCCGTGCTGCTCTACCTGCTGGGGCGCTTCACCTCGTCGCGCCACCGCGTGGCGATCTTCGCCTCGGGTCTGGTGCTCTTCGCGCTGGGCGGCGCCTTCAACGCCGCGCTCTATTCGGCCACGGGCGTCATCGTCTTCATGCTGTGTCTCGTCCTGGGACGCCCGCTGATGGATCTGGGCTACTTCCCGCTGCAACTGCGCGTGATCGACAACGTGAGCCGCCGCGAGGGACGCAACGCCTACTCCTACATCTTCATCCACGAGTGGGCGCTCTACGCCGGCCGCTTCTTCGGCTGCGGCCTCTTCATCGTGCTGACGTGCTGGGTATCGGACCTCTTCGCGATCCGCTACGCGCTGCTCATCATCGGACTGATCCAGCTCGCCTCGATCGGCCTCTCGCGCCGCATCACCCGCACGCTCGACCGCGAGGAAACCCGTTAAACAGCTTACACACCCCGTTATGAACACCCTTCTCCGCAACGCCGGGGGCCTGCTGCTGGCCGCCGCGGCCACCGCGCAGAGCCAGGCGCAGACACCCCGTCCCAACGTCATCGTCATCTACACCGATGACCACGGCACGCTCGACGTCGGCTGCTTCGGCGCCCCCGACCTCTGCACCCCCAACATGGATGCGCTGGCCGCCAGCGGCGTGCGCTTCACCCAATTCTATGCGGCGCCCGTCAGCTCGGCCTCGCGCGCCTCGCTGCTCACGGGACAGTTCACCCGGCGTGCGGGCGTGACGGGCAACGCGGGGCTGAAGGGGATGCCGCCCGAGAAGGAGACGCTCGCCGAGCGGATGCGGGCCAACGGCTACCGCACGGCCTGCATCGGCAAATGGCACCTCGGATCGCTGCCCGAATACGCCCCCAACAGCCAGGGGTTCGACTACTTCTGGGGCTTCCTGGGCGGCTGCATCGACAGCTACTCCCACTTCTACTACTGGTGGGGGCCCAACGTCCACGACCTGTGGCGCAACCGTCAGGAGATCCACGAAGAGGGCAAGTTCTTCACCGAGGAGACGCTGCGCGAGGCCAAGGCCTTCATCCGCGAGGGCGACCCCGACCGCCCCTTCTTCCTCTACTGGGCCGTCAACATCCCGCACTATCCGCTGCAACCCAAGGAGAAGTGGCTCGAATACTACGCCGCGCTGGACAACCCGCGGCGGATGTACGCCGCCTACGTCTCGACCTTCGACGACTACCTGGGCGAGCTGCGCACGTTCCTCGCGGCCCAGGGGCTGGAGGAGAACACCATCGTCGTCTTCCAGTCGGACAACGGCCACAGCACCGAAGTGCGGACCTTCGGCGGAGGCGGGTATTGCGGCGACTACCGCGGGGGCAAGTTCTCGCTCTTCGAGGGCGGCATCCGCGTGCCGGCCGTCATCAGCTGGCCCGGGCACCTGCCGCAGAACGCGGTGCGCGACCAGGTGGCGATGAACATCGACTGGTTCCCGACGCTCGTCGAGCTGTGCGGGCTCGACGCGACCGAGCTCGACGTGGACGGCAAGAGCATCGTCCCGCTCATCCGCGACGACGCCCCGTCGCCCCACGAGGCGCTGCACTTCGATTTCGAGGGGCAGTGGGCCGTCCGCTGCGGCGACTGGAAACTCATCAACAACGCCATCGACGTGCTGCCCGACGACAAGAACCGCACGCTCGAAGGGCTCTATCTGACCAATTTGCGGATCGACCCCACCGAATCGAAGAACCTCGGGGAGCAATACCCCGGGAAGGTCCGCGAACTGCTGGAGCTGCGCCGCCGCTACGAAGCCTCGCTCGAACGACCGGCCCGGCGGTAGGGAGGGCGGCGTCCGAGAGAGGCGGCGCTGCGCCTTAGACAGGCGGCGGCTCGGCCGAGCAAATTTATTTGCTCGGCAACTCGCCTTGCACTACTTTGGCTGCGCCTTAGATAGGCGGCGGCTCGGCAAAACGCAAACTGCGTTTGCTTTTGCTCTCGCCTTGCACTACTTTGCGACAACAAGTTGCCGCTTAGATAGGCTGCGGCTCGGCCGAGCAAATAAATTTGCTCGGCAACTCGCCTTGCACTATCTTTGCAAAAACGATCCGCATGTCGCTACGCCGCCTACGCACCTTCTTCACCGACACGATCCTCCGCCGCGAGCTCGACGCCTGGCACAACCCCATCCTGCGATGGCTGGCCGGGCAGTACCGCCTGCTCTTCTACACCGCCCGCGGCCTGCGGGCCCACGGCACGATCGTCCGCTCGGCGGCGCTCACCTTCTACACGCTCATCTCGCTCGTGCCCGTCATCGCGGTGGTCTTCGCCGTGATGAAGGGCTTCGGGCTGACCGACGGCGCGATCGACGACCTCTACCGCCTCTTCCCGCGCAACCCCGAGATCGTCGACTACCTCATCCGCTTCGCCGAGAACGCCCTGGCCCGCACGCGGGGCGGCGTGGTGGCCGCCGTGGCCCTCGCGACCCTCTTCTGGGCCGTGATCCGCGTCTTCGGGTCGATCGAGAGCGCTTTCGACAACATCTGGGAGGTCAAGGCCTCGCGCAGCATCGCCCGCAAGTGGGCCGACTACGTCGCCGTGGTGATGATCGTCCCGGTGCTGTGGACCGCGGCCAACGCCCTGGGCGGCTACCTGCGCGGCATCATGCCCTTCGACCGCCCGTGGATCTACGCCCTGATGGCCCGCCTGGCCTCGCTGGCGGTGATCTGGGCCATGTTCACGCTCCTCTACCTGATCATCCCCAACGCCCGCGTCCGCCTGCGCAGCGCCCTGACGGCCGGCATCGTCGCCGGCACGCTCTTCCTCGCCTTCCAGTGGGGCTACGTCTACCTCCAGCGGTGGATGACCTCCTACAACGCCATCTACGGCAGCTTCGCGGCGCTGCCGCTGCTGCTCTTCTGGATGCAGACCTCGTGGCAGATCCTCCTGTTCGGCGGCGAGCTGTCGTTCGCCTACCAGAACGTCGCCCGCTTCGCCGAGGAGCGCGAATCGCTGCTGGTGAGCCACGACCAGCGCCGCCGCGTGATGCTCGCCGTGATGCTGGTGGTCGCGGGGCGGTTCCGCACCGCCGGCGGCGCCTCGACCGTCGAGACGATCCGCGAACGGCTCGCGCTGCCCACGCGCATCGTCAACGACGTCGTATACCGCCTCGTCGAGGCCGGACAGCTGCTTGCGGTGAGGGCGGGCGACCGGGAGCGCGACGAGGCCTTCGTCCCGGCCTACGACATTGCCTCGATGGAGTTCGGCGCGATCGTCGAGGCGATCGACCGCGTGGGCGAAGGGTGTTTCACCCTCCCGCACTCGCCCGAAATGGAGCGCGTCGACCGCGAACTCGGCCGCATGCGCGAAACACTGTACCGCAACGGCGCCCGACGCCCGATCTCCGATCTCGTATGAAACGCATCGTCATCATAGGCAGCGGCAACCTGGCCGAGGCGCTGGCCGCCGCCGTGGCCGCCGCACCGTCCCTCGAACTGGTGCAGCTCTTCGCCCGCAACACCGCGCGGGGCCCCGAAGTGGCCCGCCTGGCCGCCACGGCGTGGTGCTGCGATCGCTCACGGCTGGCCCCGGCCGACCTCTACCTGATCGCCGTGAGCGACCGGGCCGTGGCCGAAGTCGCCGCCGCGCTTCCCTTCCCGCCCGAGGCCGTCGTGGCCCACACGGCCGGAAGCGTGGCGCTCGACGCGTTGCCCGCGACCATCGCCCGGCGGGGTATCTTCTACCCGTTGCAGACCTTCACGGCAGGCCGCGCGGTCGACTTCGCCGAGATCCCCATCCTCGTCGAGGCATCGGACCAGCAGACCCTCGCCGCGCTCGAAACGACGGCCCGCGCCCTCTCGCGCACGGTCCGGAAGGCCGACTCGGCGCTCCGCGCGCGCATCCATCTGGCCGCGGTCTTCGTCTCCAACTTCGCCAACCACATGTACGCCCTGGGCTACGACGTAGCCGCGGAGGCGGGCTTCGGCTTCGACCTGCTGCGGCCGCTCGCCGCCGAGACCCTGCGCAAGGCCTTCGACGCCCCGTCGCCCGCCGACGTACAGACGGGCCCCGCCGTGCGGGGCGACCTCCCCACGCAGCGGCGCCACGAGGCGCTGCTCGACGATCCCGACACCCGACGACTCTACACAACGCTAAGCGAACACATATGGAAAATTTCAAGGAAGCGATAGCCCGCGTCGAGGCCTTCGTCTTCGACGTCGACGGCGTGATGACCGACGGCGGCATCATCCCCACGGTCGACGGCGACTTCATCCGCCGCTACGACGCCAAGGACGGCTACGCGCTGGCCTACGCCGCGAAGATAGGCTACCGCATCTGCATCATCTCGGGCGGCCGGGGCCGCACGCTCGAAAACCGCCTGCGCATGCTCGGGCTCACCGAGTACCACCTCGACTGCATGGACAAGATCACCACGCTGCGCGACTTCTTCGCCCGCGAGGGGCTCGACCCCCGGCACGTGGTCTACATGGGCGACGACATCCCCGACCTGGAGTGCATGCGCGAGGTGGGGATCCCGGTCTGCCCGGCCGACGCCGCATCCGAAGTCATCGAGGCGGCGCGCTACGTCTCCGAATTCCGGGGCGGCCACGGCGCCGTGCGCGACATCGTCGAGCAGGTGCTGCGCGCCCGCGGCGACTGGGCCCGCGACTCGATGGGCGTCACCCCCTCGACGCTCGCCGCATCGCGCTGACGGGAAACGGGCCGTCGGGCAGCTTCCGACGGCCCGACGATACGCATTCGATAATATAGTATACCCCCGATCGCGATGCAAGGGGTTTCTTTGTATCGGAAAACCAACCCTCCGAATACCATGAACCCGTTCCGTACACTCATCCCCTCCGCCCGCCGACGGGGAGGGCTCATCCTGCTGCTCGCGCTGCTCGCCGGAGCCCGGGCCGCCGCCCAGCCGCCCGTCTACTTCGTCGACGGCTACCACGGCGGCATCTACGGCCACTACCCCGTCGAGTGGAAAACCCGTTTCATCGTCGACCGGCTCGAAGCCCATCCCGAATGGCGGATCGGGCTGGAGATCGAGCCCGAGACGTGGGACACCGTGGCCCTGCGCACCCCGGTCGACTACCGGCGCCTGCAACGCATCGTGGCCGACCGGCGCGTGGAGTTCACCAACCCGACCTACGCCCAGCCCTACTGCTACAACATCTCGGGCGAGAGCATTATCCGGCAGTTCGCCTACGGCATCCGCAAGATCCGCAGCCACTTCCCCCAGGTCGAGTTCACGACCTACGCCGTCGAGGAGCCCTGCTTCACGAGCGCCCTGCCGCAGATCCTGCGCGGATTCGGCTTCCGCTACGCCTCGCTCAAGTGCCCCAACACCTGCTGGGGCGGCTACGCGGCCCCCTATGGCGGCGAACTGGTCAACTGGATCGGTCCCGACGGCAGCGCGATCCTCACCTCGCCGCGCTACGCCTGCGAGGCATTGCAGGAGAACTCCGTGTGGCAGACCACGGCCTGGGGCAACGAACAACCCTACCTCGACGCCTGCCGCGAGGCGGGCATCGCCCACCCGGTGGGCATGTGCTATCAGGATGCCGGCTGGCGCTACGGGCCGTGGCTCGGCGCGGGCGACACGATCCGCAACCGTTCGACCTACGTCACCTGGCGCGAATATTTCGAGACGGTCTCCGACGGCCGGAGCGACGACGACTACCGCATGCCGCAGGAGGACGTGCGGGCCAGTCTGGTGTGGGGCAGCCAGGTGATGCAGCGCATCGCCCGGCAGGTGCGCCGCACCGAAAACCGCATCGTCGCCACCGAGAAACTGGGGGCGCTGGCCTGCCTGGCAAACGGCTTCCGCCCCGATCAGGCGCTCCTCGACGAGGCGTGGCGCACGCTGATGCTGGCCCAGCACCACGACTCGTGGATCGTCCCCTACAACGGCCTCCACGGCCGGGGCACCTGGGCCGACCACATCGCCCGCTGGACGGCGGCCTCCGACTCGCTCTGCGACGCCGTCGCCGGGGCCGCCTTCGCGAGCTTCGCCACGCCCGACGCCGACGGGCGGCTGCGCCTCCGCATCTGCAATACGCTGGGCGTGCCGCGCCGCCGGACGGTCTCGACGCCGCTGCCCGCCGGTTTCGGCGACGGGGCGACGGTACGCGATCTGCGGGGCCGCAAGGTGGCTTCGGCCGTCGAGACCGTCGACGGGGAGGCATGCCTCTTTTTCACGGCCGACGTGCCCGCGTTCGGCTACACGACCTACACCGTAGAGCCCGCACGCACGCGGCAGCGGAAGCACCTGCCGGCGGCATCGGACGGCGTCGTCGAGAACGACATGTACCGCATCCGCTTCGACGCGGCGCGGGGCGGCGTCATCGCGAGCCTCACGGCCAAATTTCTGGGCGGCAGGGAGCTGGTCGGCAACGACGGCGACTATGCCCTGGGCGAGTTGCGGGGCTACTTCTACGACGAGGGGCGGTTCCGCTCGTCGGTCGAGACGCCGGCCCGCATCGAGGTGCTCGTCGACAACGACTTCGAGCAGCGCGTCCGCATCCGCGGCACCGTCGCCTCGCACCCCTTCACCCAGACGGTCACCCTCCGCAAGGGCGACCCGAAGATCGACTTCGACCTACGCATCGACTGGCTGCACGACGTCGGCATCGGCGCATGGCATCAGGAGGGCGGATTCGCCGACAACCGCCGCGCCTTCTACGACGGGCGTTACAAGCTCAACTTCTACCTGCCCGTGGCGCTCGACGCCCCGGCGCTCTACAAGGACGCCCCCTTCGACGTCTGCCGCAGCAGCCAGCAGAACACCTTCTTCTCGACCTGGGACGCGATCAAGCACGACATCGTGCTGCACTGGATCGACCTTGCCGAGGAGGCGGGGTGCGGCCTGGCGCTGTTGAGCGACCATACGACCTCCTACACCTATGGCGACGACACGCCGCTCGGTCTTACGGTGCAGTACGCCGGCGGCGGCCTGTGGGGCCGCGACCATCCGATCGACCGGCCGACGCACCTGCGCTTCGCCCTGGCGGCCCACGCCGGACGGTGGGACGAGGCGGGGATCCAGCAGGAGAGCGACGACTGGAACGAACCGCTCGTATGCCGCGCCGACCGGCGGACGGCTCCGGGCTCGGCGTCGATGATCGACCTTTCGGGGAGCGGCTACGGCCTCTCGGCGGCCTATCCCGAGGGCGATGGTCTGGTCATAAGGCTCTTCAACGCTTCGGGCGACGCGACGCCGCAGAGCCTGCGGCTGGGATTCGTCCCCGCGAAGGTCGAGACGACGGACCTCGCCGGCAACCCGACGGGCGAACTCGCCGTTCGCCGGGAGGCGGAGGGCGCCCGGATCGAGGTCGCGATGCCGCGCTTCGGACTGACTACCCTGCATATTACCCGTTAACCGACTCCGTATGAAAAGACATTCGTTCCCGGCCTGCCTTCGGGCGGCTCTCCTCCTGCTCGCGACCGGCTGCGGAGCGGGCGACACAGCCCCGTTCGACGCGGCCCGCCATGTCGATCCCTTCATCGGCGCCAGCACGAGCACCGACGCCGCGGGCGTCTACCACGGGCTGGGCAAGACCTTCCCGGGGGCGACGACGCCCCACGGCATGGCGCAGGTGAGCCCCAACACCATCTCGGGCGGCGACAACAGCCCCGGGTACAGCTACGAACACTCCACGATCGAGGGCTTCGCCTTCACGCAGATGAGCGGCGTGGGGTGGTTCGGCGACCTGGGCAACCTGCTCGTCATGCCGACCACCGGGCCGCTGCAAAAGATCGCGGGCCGCGAGGACGGCTCGATCGCCGGTTACCGGTCGCACTTCGACAAGGCGTCGGAGCATGCCCGGGCGGGCTACTACGACGTCACGCTCTCGGACTACGGCATCCGCGTCGAGACCTCGGCCACGCCGCACTGCGGGGCGCTGCGCTTCACCTTCCCCGAGAGCGACCGCTCGCGCATCCAGATCGACCTGGCGCGCCGCGTGGGAGGCACGGCCGAGCGGCAGTACGTCGAGGTGGTCGACGACCACACCCTCGCCGGATGGATCCGCTGCACGCCCGAGACGGGCGGCTGGGGCGACGGCGAAGGGCAGGTGGGCTACACGCTCCACTTCTATGCCCGGCTGAGCGAGCCGATCGCCGACTACGGCTTCTGGAGCGCCGACATCCCCGCATCGTGGTCGCGCCATAAGGACGACGTGGTGCGCCCCGCATACCAGCAGCGCATCGCCGAGGCGCCTATCGTCCGCGGCCGGCGGTCGATCGAGGGCGACCACCTGGGGTTCTTCGTCGAGTTCCCCACCCGCGCCGGCGAGCAGGTCACCTTCAAGGCGGGCCTCTCGTTCGTCGACGCCCAAGGGGCGCGCCGCAACTTCGAGGCGGAGATCGCCGACAAGGATTTCGACACGGTGGCCCGCGAGGCCTACGACGCCTGGAACCGCGCCCTGGGCCGCGTCCGCGTCGAGGGCGGCACGGAACGCGACCGGAGGATCTTCTACACGGCGCTCTACCACACGATGATCGATCCGCGGCTCTACACCGACGTCGACGGGCGCTACATGGGCGCCGACGGCCGGCCGCACGACACCGCGGGCCGCTTTACGAAGCGCACGCTCTTCAGCGGCTGGGACGTCTTCCGCAGCCAGATGCCGTTGCAGACGATCGTCAACCCCCGTCTGGTCGACGACCTGCTGCAATCGCTCGTCACGATGGCCGACGAGAGCGGCCGCGAATACTTCGAACGCTGGGAGCTGCTCAACGCCTACTCGGGCTGCATGATCGGCAACCCGGCGCTCTCGGTGCTGGCCGACGCCTACGCCAAGGGGATCCGGGGCTACGACATCGAACAGGCCTACCGCTATGCCGTCAACACCCAGCGGCTGTTCGGCAACGAGCCGCTGGGCTACACCCCGTCGGATTTCTCGATCGCCCACACGCTCGAATACGCCTACACCGACTGGTGCCTCGCGCAGCTGGCCGCGCAACTCGGCAAGAGCGACGACGCGGCGCTCTTCGCCCGCCGGAGCCAGGCCTACCGCAACGTCTTCGACCCCGAAAAGGGGTGGTTCCGCCCCCGCCTGTCCGACGGCGGGTGGGCGCCGTGGCCCGACGGGGCCCGCACCCAGGAGTGGTACGGCTGCATCGAGTCGACCCCCTACCAGCAGGGGTGGTTCGTGCCGCACGACATCGAGGGGATGGTCGCGCTGATGGGCGGCCGCGAGGCGGCGGTCGCCGACCTCGAAAACTTCTTCGAAAAGACGCCCGCCGATTTCGGCTGGAACGCCTACTACAACCACGCCAACGAACCCGTCCACCTCGTGCCGTTCCTCTTCAACCGCCTCGGCCGGCCGTGGGAGACCCAGCGGTGGACACGCCATATCTGCCGCGCAGCCTACGGCGACGGCCCCGAGGGGATCGTGGGCAACGAGGACGCGGGGCAGATGTCGGCCTGGTACGTGCTCGCGGCATCGGGCATCCATCCGGCCTGCCCGGGCGACACGCGGATGGAGATCACCTCGCCGCTGTTCGACCGCATCGAATTCGCGCTCGACCCGCGCTATGCGACGGGTAAACGATTCACGATCGTCGCCCACGACAACGCACCGGAGAACCTCTACATCCGGCGGGCCCTGCTCGACGGGCATCCGCTCGACCGCTGTTACCTCGACTTCGCGGAGATCGCCGCCGGGGGGACGCTCGAACTCTACATGGGCCCCGAACCCAACGAGGCGTGGGGGCTGGAGAAATAAACGACGAAAGCAACCGAACAAATCTTATCCGATATGAACCGACTGATCGATTACACCCGCCGCCGGCTCCGCATGGCCGCCGCAACGGCCACCCTGCTGGCAGCCGCCGCGGCACAGGCGCAGGAGCGCGACTACGTGCAGTATGTCAACACGCTGCAAGGCACCGACTCGCGCTTCGAGCTGAGCTACGGCAACACCTACCCCGCCACCGGCATGCCCTACGGCATGCACATGTGGTCGCCCCAAACCGGCCCCAACGGCGAGGGGTGGAAATACCAGTATGCCGTGGGCACCATCCGCGGCTTCCAGCAGGCGCACCAGTGCAGCCCGTGGATGAGCGACTACGCCGTCTACTCGCTCATGCCCATGACCGGGCAGCTCACAGTGGACGAGGAGGAGCGCGCCACGGCGTTCAGCCACGCCGACGAGGTGGCCCGTCCCCACTACTACAAGGTCCGTCTGGCCAACGGCATCACCACCGAGATGGCCCCCACCACGCGCGGCGTGCACCTGCGCTTCACCTACCCCCGCTCGGGCGGCCCGGCCTACCTGGTGCTCGACGGCTACACGGCGCAGAGCCGGATCCGCATCGATCCCGAAAAGCGCCGGATCTCGGGCTGGGTCAACAACCACCGTTTCGTCAACCATCCGGAGACGTTCCGCAGCTACTTCGTCATCGAGTTCGACCGCCCCTTCGAGGAGTGGGGCACCTGGGAGAACGACAAGGGGACGATCGCGGCCGGCGCCACCGACGGCGAAGGCAAGGGTTACGGCGCCTGGGTGCGCTTCCGCCCCGGCACGAAGGTCCAGGCCCGGGCCGCCTCGTCGTACATCAGCGCCGAGCAGGCCGAGATCACCCTCGCACGCGAGCTGGGCGCCGACCGAACGCTCGAAGCGACGGCCAAGCGCGGCAAGGCGACCTGGAACGCCCTGCTGGGACGCGTCGACGTCGAGGGCGGCACCGACGAGGAGCTGCGCACCTTCTACTCGTGCCTGTTCCGCGCCAACCTCTTCTCGCGCAAGTTCTACGAGCGCGACGCCGCGGGCGAACCCTACTACTACAGCCCCTACGACGGCAAGGTCCACCGCGGCTACATGTACACCGACAACGGCTTCTGGGACACCTTCCGCTCGCAGTTCCCGCTCACCAACATCCTCCATCCCACCATGCAGGGCCGCTACATGCAGGCGCTGCTGGCGGCCCAGGAGCAGTGCGGCTGGCTGCCCTCGTGGTCGGCACCGGGCGAGACGGGCGGCATGCTGGGCAACCACTCGATCTCGCTGCTCACCGACGCCTGGGCGAAGGGCATCCGCACGTTCGACCCCGCCAAAGCTCTCGAAGCCTACGCCCACGAGGCGATGAACAAGGGCCCCTGGGGCGGCGCCAACGGCCGCGCGGGGTGGAAGGAGTACTGGCAGCTGGGCTACGTGCCCTACCCCGAATCGATGGGTTCGACGGCCCAGACGCTCGAATACGCCTACGACGACTTTTGCGCCTGGCAGCTGGCCCGCATGACGGGCAACAAGTTCTACGAGGAGATCTTCGCCCGCGTGATGTACAACTACCGCAACGTCTTCGACCCCGCGACGGGCTTCATGCGCGGCCGCCTCAAGAACGGCGAGTGGCTCGCGCCCTTCGACCCCTACGAGTGGGGCGGTCCCTACTGTGAGGGCAACGCCTGGCACTACAACTGGTCGGTCTTCCACGACGTGCAGGGGCTCATCGACCTCTACGGCAGCGACGAGGCCTTCACCGCCAAGATCGACTCGGTCTTCACCCGTCCCAACATCATCCGCCCGGGCACCTACGGCGGAGTGATTCACGAGATGACCGAGATGGAGTTGGCCGACATGGGGCAGTACGCCCACGGCAACCAGCCCATCCAGCACATGATCTATCTCTACAGCTACGCCGGGCAGCCGTGGAAGACGCAGTACTGGGCGCGCGAGATCATGCGCCGGCTCTACGACTCGTCGGAGCGCGGCTATCCGGGCGACGAGGACCAGGGCGGCATGTCGTCGTGGTACGTCCTGAGCGCGCTGGGCATCTACAGCGTCTGCCCCGGAACGGACCAGTACGTCATCGGCAGCCCCGTCTTCCGCAAGGCGACCCTGACGTTCGAGGACGGCAAGCGCTTCACGATCGAGGCGCCGGAGAACGGGCCCGGGCGGGTGTACATCCGCAAGGCGACGCTCAACGGCGAAGCGCTCGAACGCAACTGGATCTCCTACGACGAGATCGTCGGAGGCGGCACGCTCCGCTTCGAGATGAGCGACCGCCCCGCCCTCGACCGCTGCACGACCAAGGCCGCGGCCCCCTTCTCGCTTTCGCAACGCACCGAATAACCCTTTGAAGAATGAAGATACGCAACATCCTTTCCGCCGCCGCGCTGCTGCTCGTCTCCGCCGGTGCGGCCGCGGCTGAAAAACAAGCCGCACCGGCCGCCGCGCAGCGCGTCACGCCGGCCGAGCGGGTCAACACGCTGATCGGCACCCGCGGCGAGGGGCTCACCTCGGGTTACTGCTACCCGGGGGCCACCTACCCCTTCGGCATGGTGCAGTTCACCCCCTCCTACTTCTACCGCCGCGGCGGCTTCGTCATCAACCAGCTCAGCGGCGGCGGTTGCGCCCACATGGGCAACTTCCCCACCTTCCCGCTGCCCGGACGGCTCGACCGCTCGCCCGGCAACATCCTCGACCACCGCGTCGAGGTTTCGGGCGAGGAGGGCCACGCCGGCTACTACCGGGCCGAAGTCGAGGAGTCGGTCGGCGCCGAGCTGACCGTCACGCCCCGCACGGGCATGGCCCGCTACGAATACTCCGCCGACGAGCGGTTCGGCACGGTCATCATCGGCGCCGGAATCTCGTCGACGCCCATCGAGGTGGCCGCTGCCGTCATCACCGGCCCCGCGAGCTGCGAGGGTTATGCCGAAGGCGGCAACTTCTGCGGCGTGAGAACCCCCTACAAGGTCTATTTCGCCGCCGAGTTCGATACGCCGGCCGTCGAGTCGGGCATCTGGAAGGAGGAGCGGCTCCAGCCGGGCGCCCGCTTCGCCGAAGGGGCGCAGTCGGGTCTCTACTTCACCTTCGACCTCGCGAAGGGGCAGCGCGTGCAGTACAAGATCGGAGTCTCCTACGTCTCGGTGGAGAACGCCCGCGAGAACCTGCGGACCGAGAACGCCGGCTGGGACTTCGACGCCGTGCGCCGTGCCGCCGAAGAGGCCTGGAACGACCGCCTGGGACGCATCGAGGTGGAGGGCGGCGACGCCGACCGCATCTGCCAGTTCTACACCCACCTCTACCGGGTCTTCATCCATCCCAACCTCTGCAACGACGTCAACGGCGAGTACATGGGCGCCGACTTCCGCGTCCACCGCACCCGCTCGCGGCAGCTGACCTCGCTGAGCAACTGGGACACCTACCGCACGCAGATCCAGCTGCTGGCGATGCTCTGCCCCGACGTGGCGTCCGACGTGGTGCTCTCGCACCGCGACTTCGCCGAGCAGTCGGGCGACGCCTTCCCGCGCTGGGTGCTGGCCAACATCGAGACGGGGATCATGCAGGGCGACCCCACCCCCACGCTCATCGCCAACGCCTGGGCCTTCGGCGCGCGCGACTACGATCCCCACCCGATCTTTCGTCTCATGCGGCGCAACGCCGAAGTACCGGGCGCACGGTCGCAGGCGATCGAGGAGCGCCCGGGGCTGGCGCAGTACCTCGAAAAGGGGTGGTTCAATGCCTCCGAGCAGCTCGAATACACCTCGGCCGACTTCGCCATCGGCCAGTTCGCGCTCCACGCCGTGGGCGACGAGTTCGCCTCGTGGCGCTACTTCGGCTACGCCCGCTCGTGGCGCAACCTCTACAACCCCGAGACCGGGTGGTTGCAGTCGCGCCACGGCGACGGCAGCTGGAAACCGCTGGGCGACGACTGGCGCGAATCGACCTACAAGAACTACTTCTGGATGGTGCCCTACGACCTCGGGGGGCTGATCGAGACGATCGGCGGCAAGGCCGAGGCCGAGCGGCGGCTCGACGAATTCTTCGTGCGGCTCGACGCCGGCTACAACGACCCCTGGTTCGCCTCGGGCAACGAGCCCAGCTTCCACATCCCGTGGGTCTACAACTGGGTGGGACGCCCCGACAAGGCGTCGGAGGTGATCCGCCGCACGCTCGCCGAGCAGTATTCGAGCGCCGCCGACGGCCTGCCGGGCAACGACGACCTGGGGACGATGGGGGCCTGGTACGTCTTCGCCTCGACGGGACTCTACCCGATGATCCCCGGCGTGGGCGGGTTCACCCTCTCCACGCCGCTCTTCGACCGGATCACGATGCACCTCAAGGGCGGCGACCTGGTGATCGAGGGCGGCTCCCCGACGCGCCCCTACACCACCGCCGTCACCGTCGACGGCGAACGCCTCGACCGCGCCTGGATCGACTGGGAGCGCCTCGCCGGCGGCGCCACGGTCCGCTTCACCACCTCGACGAAACCCTCGGGAACGTGGGGCCGCACGCAGATGCCCCCCTCCTACGAATAAAACACAGGAACCGATCATGAAAAAACTCATCCTGATCGCAGCGGCGCTCCTCGCAGGCAGCGCCCTCCGCGCCCAGACGATCGCCCCCTTCGAGGCGGGCGACCGGGTGGCATTCCTCGGCAACAGCATCACCGACGGCGGCCACTACCACTCCTACATCTGGCTCTATTACATGACCCGCTTCCCCGACCGCGAACTGAGGATGTTCAACGTCGGCATCGGCGGCGAGACGGCAGGCGACATGTACAAGCGTCTCGACGGCGACGTCTTCTCCAAACGGCCGACGGTGCTCACCGTCACCTTCGGGATGAACGACACGGGCTACGCCGAGTACAACGGCGACGACGCCCGGGCCTTCGGCGAGGCGCGCTACCGCGAGTGCCTCGACAACTTCCGCAAGATGGAGCGGCGGCTGCTCGCGGCCGACCGGCTGCGCGTGGTGATGATCGGCGGCTCGCCCTACGACGAGACGGCCCAAATCGAGAACACGGCCCTGAAGGGCAAGAACGCCGTGATGCAGCGCGTGGTGGCCTTCCAGCAGGAGGCCGCCGAGCGCAACGGCTGGGAGTTTCTCGACTACAACGCCCCGCTCGTGGCCCTCGCGGCCCGCGAGCAGGCGGCCAATCCGTCGTTCACGCTGACGATGGGCGACCGCATCCACCCCGACAACGCGGGACACATGGCCATGGCCTATCTCTTCCTCAAGGCGCAGGGATTCGCCGGGCAGGAGGTCGCCGACGTGCGTATCGACGCGGCGCGGGGACGCGTGCTGCGCGCCGGCAACTGCACGGTAGACGGCCTCGGCAGCAAGGGCCGCACCCTCTCGTTCGACTACACGGCCCGCGCGCTCCCCTACCCGATGGATACCGTCGCCCGCGGCATGGGGGCCCGCCGCAGTCAGGCCGAGGCCTGCCGGCTGGTGCCCTTCACCGAGGAGATGAACCGCGAGACGCTGGCCGTCGAGGGGCTGCCCCAAGGCGACTACGCGCTGTCGATCGACGGCGAGCGGATCGGCACGTGGAGCGCCGCCGAGCTGGCCGCGGGGATCAACCTGGCCCAGATTCCCTGGACGCCCCAGTACCGCCAGGCGCTGGAGGTGATGCACCTCAACGAGCTGCGCTGGGAGATCGAGCGCACGTTCCGCGACTACGCCTGGGTGCAGTACGGCTTCATGCAGGGCAAGGGGCTGCTCGACGCCAACGACCGCCGGGCCGTCGAGGCGCTCGACAGCGAAAAGAGCCGCAACATCTGGCTCGACATCCACCGCGACAACTATTCGCGCCTGATGCTGCCCCATGTACGCGAGGCGCGGGCACGGCAGATGGAGGAGCTCGTCGAGACGATCTACGCGATCAACCAGCCCCAGACGCGGCGCATCGTTCTCCGAAGGGAGTGACCGTCCGGCTGAAGAAATTGCCACGCTTCGGGAGTTCCCGAAGCGTGGCGGCCCGCAGCCACCCCCGGCGGAGGGCCGCACTCTTCGCATTCGCTCGCGTGCATCCCCCGCTGGCTGCGATCCGACAAAAACATTCCCAACACGCAAAACGAGGAGCCTCAAAACCGAGGCTCCTCGTTTTCATCGCCGCAACGACAACCCGCCTTACCGCACCACGGGCTTGATGTCCTTGATGCGCAGCTGCGTGGTCACCGTGCCGCGGTAGTGGTTCTCGACGATCTGGTAGCAGACGTCGATCGGCCGGCCCGAGCGCACCCACTCGTAATGCGTGGGCTGCTGGAAGGCGATCGACTGGATCGTCGTGTTGGGCTTCTGCCGCTGCATGAGGTCCATGCGCAGGTGCTCGCACTCCATGCCCACCAGCTTGGCATCGCCGTGGTTGCTCACGCCGTAGGTGGCGAAGACCGGCGAGGCGTTGCCCGGCCCGAAGGGCTGGAAGCGGTTGAGGTCGGCGCGGAACTTGGGCGTGATGTCCGAGAAGAGCAGCTCGCTGTCGATGTCGACCTGCGGGACGAGCGCCTGCGGGTCGATGTTCTCCTCGACATAGGCGTTGAAGCGCCGCATGAACTCGTCGACGTTCTCGGGCCGCATGGTCATGCCCGCGGCGTACATGTGACCGCCGAAGTTCTCCAGCAGGTCGGAGCACGACTCCACGGCCTGGTAGAGGTCGAAGCCCGGCACCGAGCGGGCCGAGCCCGTCACGAAGCCGTTGCTCATCGTCAGCACCACCGTCGGGCGGTAGTAGGTCTCGATCAGGCGCGAGGCGACGATCCCCACGATGCCCTTCATCCACCGGGGATTGTAGATCACCGTACTCTTGAGGCTCTTGAGCTCGGGGTTGCGCTCGATGTAGTCGTGGGCCTCCTGCGTCACGGAGCGGTCGATCGACTTGCGGTCGCGGTTGTAGGCGTCGATCACGTTGCCGAACTCGGCGGCGACCGACTCGTTGCCCTCGATCAGGAGCTCGACGGCGGCGTGCCCGCCCGAGGGCGAGGCGTTCTCGTCGTTCTCGTCCATGCGCATGCGCCCGGCGGCGTTGATGCGCGGACCGATCTTGAAGACGATGTCGTCGATGGTGATGTTGTGCTTGTCCAGCCCGCAGATCTTGATGATCGACAGCAGCCCCTTGGAGGGCTCGCGGTTGAGCATCTTCAATCCGAAGTAGGCCAGGATGCGGTTCTCGCCCACCAGCGGCACGATGTCCGAGGCGATCGATACGACCAGCAGATCCAGCAGGTGGAGGATCTGCTCGAAGGGAATCCCGTGGCGCTGGGCATAGGCCTGCACCAGCTTGAATCCCACGCCGCAGCCCGACAGCTCGTCGAACGGGTAGGAACAGTCGACCCGCTTGGGGTCCAGAACGGCTACGGCTCGGGGGATCTCCTCGGCCGGGAGGTGGTGGTCGCAGATGATGAAATCCACGCCTTTCTGCTGTGCATAGACAACCTTTTCCGTGGCCTTGATGCCACAGTCGAGGGCGATGATCAGCCCGACGCCCTTGCGGGCCGCCAGGTCGATACCCTTGACCGAGATACCGTAGCCTTCGGTATACCGGTCGGGGATGTAGAACATCAGGTTCTTGTGCCCGATCTGGCGCAGGAACTTGTAGACCAGCGCGACGGCCGTGCAGCCGTCGACGTCGTAGTCGCCGTAGATCATGATCTTCTCATTCTCCCGGACGGCCCGTCCGACACGCTCGACCGCGCGATCCATATCCTTCATCAGGAAGGGATCGTGCAGGTCGGCGAGGCTGGGTCTAAAGAACTTCTCCGCCTTCTCTACAGTGTCTATGCCTCTCTGAACGAGCAGGTTCGCCAGCACGGGCGAGAGCCGCAACGCGGTGGCGAGCTTCGCCACCGCCCCGGAATCGCCCTGCGGTTTGACTGCCCAACGCTTTCGTGTAGGCATACGATCTATTATTTATATATTTCAACATTACTTTTCTTCTCTTACGTCGTTTGTCCGCCGGCCTGTCATAACACAGCCCGACGTCGCCGGCACCATCTCCGCCCCGAGCACCTCGCCCAGGTGGCGGACCACCGCACGCTTCACGTCGGCCATCGCCGCGTCGCGACCCGTCTCCCGCGCGATCGAGGTCACCCCCCGATCCGAGAACCCGCAGGGGTTGATATGGGCGAACCACCCCAGGTCGGTCGTCACGTTGAGCGCGAAGCCGTGCATGGTAACATAACGCGAAGAACGCACGCCTATTGCGCAGATCTTGCGCGGCGGGCGTTTTTCGTCGGCGATCCACACCCCCGAAGCCCCGGCGATGCGCCCCGCGGCGATGCCGTAGTCGGCCACCGTGCGGATCACCGCCTCCTCAAGCGACGCGATGTAGTCGCGCAGGCCGATGCCGATCCGTTCCAGATCGAGGATCGGATAGCCGACCAGCTGCCCGGGACCGTGGAAGGTGATGTCGCCCCCGCGGTCAATGCGAAAGAACGCGGCGCCGAGCGCTTCGAGCCGCTCGCGTCCCACGAGCAGGTTCTCGGCCCGGCCGCTCTTGCCGAGCGTATAGACCGGGTCGTGCTCCACGAGGAGCAGCTCCCCGGCGCACTCCGGGGCTCCTGCGGCGGCCATATCGTCGGCCGCCGTCGCTTCGGGAGCCTCGCCGGCACCTACCGAGGCCTCGCCGCCGCGATCAGCGCAGGCCGCCCCGCCGCCGGTGCGATGCGCCTTGCGGGTGACCAGCGCGTCGAAGAGGCGCTGCTGCACCTCCCGCGCGGCGGCATACTCCATGCGCCCCAGATCGCGGCAGAGGATCTTCATCGCCGCAACGCCTTGACGCTGCGCAGGGCCTCCTCGGCCATGTACGACGACCGCACCAGCGGTGCGCTCGCGCAGTAGGCGAAACCCATCTCCAGCGCTTTCTGCCGGTACCATTCGAATTTTTCGGGAGTGACATACTCCGCTACGGGGTAATGCTCCAGCGTGGGACGAAGGTACTGGCCCAGGGTGACGACCCCCACACCCGCTTCGCGCAAGTCGGCGAGGGTCTGCAATACTTCATCGTCGCTCTCGCCGAGACCCACCATCAGACCGCTCTTCGTGGCGGCGCCCATCGCATGCAGCAGGCGCAGCGTCTCCAGGCTGGTGCGGTACTTCGCCCTGGAACGCAGCGCGGGGGTCAGCCGCTCGACGGTTTCGATGTTGTGTCCGACCAGATCGGGGCCCGATGCGACGACGGTCTCCAGCAGATCGCGGCGCGCATCGAGGTCGGGAATAAGGAGCTCTATGACCGTCCCGGGATTCCTCCGGCGGATCGCCTCGACCGTAGCGGCCCAGTGGGCGGCACCGCCGTCGGGCAGGTCGTCGCGCGTCACGGAGGTGATGACGGCATAGCGGAGTTCCATCAGGGCGACGCTCTCGGCCACCTTCTGCGGCTCGTCGGCGTCGGGCGCAAGGGGACGCCCCGTGCGGGTGGCGCAGAAACGGCACCCGCGCGTACAGATTTCGCCCAGGATCATGAAGGTCGCGGTGCGACGGCTCCAGCATTCGGCCTGGTTGGGGCACTTGCCGCTGCTGCAAATCGTATGCAGGCCCCGCTCCTCGACGATCTTGCGCACACGGGCGAACTCGGCGGAGCGGTGGAGCCGGATCTTCAGCCATCCGGGTTTTTTCAGGACATCTACCTTGTCATGGAACTTCGGCATTTAAGTTCACTTTTTTCCCAATTGACGCAAAAATAGCAAAAAAGATCGGATATTCCTCGTGAATGGCTATTTATTGTAACAAATCGCCGCCACAGGGCCGCAGAAGGCCGGTCGGAGGATCGGGGCCGGCAAAGACGGGAAAAGCGGGCCGGCCGCGGGCCGCCGCCGGCTTTTGGAAAATTCCGGTTATTCGACTATATTTGCCCTGCGATCGGCACGCCGGCGCGGCGCAACCCGTCCGATCGCCCCTTTTCCATGCGACACTGACGCACACATTCCATTTCACACATCACAACCGGGTCCGGCCGTCTGTCGAAGATTGCCTTTGCGGGTGGATTATGCCCGCAGCGTTCCTTGACAAGGACAGCGGCCGACCGGATCGTTTCATTCAAAAAATCGTGTGATTATGGAAAAGAACGACGCCCGCACGACGGGCTACCGGCTCGCCGCACGTCTGCGCGGCGACCGACTGACGATCGAAGCGCCTCTGCGCGAGACGCTGGAACGAGACTTCGCCGACCGCATCGGCGCGATCCGCCGCAGCCGGCGCGACGGCGACCGGCGCGCGCTGGAGGAGAGCCTCGAATGGGAACGGCTGGGCGACTTCCGCCTGGCGACGGGCTCGCCCACGGCCGCCCTCCGCGCCTACGGCGCGGCGGCCTTCAGCTGCTGCAAGGGCGACCATTACGACTGCGGGGTGCGTCCCCTCCGGAGTCTCCAGCGGCGCTACCTCATTCTGCGCGAGAAGATGGCCGCCCTGTGCGGCGACGACGAGCGCCTGCGGGCGCTGATCCCGCCGGCCGAACGGTAGGCCGGAAGACGGGACGCGCCTCCCTCCGGCATGAAAAAGCGGGCCGCTGTCTTGCGACAGCGGCCCGCTCGGTTAGGTTAGTTAGGTTAATGAGAGCGGGAGATCCCCGCGTTCATATAACAAAGATAATCGGGTTTTATCTAAAATCCAAATATTTTCCTAACATTTTTAAAATCTGACGCCCGAAATCCGACCGAATCGTAATCGAAACCGGGGTCGCGCAGCCTATTTTTTATCGGTTCCGTCGCAGTCCGGACCGACCCCGCAATCAGAGCGCCTCGCCCACCTCCTCGGTTTCGCGCACGGCGGCGGGAGCCTCCGGAACCGCCGTGCTGAGGTGGCGGTTGCGATAGGCCGCCGGGGTCATCTGGTACTCCTTCTTGAAGAGCTTGATGAAGTGCGACGTATTGGGGAACATGCACTCGGCGCCGATCTCCGCGATCGATTTCGAGCTCGAAATGAGCAGCAGACGCGAGTGCATGAGCCGCTGACGGATGAACCACTTGTGGGGCGGCATCTGGAAAAGACGGCGGAACTCCTTCTTGAACGACGTGAGCGAACGGTGGGTCAGCCGCGCGAGGTCCTCGATCGTGAGATCCTTGAAGATGCTGTCGTAGATCGCCTGCTCGAAATTCTCCTTCGCCGCATCGGCGTTGCTCAGCAGCTTGCTCTTCAGGCAGCACCCCTCGTGGGCGGCGATCAGGTAGATGAGCTCCGTCATCTTGAGGTTCTCGGCCGTCTCGTCGCGGCGGGTCTCCTCGTCGCGCAGGTAGTTGTTGGTGTTGGCGAAGAAATTGCGCACGGCGCTCCAGGCGGGCATGGCGATGTGCGAACGGTTGCGGCAGTTCTCGCACGAGTGCTCGTTGGTGATGTTGAGCCCGTAGGTGATGTTCAGGTGAAGCAGGATGCGCTGCAGATCCGAGGGGGTGTAGTAGAAGAGAATCTGCTCGAAGGGCTGGCCCGCCTCGGGGACGTTCTCCTCGTAGTGGTGGCCGATACCCAGATAGAACAAGTCGCCCCGGGTCAGGGTCTGGCGCTTGTCGCCGTCGTAGATGTGTTTGGTACCGCGGAGGATGTACCCGATTGCATAACGCGAAAGAGACTGCGACTGAATACCGTGGTGCTGCGTCTCCACATACTTCACGACCTTAGGCTGCGCCGAGGTGCTGATCGAATTCTTCATCGTAATTGTACTTTCGTTAGTTTTATCGCCGAACGAAGGCTGCGTCCTTTGTTCGGGATCAAAAGTACAATTAAAGGTTTATCCTCGTGCAATTAAAATTGGCAACAAAGTAAACAAAAACGTCCAAAAATCCAATTTTATCACTATTTAGCCTAAATAGAATATTGCAGAAGGATTTTCACCGCCAGCAACGCCGCCGAAACGAGATAAAGGAGCGTCGCCAGAGCGGGACGCACGCGCACGAAGAGCGCCGGGACGAGCACGGCCGAGGGCAGGGCGGCGAGCGACAGCAGTGCCGCGTCGGCCGCGGGGCCGCAGCAGGCGAGAAGCACCGCAACCAACACACCCATGTTATAGATGAGAATGAACCGCGGCTGGATGCCCACCCCGTAGAGGCTGCGGAGCAACGCCGCGACGGCCGCCAGATCGAGCAGCAGCAGAAAGCCGGGAAACAACCACGCCGTCGCCGGTTGCGACAGCCACATCCCCAGCCAGCCGTCGGCACCGAATGCCCCGCCGAAGCGCAGAAACGGAGCGACGAACCTCCCGCCGGCCCCCCAGGTGACGTAGCCCAGGAGCAGCAGCGGCAGCAGGGCGCCGAACAGCGCGACGGCCGCCTCGCGCAGCGTGCGGCGGAACAGCACCACCGCGAAGGGCAGCAGCACGACCAGAGGCAGCGTCGCCGGAAACAGCACGACGAGCAATCCCAGGTAGCCGCCGCCGCGCAGCAGGGCGTCGAAGGCATAGCCGTTGCGGAACGACCGGGCGAAATTCTTGGTCGAATAGGCCAGCAGCAGGGCGCCGACAGCCGCCTGCAACGCCCCTCCGGCAGGCAGCAGCCCCAGCAGAAAGATCCCGACCAGCGGAATGGCCAGACAGGTCCCCACACCGTAGAGGTTGTGCCGCACGCTCATGCGCCCCGTGCTCATCGCCGCGAAGAGAAAGGCCGCCACGGCCGCCGCGCGGGCCCACGACGGACAGGCGGCCCCGAAGGCGGCGAGCCAGCCGTCGGGCGTCCCGACAGCCATCCCGTCGGGCGACGGAACGGCCGGCGCAACGAGGCCGGAGCGGCCAAAACACCACGCAAAAAGCGCTGCCAGAGCGACGAGCGTCAGAAAGGCCGGCACGAGCGGCTGTCGGGTAATATCGTATCTCATGATGAAAAATTTCTCGCAGAGGCAAATGTAGCGAAAAAAACGACACGATTTTTGCCGGTAGCCCGATCGGCCGGCGATCCGAAGCCCGGACCGGAGCCGCGACGGCCGCCCGGAGGAGGAAATCGACCGTGTTTTTTGTGATACATATCGGTATAAATGCTATATTTGCGCCCCCTTTTTTTCGTTTAAACTCTATTTGAAATGAAACAGATCACCAAAATCGCGCTGGCTCTCGTGCTGGCGGCCGGAAGCCTCACGGGCGCAGCCGCCCAGGAGAACGGCAACCGCGACGCGAACAACAAGATCGTCCGCGGTCCTTATGAAACCAACCGCATGTTCGACAACATCTTTCTCGGCGCCGCCGGCGGTATCAACATCTACCACGGCGAGCTCGACTCCTACGGCTCGTCGAGCGACCGCATGGCCGCGGCCCTCGACCTCTACGTCGGCAAGTGGCTCACCCCGAGCGTCGGCCTGCGTCTGGGCTATTCGGGCCTCAACGCCAAGGGCTGGGGCACGTTCGGCGCCCCCTACGCCAAGGAATACGTCGCTCCGGGCGTCTTCCGCGAGCGCTTCGGCATCTCCTACCTCCACGCCGACGTGCTGTGGAACCTCTCCAACGCCATCAGCGGCTACAAGGAGACCCGCATCTGGAACATCATTCCCCAGGCCGGCTTCGGCTGGGCCCGCACCTACGGCAACTCGACGGCCCGCAACGAGATCGCCTTCCACGTGGGTCTGCTGAACACCTTCCGCCTGTGCGACCTGGTCGACCTGACGCTCGAAGCACGCCAGCTGTTCGTCAACCAGCGCCTCGACGGCACGGTAGGCGGCAGCCGCCACGAGGGGATGACCTCGATCACCATGGGCTTGAGCTTCAAGCTCAACCGCCGCGGCTTCAAGCGCGTACAGGCCCCCGACTACTCGGCCTACATCGACCGCATCGCCGCCCTGGAGCGCGACCGCGCCGCCCTGAACGACAAGAACGACGCGCTGGCCCAGGAAAACGACGCCCTGCGCCGCCGCAAGCCCGAGCAGGTGACCACCGTCGTCAGCTCCGAGACGGTCAAGGCCACGCCCGTGGCGCTCTTCTTCGGTCTGGGCAAGGCGACGCTCGACAAGAAGGAGCTGGCCAACCTCGACTTCTATGTCCGCAACGCCATCGCCGCCGACAAGAACAAGACCTTCACCCTCATCGGCTCGGCCGACAGCGCCACCGGCTCGAAGGCGGTCAACCAACGGCTGAGCGAGCAGCGCATGCAGTATGTCTACAAGCTGCTGACCGAAAAGTACAGCGTCCCCGCCTCGCGCCTCGTAAAGAAGGCCGAAGGCGACACCAACAACCGCTTCGACGATCCCGAGCTCAACCGCACGGTCATCATCGAGTAGCACGCGGCCTCCGCCGCACGACGGATCCGAAACTCCCGGCCGGGGGTTTCGGATTTTTTCGTTTCGGGACTACGGAGAGCCTGCCGGGCCGTCCGTTTTTAAAAAATCGCACCCCAGACGCAAACAAGACGCCGTTTTTTTGTTTATGCGCCTTTATTTTCATATATTACGCCAGTTCCGCCAAGTCGCATTGCAAACCGATAAAACCCCGTCCCGCCATGAAACGACTCCTTCTTTTCTGGGGGCTTCTATCCCTCGCTTGCGCGGCCGGCCTGACAGCAGCCGCGCCGCGCCCCGAAACGGGAAACAACCGATCCGAAACAGAGGAATACCGGTCGCTGGGAGCCGTAGACGCCGACGGCGAGGCCGTAGACGAGGCGAGCGTCTTCGTGGGACGCCGGTGGCGGGTGCGCTTCTGCAACGCCCTGCCGCACGGCGAGGAGTTCACCGACACGGCGATCAGCGCGGGACACGAAAGCCTCCCCTTCAACTTCGACACGCTGGTCGTAGCCGGACCGATGACGGCGACGATCGCGGCCGAGCAGACGCGACGCTGCCTGGAACACTACGCCCGCAGCACGGACGTGGCACACGCGCCCGACGACGGCGCAGCGCTGCCCGAAGGGTGCGACCTGGCCGTAGTGCTGCGCGGGCTCGACTTCCGCATCGCAGGGCGTGCCCGGCAGGCGGGGTTCCCGGAGCTGAATAAAGCCGAACACATCGAGGTTTCCTGGATCCATATCTCCGGCTACACCGCCTGGTCGCGCGATCCCTCGTGGTCGCGTTACGACCCGACCAGGAGCGCCACCCTCCCGCAGCACGACGACATCGAGGGCGAGGCCCGCATCACCTGCCGCATGACGCTGGAGCTGATCGCCCCCGCGGCCCGGCGGACGATCACGCTCAAGGGCGAATACCGCACCGCCTTCGGCCGCGAGCGCGAGCTGACGGGGTGCATCGCCCGCGCCGTGGGACATGCCGTCGACGACTTCGACCGGCTGTTGCTCGTGCGGTAGATTTTATCTACCTTTGGCTGCGCCTTAAATACTCCCGCTCGGCAAAATGCAGGCGAGGTTGCTTTTGCCCTCGGCTTATTCGTATCTTTGGCTTCGCCCTAAATACTTCCGCTCGGCAAAGTGCAGGCGAGTTTGCTTTTGCCCTCGCTTATGCGTATTTTTGCCCCATGCTCGAAACGCAATTCCAATACGACCTGCGCGAGGCGGGTTGCGACGAGGCGGGACGCGGTTGCCTCGCCGGACCGGTCTTCGCCGCCGCGGTGATCCTGCCGCCCGACTTCCGCCACCCGCTGCTCAACGACTCCAAGCAGATGACCGCCCGCAACCGCGACCGGCTGCGCGAGGTGATCGAGCGCGAGGCCGTGGCGTGGGCCGTCGAGGAGGTGTCGGCGGCACGCATCGACGAGATCAACATCCTCAACGCCTCGTTCGAGGGGATGTCGCTCGCGGCGGCGCGGCTGAACCCCGCCCCCGAGCTGCTGCTCATCGACGGCAACCGCTTCCGCACGACGCTCGCGATCCCCTACCGCTGCATCGTCAAGGGCGACGGCAAGTACGCCGACATCGCCGCGGCGTCGGTGCTGGCCAAGACCCACCGCGACGAATACATGGAGCGGCTCGACGCCGCCTTCCCCCACTACGGCTGGGGCCGCAACAAGGGTTACCCCACGCGCGAACACCGCCTGGCCATCCGTGCCCACGGCCTCACGCCCCACCACCGCCTCTCGTTCAACCACGAGATCGACCAGCTGGAGCTCTTCCCCCTCTGACCGCGCACGACGCGGCGGAACACAGCAGGGCGCGGCATGCCCCGCATACCGCGCCCCGACCGGCTGCGCCTCCGTGCGGCACCGCCCTGCGGTGCATCCCCGGAGCTACTCCACCCGCACGACGCGGGACGCGTCGTCGGCCTCGGGCAGCGGCTTGGGCACGTAGTCGGAATAGCCTATCGCCACGACGCACAGCGGCTCCCACTCCTCGCCCAGCGGCAGGAAGCCGCGCAGGTAGTCGGCCGCCGTCTCGCCCTCGGGCGCCTCCTTGCGGCGCGGACGGCCCGCGACCTGCACCCAGCACGACGCCAGCCCCTCGTCCACGGCCGCCAGTTGCAGCACCGTGGCCGCGATCGCGGCGTTGACCTCCCACAGATCGCTCGCCCGGCGGTCGCCCGCCACGACGATCGCCAGAGGCGCCCCCGCCATGAAGGCCGATCCGTAGTCGCGCATCACCGCCATGCGTTCGATCGCCGTGCGGTCGGTCACCACCGCGAGCCGCGTCGAGCGACTGTTGCGCGACGAGGGGGCCGCGAGCGCCGCGGCGACGAGCCGCTCGACGACGTCGGCCTCCACGGGCCGCTGGGTTTCGAACTTGCGCACGCTGCGGCGCCTGGAGATGAGTTCCTTGAATTCCATATTTCCGAAGTTTTTGAAAACAAACCGTTTTTTCACGCTGCGGCAGCCGGCCCGCAGCCAGCGGAGGCGCGAGGAAGGCTTCAGCCGACAGAGCAGCCCTCCGCCGGGGGGGGGCGGGCTGCCTCTTCGGGATATCCGCAGAGGGGAGATGCGTCGCACACCGCGAAACAAAACACCCCGTTTGCAAATGTAACGAAAAAAAACTACTTTTGAAGGGATAAATCCCTACGAACATGGAGACCCGCTTCACCATCGCCCTGATCTACGATTTCGACGGCACGCTCGCGCCGGGCAACATGCAGGAGTACGATTTCATCCCCGCCGTGGGCAAGAGCAACAAGGAGTTCTGGTCGGAGGCCAACTCGCTGGCCGAGGAGCAGGACGCCGACATGGTGCTCACCTACATGGCCCGCATGATCCAGGCCGCCAAGTCGCGCGGGCTGTCGCTGCGCCGCGAGGCCTTCCAGGAGTCGGGCCGCCGCGTCGTGCTCTTCCGCGGCGTCAGGGAGTGGTTCGGACGGATCAACGCCTACGGCGCCGCCAAAGGGATACGCATCCTCCACTATATCAATTCGTCGGGTCTGAAGGAGATCATCGAGGGCACGGAGATCGCCCACGAGTTCCGCAAGATCTACGCTTGTTCGTTCCTCTACGACGTGGACGGCATCGCCTACTGGCCCGCCGTGGCGGTCAACTACACCAACAAGACGCAGTTCATCTTCAAGATCAACAAGGGGGTCGAGTCGGTCTTCGACTCCAAGCAGGTCAACCGCTACGTCCCCGAGGAGGAGCGCGCCGTGCCGTTCAAGCGGATGATCTACGTCGGCGACGGGACGACCGACATCCCCTGCATGCGGCTAGTGAAGAACTTCGGCGGCCACTCGATCGCCGTCTACAACCCCGATCAGAAGGGGGCCCGCCGGGAGATGGCCTCGCTCATCCACGACAACCGCGTCAACCACGTCTGCCCGGCCGACTACTCCGAGGGCGGCGACATGGACATGCTCGTTCGGACGATCATCGACAAGATCGACCTCGACGAGCGCCTCGGACGGCTCGAAGTCGTGCGTTAGAAGATGCGCCGCAGCAACATGATCCGCATCCTCGGCTGGTCGCCCGAATGGACGGCCGCACTCCGCCGGCACCCGCAAGCGGCCGCCGGGCTCACTGCCGGACTGATGCTCTGCACACCCGTTCCCTACCTCTCGTTCGTCGCCCTGCTCGGCTCGGCCCTGCTCTGCGCCGGCATCTACGGCCGCAACGAACCGCTGCAACTCCTGCTGCTGCCCCGCATGGGTGCTTCGCGGCTCCTGGTCGGCAAGATCCGCACCGCCTGGCGCAACTATTTCGGCGCGACGCTCCCGCTGGCCGTCGCCGCCACGGCGTTCCATCCCCGCGCCGCCTGGATGGCCGCCCTGTGGCTGCCCCTCGCAGCCTGGGCGCTCGCCTATGTCGTACTGGCCAAATACGCCCGCTACGACCCCGCCAGTCCCGCATCCTCCGCATCGCCGGCCGCACGGTCGGGCCTCGCCGGCATCGTCCTGCCGCCGCTGCTGCCCGTGACGCTCTGGCTCACGATCCGCTATGCGCTCGACGCCGAACGCAACCTCGACCGGTATCTCTATGATTACGATTGATTCGCTCACGGTCCGTCACGGCCGCCGCACGGTACTCGACAACGTGACGATGCACCTCACCGAAGGGGCCGTCCACGCCCTGGTCGGCGGCGCCGGTGCCGGCAAGACCGCGCTGCTCGACACGCTTGCGGGCCTCGTCGCCCCCGCCTCGGGTTCAGCGAGCCGCTTCGGCCGCCCGCTCCGCCGCCGCGATATCGCCTATCTCCCCTGCGAAAACCGCCTCTACGACGGCATGACGGGCCGCGACCTCATCGATCTTGCGGCCCACTACCATCCCGACGACGACCCCGCGATCTATGTCCGGCTCTTCGCGCTGCCCGTCGACGAGCGGATCGACCGCTGGCCCGCACCCCGGCAGAAGGCGCTGGCGCTCTGCCTGGCACTCGCACAGCACACCCCCGTAGTGCTGCTCGACGAGCCTTTCGAAGGATTCGACACCACGGACCTGCGCACTGCCCAGCGGCTCATTCTCCGCCGCCAGGCCGAGGGCACGACCTTCCTCGTCGCCGCGCGCGATATCCGGCTCGTGGCCGACATCGCCGACGACTTCCGTCTCGTCGACAACGGCCGGATCGTCGGATCATACCGCCGCGGGGAGTTCGCAGAAGCGCTCGCGGCGCTGCGATGCAAAAAGACCGCTTCCGTGTCTTGAATATTCCCGCCCGGCAAACTCAAAACAAGTTTTGGTTTGCTCTCGGCTTATTCGTACTTTGACTAAAGTCGAAGATACTTTCGCTCGGTAAAAAGCAAGCTCGCTTGCTTTTTACCCTCGCTTATTTGTATCTTTGCCCCATGAAAATCCTCTTCGCCACCAACAACGCCCACAAAATAGCCGAAGTCGCGGCCGTACTGGGCGAGGGATATACGCTCCTCACGCCCCGCGACTGCGGCCTGACGGAGGAGATCCCCGAAACGCAGCCCACGCTCGAGGGCAACGCCTTGCAGAAGGCCCGCTATCTGCACGAGCGCACCGGCGCCGACTGCTTCGCCGACGACACGGGGCTCGAAGTCGAGGCGCTCGGCGGCGCCCCCGGGGTCCGTTCGGCGCGCTACGCCACCGACGGCCACGACTTCGAGGCCAACAACCGTCTGCTGCTCCGCAACCTCGAAGGCGAGGAGAACCGCCGCGCCCGCTTCCGCACGGTCGTGGCCCTGATCCTCGGCGGCGAGGAATACCTGTTCGAAGGGATCGTCGAGGGGCGCATCATCGACCGCGAAACGGGCGACGAAGGGTTCGGCTACGACCCGCTGTTCGTCCCCGACGGCTTCGACCGCACCTTCGCCCAGATGACTGCCGAGGAGAAGAACGCCACGTCGCACCGCGGCCGCGCCGTGCGCAAGCTGGCCGATTTCCTCCGCACGATCGAAAAATAAAACCATGGAACGACACAACTACACCAAGGAGGAGCGTTTCGACGCCGCGACCGTCGAGGAGCTGAAGAGCCACTACGGCGCCATCCTGCGCCTGCTGGGCGAGGACCCCGCGCGCGAAGGGCTGGTGAAAACCCCCGAGCGGGTCGCCAAGGCGATGGCCTTCCTCACCAAGGGTTACGACGAGAACCCGCTCGACATCATCCGCTCGGCGATGTTCCGCGAGGAGTACAAGCAGATGGTGCTGGTCAAGGACATCGAGCTCTACTCGCTGTGCGAGCACCACATGCTGCCCTTCTACGGCAAGGCCCACGTGGCCTACAT
>CANASP010000010.1 GCA_947364365.1 uncultured Alistipes sp.
TCATGATCAACGGCGTGACGCAGCTCATCATGATGAAGTCCGACGTGATGAACGACTTCGACACGATCCGCGTCGCCACGGCCTACGAGATCGACGGCGAGCGTACCGAGCAGTTCCCCTTCGCCACCGACGCCGAGATCGAGCCCCTCTACACCGACTTCGAGGGGTGGCGCTGCGACCTGCGCTCGTGCCGCCGCTACGAGGAGTTCCCCGAGGCGTTCCGCCGCTATGTCGAGTTCATCGAGCGCGAGACGGGCGTGCCCGTCAGGATCATCTCGGTGGGCCCCGACCGCGACGAAACGATCGTAAGATAAACCGAAATAACCTTAAAATACCGTTATGAAAAACGCAAAGATTGTCGTTCTGGCCAAGCAGGTACCCGATACCCGCAACGTAGGCAAGGACGCGATGACGCCCGAAGGAACGGTCAACCGTGCCGCCCTTCCGGCCATTTTCAACCCCGAAGACCTCAATGCGCTCGAAATGGCCCTCTCGCTCAAGGACCGCATCGAGGGTGCTACGGTCCACGTGCTGACGATGGGTCCGCTGCGCGCCGCCGACATCATCCGCGACGCGATGTTCCGCGGCGCCGACGGCGGCTACCTGCTCTCGGGCCGCGAGTTCGCCGGCTCCGACACGCTGGCCACCTCCTACGCCCTCTCGTGCGCGCTGCGCAAGATCGGTCCCGACATCATCGTCGCCGGCCGCCAGGCCATCGACGGCGATACGGCCCAGGTGGGTCCGCAGGTGGCCGAGAAGCTGGGCCTTCCGCAGGTGACCTACGCCGAGCGGATCGTCGAGATCAAGGAGGCGTCGCTGGTCATCAAGCGCCGCCTGGAGCACGGCACCGAGGTGGTCGAGTGCCCCGTTCCGGCTGTGGTGACGGTCAACGCCTCGGCCGAGGCGTGCCGCCCGCGCAATGCCAAGCGCGTGATGGCCTTCAAGTGCGCCATGGCCAAGTCGGAGATCGCCGCCGCTCCCGAGTCGGAGGCCGCCCTGCGCGCCGCCTCGAAGCCGGCGCTCCAGATCGTCGAGTGGGCTGCCGCCGACGTCGATCCCGATCCGCAGCAGCTGGGTCTCACCGGCTCGCCCACGAAGGTGAAGAAGATCGAAAACGTCGTTTTCCAGGCCAAGGAGGCCAAGCGCCTCACCGCGTCGGACTGCGACATTAAGGAACTTATGGTCGAACTTATCGCGAGCCATACGCTCGGTTAATGCACACAGGGATATGAATAACCTATTCGTATATATCGAACTCGAGGGCGGCAAGATCGCCGACGTCAGCCTTGAGTTGCTGACCAAAGGCCGCGAACTGGCCGATACGCTGAAGGTGAAACTCGAAGCCGTGGTGATGGGCGACGGTCTGGCCGGCCTGGAGAAGGAGTTGGCCCGTTACGGCGCCGACACGGTGTGGATCGCCGACGACGCGATCTTCAGCCCCTTCCGAACGCTGCCCCACACGGCGGCCCTGTGCGGGCTGATCGAGCAGGAGAAGCCCCAGATCGTCCTCTTCGGCGCCACGCCCGTGGGCCGCGACTTCGCGCCGCGCGTCTCGTCGGCGCTGCACAGCGGTCTGACGGCCGACTGTACGCAGCTGGTCATCGGCGACCACAACGACGTGAAGAGCGGCAAGGGCTACACCGACCTGCTCTACCAGATCCGTCCGGCCTTCGGCGGCAACATCATCGCCACGATCGTCAACCCCGACCACCGTCCCCAGATGGCCACCGTCCGCGAGGGCGTCATGCGCAAGCAGGAGGCCGCCGTGCCCGCCGCCGGCGAGGTGAAGGTGATCGACTGGCGCAGCTATGTCAAGGATTCGGACCTGGTGGTGAAGATCGTCGACCGCCAGATCGAGGAGCGCAAGATCGACATCAAGGGCGCTTCGATCATCGTCGCAGGAGGTTACGGCATGGGTTCGAAGGAGAATTTCAAGCTGGTCTACGAGCTGGCCGAGGTCCTCGGCGGCGAGGTGGGCGCCAGCCGCGCTGCGGTCGACGCAGGCTTCACTGAGCATGCGCGCCAGGTGGGGCAGACCGGTGTCACCGTGCGTCCCAAGCTCTACATCGCCTGCGGTATTTCGGGCCAGATCCAGCACACGGCCGGCATGGACCAGTCGTCGATGGTCATCTCGATCAACTCCGATCCCGATGCCCCGATCAACAAGATCGCCGACTACGCCATCACGGGCGACGTGAACGACATTATCCCCAAGATGATTAAGTACTACAAACAAAACTCGAAGTAATGGCCAATTTCTTTTCAGATAATAAGGATTTGCAGTTCCACCTGCAGCATCCTATGATGCGCAAGATCGTGGAGCTCAAGGAGCGCGGCTTCGCCGAGAAGGATCTCTACGACCACGCACCGCAGAATTTCGAGGACGCGATGGACTCCTACCGCCGCGTGCTGGAGATCGCCGGCGAGGTGTGCGGCGATGTCATCGCACCCAACGCCGAGGGGGTCGACCACGAAGGTCCCCGCGTCGTCGACGACCACGTGGAGTACGCTTCGGGTACGGTCCGTAACCTGAAGGCGATCGTCGACGCCGGCCTGAGCGGCCTGACGCTCCCGCGCAAGTACGACGGCCTGAACTTCCCGCTCGTGTGCTTCGTCATGGCCAACGAGATGGTGGCCCGTGCCGACGCCGGCTTCGAGAACATCTGGGGCTTGCAGGACTGCGCCGAGACGCTCAACGAGTTCGCCTCGGAGGAGATCAAGCAGAAGTTCCTGCCGTGGGTTTCGGCCGGTGCGACGTGCGCCATGGACCTCACGGAGCCCGATGCCGGTTCGGACCTGGGTGCCGTGATGCTGAAGGCTACCTGGTCGGAGGAGCGCCAGACGTGGCTGCTCAACGGTGTCAAGCGCTTCATCACCAACGGCGACGGCGAGGTGTCGCTCGTGCTGGCCCGCACCGAGGAGGGGACGACCGACGCGCGCGGTCTGTCGATGCTCGTCTACGACAAGCGCGACGGCGGCGTGAAGGTGCGCCGCATCGAGAACAAGCTCGGCATCAAGGGCTCGCCCACGTGCGAGCTGGTCTTCACCAACGCTCCGGCGCAGCTCGTGGGTGACCGCAAGATGGGCCTTATCAAGTATGTGATGTCGCTCATGAACGCCGCCCGTCTGGGCATCGGCGCCCAGTCGGTGGGTCTTTGCGAGGCGGCCTACCGCGAGGCGCTGAAGTATGCGCAGGAGCGCGAGCAGTTCGGCAAGCCCATCGTCCGCTTCGCCGCCATCTCCGAGATGCTCACCAACATGAAGGCCAAGCTGGAGGGTGCCCGTGCGCTGTTGTACGAGACCACGCGCTTTGTCGAGATCTACAAACAGTACACCCACATCTCGCACGAGCGTTCGCTCGAGGGCGAGGAGCGTCAGGAGATGAAGTTCTACAACCGTCTGGCCGACGGCTTCACGCCGCTGGTCAAGCTCTTCTCGTCGGAGTATGCCAACCAGCTGGCCTACGACGCCATCCAGATCCACGGCGGCTCGGGCTTCATGAAGGACTACCCCTGCGAGCGCCTCTACCGCGACGCCCGTATCATGAATATCTACGAGGGTACCTCCCAGTTGCAGGTCGTCGCGGCGATCAACGCCGTGACGAAGGGCACCTTCATGGAGCAGATCGGCCGCTACGCCGCCGCCGACTACTGCGCCGAGATGCAGCCCGTCGTCGAGCGGCTGAAGGCGCTGACGGCCCAGTTCGCCGAGATGGTCGAGCGCGTCGAGACCGTCGACAAGCAGACCTCGGGCTTCAAGGACCTCCACGCCCGCCGTCTGGTCGAGACCGCCGGCCACATCATCATCACCTACCTGTTGGCCCGTCAGGCGGGCGAGTGCGCCGACTACGGTCGCTCGGCCCGTGTGTTCTGCAACCTGGCCGAGGGCAAGATCGCCGAGGCTTACGCCGGCGTGATGCACTCCGAGGCGGCCGACGTGGCGCTCTACCGCGTCGAAGCGGCCGAGTAACCCGCGCTGCCGATCCATACCGAAGGGGCGTTCCGACATGCGGAACGCCCCTTTTTCGTCGGCGCATCGTACCTGCCGGTGTGCCGTACCAGCCGGTGTGCCGCACTCGTCTGTTTGCCGTACTTGCCGGCGGGCGATACCGGTGCGGCGCGCGGTTCCGTTCCGGCGCCGTGCCCGACCTCCTCATTTTCGCCGGCGCGCTGCACCGTTCGGTCCGGTCGTTTGGCACCCCGCGCGGAATTTATTACTTTTGTTCCCCGAATGTTAAAACGAACGAATGTTATGATGCGAAAACTCGTGCTGCTCGTCGTCGCAGCGTTTATCCTGCTTCCCGCCTCGGCGCAGCTGCGCCGCAGCGAACTCTCCGTCTCCTACGGCTTCGCGCCCGTCACCGGCTGGACGGATACCTACACCCAGCTGGTCAAAGAGCTCGTCTCGGGCCATGATACCGGACTGAAAGGGTGGGGCGCCGTGACCGTGGGGTATAATTTTCGTCTGCTCAATAAATTGAGCCTGGGCGTGCAAGTGGTCTACGCCTCCAACGACCGTCGTTTCGTGCCTTCGGCCTCCGAGGGCTCGGCCGCCGCTCCGGGTACCGTCGCCAGCCACTACTGGTCGGTGATGCCCAACCTCAAGTGGACGTGGCTCAACCTGCGCATCGCGTCGCTCTATTCGCGCGTGGCCGTCGGTTCGACCTTCTCGCGTGCCGAGGCGGAAGAGCGCAGGGCTTCGGCCACCGACTTCGCGTTTCAGGTATCGCCCGTAGGGCTGGAGGTCGGCGGACGCCTGGCCGCCTATGCCGAGGCCGGTATCGGCGCTTCGGGCTGCCTGGTCTTCGGTGCCCGCTACCGCTTCTGACCGCGCTCCGGCCATGAAACGCACCTTCCTCTGTGCCCTCTGCCTGCTGTCGCTCGCTGCGTGCGGCCGTCGTCCGCGTCCGGCCGATGCGGCGTCGATGGCCGTGCGACGCGGTTTCGTCGCCGTCGACGTGCCGGCCTCAGTCGCGCCCCAAGCCCGGCGCGATTTTCTGCGCGAACACTACTGGGACCGCTTCGACTTCGCCGATACGCTCCTGGTTCGCGAGGCCGATACGTTGCAGATGGTCGAGGCTTTCGCCCGTTTTGCCGTGCTGCTCTCGGCGACGGCCGAGCACGCGGCCGAGCCGGCTCCCGTGCGGACGCTCATGCGACGGGCCGCCTCGTCGCGCCCCATGCTCGACTACTTCGCGATGCTGGCCCGCACGGTGCTCCACGATCCCAACTCGCCGCTTCGCGACGACGAGCTCTACATCCCCGTGCTCGAAGAGCTGCTCGCTGCGCCCTGGTACGACGATTACGAGCGCATCGCACCCGAATACGACTTGTCGATGGCCCGCCGCAACCGGCCCGGCGAGCCGGCCGCCGACTTCCGCTACGAAACGGCGTCGGGCGCCTCGGGAAGCCTCTACGGACTGGATGCCGAATACGTGTTGCTCTACTTCGGCAATCCCGGCTGCGCGGCCTGCGGCGAGGTGAGCGAGGCGATCGCCGCCTCGCCGATGCTCGGCGAGATGGTCGAGCGTGGGCGGCTCAAGGTGCTGTGGATCTCGCCCGACGAGCCGGCCGACGAGTCTTCCGATGTTCGGCCGGGCGATCTTCCCGCGTCGTGGATCATCGCCCGCGACCCTGCGGGTGCGGTCCGCCGCGACGGGCTCTACGATCTGCGCGCCATCCCGTCGCTCTATCTGTTGGATGCCGGCAAAAGGGTGGTGTGGAAGGATACGATCGATGTCGAACTGATCGAGGAGCTCATCGACCGGCGCAGCTGACGCCGAAAGGGTATAAGCCGAGCCTATCGCGGCATAAAAAAAGACGATCGGTTTGCTGCACGGGTTTCGCCGGATTTTTCTATCTTTGCTGGCGTAAATAAGAAACATAACACACTCAAACATTTGAAAATTATGGCAAAGAAATGGCGTTGTACCGTCTGTGGTTATATCCACGAGGGTCCCGAGGCACCCGAGCAGTGCCCGATGTGCAAGGTAGGCAAGGATAAGTTCGTCGAGGTCGTCGAGCAGGAGGGCGATCTGGATTTCGTCACGGTTCACAAGATCGGCGACGGCAAGGGTGCCGATGCCGAGCTGTGGGAGGGTCTTCAGAACCACTTCATCGGTGAGTGCACCGAGGTGGGCATGTACCTGGCCATGAGCCGTCAGGCCGATCGCGAGGGCTATCCCGAGATCGCCGAGGCCTACAAGCGTTACGCCTGGGAGGAGGCCGAGCACGCCTCGAAGTTCGCCGAGCTGATCGGCGAGGTGGTATGGGATACCAAGACCAACCTCTACAAGCGCATGAACGCCGAGTGCGGCGCCTGCGAGGACAAGATGCGTCTGGCCCGTCTGGCCAAGGAGCAGAACCTCGACGCCGTGCACGACACCGTGCATGAGATGGCCAAGGACGAGGCTCGCCACGGCAAGGGCTTCGAAGGTCTCTACAAGCGTTACTTCGGCAAGTAATCTTCGGGATTCTACCGATGAAAAAGCGGCCGGGAGCAATCCCGGCCGCTTCTTTTTCGGCGACGTGCCGTTTATCGGCTTTCGCGCGGTGCGAGCATGTAGAGGATCCTTTCGGATACCCATTCGTAGCCCGATTTGGCGGCACGCGCCACGTCGTAGACCGTCTCCACCTGCGTGCGCAGCTGTTCCACGGCGTCGCGGATCGACAGGTGGTAGATGACCGCGGCGATCACGGCGAAGAAGCCGCCGATGACGAGCGACGCCGCGACGAGCGAGCCGGTCAGTTGCGTGAGCCATGCGACCGCTGCCGTGAGACCGAGCATCACGGCCAGCAGAGCCGTGATGGCGAATCCTGCGATCGATGCGGCGAGATACCCGCGTTTCGGATTTTCGGCATTCTTCTCCATGATTTCGCTCGGGTTATCGGTTACTGCTTATCGCACTTGCATGCGACCTTCTCGATCTCGGACTGTACCTTCTCGTGTACCTTGTCCAGCTTGTCGTGCACCTTGTCGCTCTGCTTGTCGATGAAGTCCTTGATCTGCTGGCGCAGCTCGGGACCCGACTGGGGCGTGAGAAGCATGGTGAGTGCCGATCCTACGATCATGCCGCCTACGAGCGAGGCGACGACGATTCCTGTGTTTTTCATAAGGCTTGAAGTTTTAAAAATTCATAGCCTCTCCGTGCAAACTCTGCGCCAAAGTCGGATCTTTGTGCTCGCGGGTCCCTGCTTCGGGCCGCAGTCGGCGGGCAGTGAGGGCCCGCAATTTTCGCCTGCGGCTCGTTGCGCGCTTTGCAGGTTGCGTCCGATTATGAATCTTTATTGAATAGAGGCGCTCTTCGGATTCCTCCGAAGAGCGGCAGCCCGCAGCCACTCCCGGCGGAGGGCTGCTCTTTTCGCGTTCGCTCGAAAAGCGCCCTTCCGCTGGCTGCTGGCCGCGAAACGACGTTGGATATGAAAAGAGTTTATTCCGTTTTACCTATATTTGTATCCGATGAACGCTTCACTACTGACCACCGTCGCCTTTACGGGCCACCGCACCTACCGCGGCGAGGCCGCCGGCGAACTGTCCGGGCTCATAAGGCGGCTTCATGTCCGCGGCTTCCGCACGTTCCTCTGCGGCATGGCCGTCGGGTTCGATCTGGCGGCCGCCGAGGCGGTCGTCGCCTGCCGTGCGTCGCTGCCTGGCCTGCGCCTCGTCGCCGTCATCCCCTTCGAGGGGCAGGAACGGAGTTTTTCCGCCGCCGACCGGGCGCGCTATGCCCGCATGCGGGCCGCGGCCGACGGGGAGGTCGTCCTCGCCGCGGGCTACCATCCCGGCTGCTATGCCGTGCGCAACGACTACCTGGTCGACCATGCCGCTCTGGTCGTCGCCTGGTACGACGGCTCGGCGGGAGGCACGCACTACACCGTGCGTCGCGCCCTGCGCCGCGGCCGCGAGGTCGTGAGCCTCTGCCCGGCCTTTCCGCTCGCCTCCGCCGAGCCCTCGCTGTTCTGACGGGGCCGCGGCGGAGTGTTTCGCAGGGAGTGTTCCCGTAAGGCTTGTCTCCCGTGCAAGAAGCCCTACCCGAATGCCTTATTGTTGCAGCAGCCGGTCGATCGCCTCGCGCGCAGCCGGGTCGCCCGGCCGCGGCGCATCGTCGTCGACCAGCCGTCCCCGGCGGTCGAAGAGCAGCAGATGGGGGATGCGGCGGTGGCAGATCTCCTTGAGAAACCGACTGTTGTCGGCGTTGAGCACGCGATAGTTGATCCCGTCGTGACTTTGGGTGGCGTAGGTATCCATGGCCCGCAGCCACGCTTCCCGCTCGTCTCCGACGGCCAGGTAGACGAATGCCGCGTCGCGTCCGGCGTAGGCCTCGCGCAGGGCCCGGGCCGCCGGCATCTCGCCGCAGCAGGGCCCGCACCACGAAGCCCACAGATCCACATAGACCACTTTGCCGCGGAGCGCCTGCATGACATCGGCCAGGTCGTGGCGCCTCCCGTCGCTCTCTTCGAGTACGAGGTCCAACGTGTATCCGTTTTCGAGGTGCGGTTTCCCTACGATCATCTCCGGCGTGTGGCTTTCGTCGCCCGTCAGCGCCATGTAGATGCGGTTGCAACTGTCGGCCAGTGCCGGAGGGTAGCTGTGCCAGCCGCCGTCGTTCGATGCGATGCGTTCCAGAAGATGGCGCAGGGCTGCGGCGCGGGCCGCGCGGCACATCGACGTGTCGGCCGCCAGCCGGCGGCACAGCGCCGGGGAGATCTCTTGCGGTCGGGGTGCGTAGGCCATCCGTCGCGTGAGATGGTGTACCGAGGGGTAGTGCAGCAGCGAGTCTACGCCGAGGTCCGCCTCCCGACGGCCGTTTTGCGGGCGTAGGCTGCGGCGCAGGTGGTCGGCATGCGGCGCGGGAAGCGCTCCAGACCGCTCCAGCGAGTCGATCCGCGCGGCGAAGTCGGTCAGGTAGGCATCGAGGATCGCTCCCAGCGAATCGAGGTCGGGACAGAGCCGCGCGTACCGCTCCAGCTGCTCGCGGGGCTTCGTGCTGCGTGCGGGGTCGTGGAGCATCTTCCACATGAACCGGTAGCGCGGGTAGGTGCAGACGGTCTTCAGGGAGTACCCCGTCGGTGCGTGGACCGCCCGCGCGTCCTCCTCGGCGAGGTTGTAGCGTCGCGTGCGGAGCTCCGAGAGCAGGCTGCGCAGGCGGGGACGTCCCGTCGCGGCATAGGTGAAGAGCACCGTATCGCCGCCCTCCAGCAGGTAATAGATGTCTTCGGCAGCCTGGTTGCGGTGCATGATCTCGGCGTAGCCGCCCCATGCGGGTACCGTGAGCGTGTCGCGGCCCGTGAGCGGGGGCGTGTAGTGGCGCAGCGCACCGGTCGAATCCACGAAGTCGACGGTCGTGGCGGGCCCCACCGTCATGTTGCTGCCGAAACGGGAGGTCGATAGCTGGTTGGGGCAATCCTCGAAGACGATCACGACGCGGGAGCGGTCGGCCGGCTCGGCTTGCCCTGCCGTGCCGCACGACGTGCTTACAGCCAGCACGCACAATCCGAGCAACAGTTTTTTCATGGTATCGGGTTTGGCGCAAAGTTAACCATAAATTCCGGTCGGGGGGGGGTAGCGCGATTTTCTGCGAAAAATTTTGCGGTTTCATATTTTAGAGTTATCTTTGTGCGCTCTTAAGGTCATAAGGGCTTTGTTCGGGGTGTAGCGCAGTCCGGTTAGCGCGCCAGCTTCGGGAGTTGGAGGTCGCTGGTTCGAATCCAGTCTCCCCGACAAATTCAAGGAGAGTCTCTGCATCGGCAGAGACTTTTTTTGTATACCTTTGTCCCGGGGTTTTATATGAAGGGTTTCCGATATAGCGTCGTTTTGCTCGTCGCCGTCCATCTGGCGGCGCTGGCGCTGCCGTCGTGCCGTCGCGGCGCCCTTCCCCTGGGATGCGGCGGGGTGGCGGACACTGCGTTGCTGTCGGCGCTTCCGGGTGCCGACATGACCATCTGGAGTCTCTATCGCGACCGTAGGGACGACGACCGGAGTGCGGCGATGGAGTATGCGCGCATCTTCCTGCGCGGAGTCGACTCCTCGGCCGTCCATCCCGCCGTCGCGGCCGTGGCCGACAGCCTGGCCGAGTGGTGCGAGGAGAAAATCTTCCGCTACTCCGAGGCGATTCGCCTGCGCGAGCGGTCGCTGCGCATCTACGAAGCGCTCGGCTGTCCCGACCGGGTCGCCGCCACGCGTTACCGCCTGGCCAGCCTCAATTGCCGCAAGGGATTCTACGACCGGACGCTGCGCTATGCGACCGAGGCCCTCGAATATTTCGAGGCCGAGGCCGACACGGCGCAGATGCTCGAATGCTACAACCTGCTGGGCATCGTCCACGAATATTGCCGCGATCACGACCGCGCGAGTCTCTATTTCCGCAAATACGCTGCGGGAGCCCGCGAGACAGGCGACAGCCTGGGGTTGCTCATGGCGCTCAACAACGCCGCAGTCTGGGAAAACAACGATGCGCGCGATACGCTCAAGGCCCGGCGGCTCATCGGCGAATCGATCCGTCTGTGTCGCGAGTTGACCGATACGACCTACCTCTTCTCCATGTACATGAATCTGGTCAACTCCTATCTGAGCACCTACCAGCCCAACGAGGCGGCCTCGCTACTGGCGCAGATCGAGCCGCTCGCGCGCGACGTGCGGCAGAAGGGGCTTTACTGGTACCAGAGGGGCGGCTACCATTTCTACCGGGGCGAATACGCGCAGAGCGTCGAGGCGCTCGACAAGGCGATCGGCTACTTCCGTCAGGGTGAGTTCGAGCGCAACGTCATGGGGTGTCTGTCGGTGCTCCATGCTGCCTACAGCCGGCTGGGCCGCTACGACAAGGCCTATGCCGCCATGGTCGACTACTACGCCCTCGACGACGCTCGTTCGCGCGAGGATGTCTATCTCAAGCTCTTCAAGACGCAGAACGAGATGATTCTCCACCGTCAGCAGGCCGAGTGGACGCGCCGGCGCAACCGCGTTCTCTTCGCCGGCACGGCTGCGGCGTTCGTCGTGGTCGTCGCCCTGCTGCTGTTCTACCTGCGCTACCGCCGGCATCGTTACGAGGTCGACCGGCGCGAGCACGAGTTGCGCACCCAGCGCGAACTGATGGAGGTCAAGCGCATGCAGCATTACCAGACCGAACGCCTGGTCGCCACCGTGATCGAGCGGCTCGGCAAGCTCAACCTGCGCGTGCGCGAGCAGGGGCTGCGCCGGGAGATCGCCGCCATCTGCAACGATCTGCGCAGCGCCAACGACGAACCCTTGTGGCGTGATGTCGAGACGTTCGCCCCCGAGTTCGGCAGCGACAACTTCGCACGTCTGCTGCGCGACTATCCCAACCTGACTGTCAACGAGCGGCGTCTGTGTGCGCTGCTCAACAAAAATCTCACGACCAAGGAGATCTCGATGATTACCAAACAGTCGGTGCACAGCATCACCATCGCCCGCAGTCGCCTGCGTGGCAAGTTCGGCCTGACGAACAGCCCGATCAGTCTCTACGAATTTCTTTCGCGCTACAATTGATCCTATTTCTGTCTGTCGGTCAGCGTGTTATATTCGGTTGTATAGCTATTGTATATCTTGCTGTATAGGTCGTGTATAGGCGCCGCATGCTCCGGTTTCGAAAATTTGGAGGTATTTTGCCCCTGGCGAAATCGCCGTAACCAATACTTCTTTTATTATGAAACCGAAATTGTTAGTTTGCATGGCGCTCGCGGTCGCATTCGGCCTGACGGGTTGCGAAAAGGATCCGGTGGCCGTCGAGCGCGTCTCGCTCGACAAGACCGCGTTGACGCTGACGCGCGGCGAAAGCGGTCGGCTGGAGGCGACGGTCTTTCCCGACGATGCCGAGGATAAAACCGTCGTTTGGAGTTCGTCCGACGAAGCGGTCGTCACGGTCGACGATGGACTCGTCAAGGCCGTCGCTGTCGGTAAGGCCACCGTCACGGTCCGTGCGGGCCGGCTTTCGGCTTCGTGCGAGGTTACGGTCGAGGGTATTCCCGTGACTTCGGTTTCGCTCGATCGGACCGAGTGCCGTCTCAAGCCGGGCGAGCGGGTCACGCTCGTGGCGACGGTCGCGCCCGACGATGCCGACGACAAGACCGTGGTGTGGAGCTCGTCTGACGAGGCGGTCGCTTCGGTCGATGACGCGGGTGTCGTGACGGCGCTGGCCGAGGGCGATGCCGTCATCACGGCTCTCGCCGGCGGGGCGCAGGCTTCGTGCACGGTGCATGTGGCGCAGGAACAGCCTGTTGTAGGCGACTTCTTCTATTCCGACGGTACGTGGTCTGCCCAACTCGATGAGACCAAGGAACCCATCGGTATCGTTTTCTATACGGGCGATCCTTCGGTTCACGACGTCACGCTGCGTCGCGACTATCCCGCGTGTACGCACGGTCTGGTCGTCTCGCTCGGCGAGGACTACGGCAGGTGGATGCTCCGGGCCTACAAGCATCTCGACTGGTATGTGAACCAGCAGATCGATCTGCTTACCTGCACGACGGGTACGGACGGCCTGGAACCCGACTATCTCAACAAGATCATGGGTTACAACAATACCCGGGTGATCGAGGCCTACAACGCCGACGAGGCAAATGCCGAGAAGCCGATCAGCGTGCTGGACGGCCTGTACGCCTACCGCGACGCCGTGCCCGCACCCGAGCAGACGAGCGATTGGTACGTGCCTTCGGCCAAGGAGCTGTCGCTGCTCTGCATCGGCGACTTCGACGAGAACATCTATTACACCTCGGAAAAGGATCTCACGCGTCGCGATCTCATTCAGGGACGTCTGGCCGAAGTGCAAGGCGCCGAGATTCAGGCCTTCTTCTACTGGTCGAGTTCCGAGCGCACGATGCAGACCGCCTTCTCGCTTTTCGCCGGTACGGGCAACACGAGCTACAGCTACAAGGACGGCAAGTTCTTCATCCGTTACGTGCTGGCGTTCTGATCGCAGCGCTGCCGAAGTCAAACGAGAAGCCGCAGGCATTTGCCTGCGGCTTCTCGTTTGGTGCCCGGGTAGTTCGGATCGGCCGATCTGTTCTGCGTCCGTTTCCGTCGCCGTTGCGGGGCCGGTCCGACCCTGTGTGCTACTTGTATTGCTGCGGCTCCATGTTGCCGCGCAGCACCTCCAGCGCGTTGAGCGCGAGTGCTTCCAGCTCGTCCTCGCCCGGATATACCTCGATCGGCGCGATGAACGTACAGTGGCTGCGGATGTAGTCGGTCACGTAGGCGCTGTGCGCGATGCCGCCCGTGAGCAGGATGGCGTCCACCTTGCCCGAGAGCCCTGCGGCCAGCGACCCGATCTGCTTGGCGATGTTGTAGCACATCGCCTCCAGCATCTTCGTCGCCCGCTGGTCGCCCGCCTCGATACGCTGCACCACCTCCATGACGGAGTTGGTTCCCAGGTAGGCCACCAGACCGCCCTTGCTCGAAACGTACTTGAGCAGCTCCTCGCGCGTGTACTGGCCCGAGAAGCACACCTTGATCAGTTCGCTCGACGGGAGACTTCCCACCCGGTCGGGGGCGAAAGGTCCGTCGCCGTCCAGCGCGTTGTTCACGTCGACGATCCGCCCCTGCCTGTGCGCAGCGACCGATATGCCGCCGCCCATGTGCACGATGATGAAGTTCGAACGGTCGTAGCTCACCCCCTTCAGCCGGCAGTGGCGCCGGGCGATGGCCCGGTGGTTGAGCGCGTGGAAGATCGGGCGGCGCGTGCACATCGGCATGCCCGTCATGCGGGCCGCGTCCTCCAGCTCGTCCACGACGGGCGGATCGGCGATGTAGGCCTTGATGCCCGCCGAGTGGGCGAGCTGTTCGGCCAGCAGGCCGCCGAGGTTGCAGGCGTGCCGCATCTGCGCGTGGCGCAGGTCGTACTTCATCTGCGAATTGACTTCGTAGACGCCGCCCGGCACGGGACGGATCAGGCCGCCGCGGCCGATCACGGCGTCGAGCTGCTTCAGCTCGAAACCGTTGTCGCGCAGCGCGTCGAGGATCAGCCCGCGTCGCCAGTCGAGCTGGTCGATGGGATCCTTGAAGGGTGCGACCTCTTCGAGCGTGTGGTGCAGGTTGAGTTCCAGCAGCGGACGTTCGTCTTCGTAAAGAGCGAGTTTCGTCGATGTCGAGCCGGGATTGATTGCCAGGATCTTGTAACTCATGATGGGTTGTTCTCGGTTCGGTGGAGTGGGGTTCTTCCCCTAAAAAAAAGTCCGCCCCGCGCAATGGCGGGACGGACGGGTCACAGCGGATTATTTGGCTGCAAGGCAGGCCAGTGCGATCGAGAAGAGCTTCGTCTTGCTCGAATCGCCGCGCGAGGTGAGCACGCAGGGGACCTTCGTACCCATGACCATCGCTGCCAGCTCGCCGCCGCAGAGGTGCGTCGTCGACTTGAAGAAGACGTTGGCCGACTCCAGGTTGGGGAAGAGCAGGCAGTCGGGATCGCCGGCTACCGACGAGCCCTTGACCTTCTTGTGCTCGGCGACCTCCTTGTAGAGCGCCACGTCGAGCGACAGCGGACCGTCGACGACGACGTTGCCCAGCTGCCCGCGGTCGGCCATCTTGGCCAGCAGCGCCCCTTCGGTCGACGAGACGACGTTGGGCAGCAGCTGCTCCGACGGTGCGATGCAGGCGATCTTGGGCGTGGCGATGCCCAGCAGCTTAGCCGTCTGCGCGAGGTAGCCGATCTGCTTCATCTTCTGCTTGAAGTCGGGCAGCGGAATCACCGCCACGTCCGAGATCACCAGCAGCTTGTGGTAGCACGGCATCTCGACGATCGACACGTGGCTCAGCACGCCCTTCGGGGGGAACAGGCCCGCCTCCTTGTTGAGGATGCCGCGCATGTACTTGTCGGTCGATACGAGGCCCTTCATCAGCACGTCGGCGTTGCCCGCCACGACCGATGCCACGGCCAGCTGCACGCACTTGGTGTCGTTCTTCTCGTCGACGATGTTGAATGCCTTGATGTCCAGATCGTTCTCGGCGCATACCTGCTCGATCACGGCCTTGTCGCCGTAGAGCGTGGGCTCTACCAGCCCCTCTTTGTAGGCGTCGTAAACGGCGGCCAGCGTGTGCGAATCCTGACCGTAGGCCACGGCCAGACGCTTTTTACCCTTCTTTCTCGCCTCCTCGACGATTTCCGTAAGATGTTGGATCATGATTTTCAGTATGTTTTTTGGACTATTTTACCAGATTGTAGGTGTCGGTGGCGATCATCAGCTCCTCGTTGGTGGCGACCACGGCGACCTTGACCTTCGATGCGGGCGTCGAGAGGATCTTGTCCTCGCCGCGCACGCCCTTGTTGGCCGCCTTGTCGAACTCCACGCCCATGAACTCCAGCCCCGAGCAGACGTATTCGCGCATGTCGTCCGAGTTCTCGCCGACGCCGCCCGTGAAGACGATCAGGTCCAGACCGCCCATCTCGGCGGCGTACTGGCCCACGAACTTCTTGATGCGGCCGTAGTACATGTCGCGGGCGAGGATCGCGCGCTCGTTGCCCGCCTCGTAGGCGGCGTCGATGTCGCGCATGTCGCTCGACAGGTCGGTCAGACCCTGCACGCCCGACTTCTTGTTCATCATCTCGTCCAGCTGGGCGAAGGTCATGCCCTCTTTCGCGCCGATGAAGGTGATGGCGCTGGCGTCGACCTGGCCGCAGCGCGTGCCCATCACCAGACCGTCGAGCGGCGAGAAGCCCATCGACGTGTCGTAGGACTTGCCGTTAAGCACGGCCGTCACCGAACCGCCGTTGCCGATGTGGCACGTTATGATCTTCGAGTTGTCGGGATCCACTCCGGCCAGCTCGGCGCCGGCGCGGGCCACGTACTTGTGGCTGGTTCCGTGGAAACCGTACTTGCGCACGCGGTATTTTTCGTAGTAGGCGTAGGGCAGGGCGAACATGTAGTTCTCGGCCGGGATGGTCTGGTGGAACGAGGTGTCGAAGACGGTCACCTGCTTGACGCCGGGCAGTACCGTCTCGATCGCCTCGATACCCTGGAGGCTCGCGGGGTTGTGCAGCGGGGCGATCTGGCAGAGCGACGCGATCTTCTGCTTCACGTCGTCGTCCACGAGACAGCTCTGGGGGAAGAACTCGCCGCCGTGCGCCACGCGGTGACCCACGGCCTTCACCTCGTCGAGCGAGGCGATGACGCCGTGCGCGGGATCGGTCAGCGCCTCCATGACCAGGCTGATGCCGGTCGTGTGGTCGGGGATGGGCTGGCGGAGCTCGAACTTCTCCTTGCCTACGGGCTTGTGCACCAGATCGCCTTCCGCGAGGCCGATACGCTCCACGATACCTTTTGCGAGCAGTTTGCTCGATGCGGTCTCCATGTCGATCACCTGGTATTTGATCGACGACGAGCCGCAATTGAGAACCAGAATTACCATTTCTATATAGTTTAAATAGTTTTGAACAGTTGCCCGATCCGCATGCCCAGCGCCGTGCACAGCAGACACACTCCGACACTCGCCGCGACATAGGCCGCCGCCGTGCCGTAGCTTCCCGCCCGGAGCAGTCTCACGGTGTCGGCCGAGAAGGTCGAGAAGGTGGTGAATCCGCCGCAGAAACCTACGACGAGCAGCCACAGCGCCGTCTGCGAGCGCAGCGTCGCGGCCAGCAGCCCGATGAGCAGCGATCCCGCGGCGTTCACGGCGAAGGTCCCGGCGGGAAATCCCCACAACGTCGCCCCGGCCAGTGCGATCCGGGCCAGCGCATGACGGGCCATGCTGCCCAATGCACCGCCGCATCCCACGGCCAGAAATTCACGAATCATAAGCTAAAGGTAGCAATTATTTCCGATCCGTGCAAATTTCCTCGAAAATTGCGGCCGTTCCGTAACTTCGCCGCGGCCGGCCGATCGTCCCGTGCGGGTGTCGTGTCCCTACGCTTCGAGCTTGTAACCCACGCCCTTGACCGTCACGATGCGGCCGTCGCCGATCTTCTGCCGCAGCTTGCGGATGTGCACGTCGATCGTGCGGTCGCCGACCACCACCTCCGCACCCCAGACCCGGGCGTAGATCTCCTCGCGCGGGATGAGCTGCCCGGGCGATGCGGCGAGCAGTTCGAGCAGGGCGAACTCCTTGCGCGGAAGACGGATCTCGCGCCCGTCGCACCGTACCGTGTGGCGGGCGCTGTCGATCTCCAGCCCGCTCTTCGGGACGGTCTGCTGCGGGGTCTCCGCCGGGGCCTGCGGCGATTCGGGCTCGATCTCTATGCGCTTGAGCATGGCGCGTATGCGGCTCATCAGCAGCTTCATCTTGATCGGCTTAGTGATGTAGTCGTCGGCCCCCACGCCGAACCCCGTGAGCTGCTGCTCCTCCTCGCCCAGCGCCGAGAGGAAGACCACCATCGTGTCGCGCAGCCGCTCGTCGCGCCGGATCGCGCGGCAGGTCTCCGCTCCGTCCATCACGGGCATCATGCGGTCGAGCAGGATCAGGTGGGGGCGGCACTCGGCGGCCCGGCGCAGCGCTTCGGCGCCGTTCTGGGCGGTGAATACTTCGTAACCCTCTTTGGTGAGGTTGTAGCCGACGAATTCGAGGATGTCGACCTCGTCGTCGACCAGCAGAATGCGGTGTTTCATGGCAGCGGTTCGGGGTTGGCTGTGCTTCGGTTGGGGTCCGCGGCGACGGCTTGCGGGCGGCGGGCCGCGAATCACCGCGAAGATAGCAAATTTCCGCTGAAAACGTTCGGCGGGCCGGGAAAAATGGTTATATTTGCGGGATTTATAACCTTTCGCGCGAGCGGAAGGGCAAATTATCGACTGCGATGGCTACTGAAAAACCGACACTTTCCGCTCCCGAGGAGCTTGTCAGCACCCCTGCTGAAGATGCGAACCCGATGACCGATGCGACCCTTGTCGCCGTCGATCCCTCCGCTGCCGCTGCGCCCGCTGCACCCGCGGCCTGTGCGGCCGATCCGGCCGAAACGCCGGCGGCACCCCGTGCCCGGCGTGTCCGAATCCGTCCCGACGCCGAGATGGTAGCCGGTTCGGAGGAGTTCTCCGACGTCGAGGAGGACGAGACGGCCGGCCCCGGGGTCGACTTCTCCGACGAGGAGGCGGCGCTGGCTGCCCGGGATGCGGATCTCGAGATCGAGGGCGAGACGGCCGAGGAGGCGGCAGCCGAGGAGCTGGCCGGTGCCGTCGCGGGGGGCGAGGAGCTCTTCGCCGGCAAGAGCAAGGAGGAGCTTCTCGCGCTGTTCGAGCGGCTGCTCTCGGAGCGCCCCGTGCAGTCGATCCGCCGCGATGTCGAGCAGCTCAAGATCGCCTTCTACCGCCTCCGCCGCGCCGAGGTCGAGGCGGCGCGACGGGCCTTCGTCGAGCAGGGCGGCGACGAGGCGGCCTTCGCCCCCGCGGTCGATGGCGCCGAGGTACGTCTCAAGGAACTTTTCAAGGAATACCGCCTTCGCCGCGACGCGTTCATCGCCAACCTCGAGGCCGAGAAGGAGGCCAACCTGCGGACCAAGCTCGCCATCATCGAGGAGCTCAAGGAGTTGATCGGCTCCGACGAGACGCTCAACCATACCTTCACCAAATTCCGCGAGTTGCAGCAGCGCTGGAAGGAGACGGGCGTCGTGCCCCAGCAACATGTCAAGGATGTGTGGGAGACCTATAACCTCCATGTCGAGAACTTTTACGGCTTCATCAAGATCAACAAGGAGCTGCGCGACCTCGACCTGAAGAAGAACTACGAGCTCAAGGTGGGCTTCTGCGAGGCTGCCGAGGCGCTGGCCGCCGAGCCTTCGGTGGTCGAGGCGTTCCACAAGTTGCAGAAGCTCCACGACGAGTGGCGCGAGACGGGTCCCGTGGCCAACGAATACAAGGAGGCGCTCTGGGAGCGTTTCAAGGCGGCGTCGGCCCGCATCAACCGTCAGCATCAGGAACATTTCGAGGCGCTGAAGGCCGAGCAGACGAAGAACCTCGCGCTGAAGAGCGAACTGTGCGCCGCGGCCGAGGAGCTCACGGCTCAGCCGCTCACCACGCGCCGCGAGTGGAACCGCTCCAGCGACCGCCTGCTCGAGATCCAGAAGACGTGGAAGACCATCGGCTTCGCTCCGAAGAAGGACAACAACCGCATCTACGAGCGTTTCCGCACGGCATGCGACCGTTTCTTCGAGGCCAAGCGCCGCTTCTATGCGTCGCTCAAGAGCGAGATGGAGCACAACCTGGCGCTGAAAACCGAGCTTTGCGAGGCGGCCGAGGCGCTCGCCGGCAGCGAGGAGTGGAAGAAAACCACCGACGAGCTGATCGCCCTGCAGGCCCGCTGGAAGCAGATCGGCCTGGTGTCGCGCCGTCATTCCGATGCCGTGTGGAAGCGTTTCCGCGCCGCCTGCGACCGCTTCTTCGAGCGCAAGAGCGCCCATTTCTCGTCGGTCGACGACGAGTACGGCCGCAACCTCGAATTGAAGCGCGCCCTGCTCGACGAGATGGCCGGCGCCGTGGAGCGCGTGCGCGAGGAGGGTTACGACGTCATCAAGGATTTCCAGCGCCGCTGGGGCGAGGTGGGTTTCGTGCCCATCAAGCAGAAGGAGGCGATCCAGAAAAAATACAAGGCGGCGGTCGACGCCCTGTTCGACGCCCTGCGCTCTTCGGAGCGCGACCGCTCGATGAACCGCTTCCGCGAGAAGGTCTCGGCGCTGAAGGGTGCCGGCGAGCGTCGCGTGCGCTCGGAGCGCGAACGGCTCTACAACAAGGTGCGGCAGCTCGAACAGGAGATCGCCCTGCTGGAGAACAACATCGGCTTCTTCGCCCGTTCGAAGAACGCCGAGGCGCTGGTGGCCGACGTCCGCGCCAAGATCGACCGGGCTCGCGAGGAGATGCGCCAGCTCGTCGAGAAGGTGAAGATCCTCGACCGCGAGGCCAAGGAGGAGAAATAACATCGCTGCGCTGCGACCGCCGGCCCCGTGTCGGCGGCCGCGGTGCGTTTGTATACGAATAGATAATCCGATACGATAATGAAACTTTCCAAACCCAAGTACATCTTCGTTACGGGCGGTGTCGCTTCGTCGCTCGGCAAGGGGATCATTTCGGCCTCGATGGCCCGTCTGCTCCAGTCCCGCGGCTATTCGGTGACTATCCAGAAGCTCGATCCCTACATCAACGTCGACCCCGGTACGCTCAATCCCTACGAGCACGGCGAGTGCTACGTCACCGAAGACGGCGCCGAGACCGACCTCGACCTGGGCCACTACGAGCGCTTCACCAACCATCCCACTTCGAAGGCCAACAACGTCACCACGGGACGCATCTACAAGAGCGTCATCGAGAAGGAGCGCAAGGGCGAGTACCTCGGCAAGACCGTGCAGGTCATTCCCCACATCACCGACGAGATCAAGCGCCGCATCCAGCTCCTGGGCCAGAGCAAGCGCTACGACATCATCATCACCGAGATCGGCGGCACGGTGGGCGACATCGAGTCGCAGCCCTTCATCGAGTCGGTGCGCCAGCTGCGCTACCAGCTCGGCTACCGCAACACCATCCTCGTCCACCTGACGCTGATCCCCTACATGGCCGCATCGGGCGAACTGAAGACCAAGCCCACGCAGCACTCCGTCAAGGCGCTGCTGGAGAACGGCCTCCAGCCCGACATCCTGGTGCTGCGCACCGAGCATCCGCTCACCCCGGCGCTGCGCCGCAAGGTGGCGCTGTTCTGCAACGTCGATCCCAACGCCGTGATGGAGTCGATCGACGTGCCGACGATCTACGAGGTGCCGATGAAGATGCACGAGCAGCATCTCGACGAGGTGGTGCTCCAGAAACTCGACCTGCCGGCCGACACCGAGCCCGACATGGCCGCCTGGATCGCTCTGGTCGACAAGATCAAGAACCCCCGCAAGAAGCTCGACATCGCCCTGGTGGGCAAATACACCGAGCTGCCCGACGCCTACAAGTCGATCAGCGAGTCGTTCATCCACGCCGGTGCGGTCAACGACTGCAAGGTCAAGCTCCACTACGTCAATTCGGAGAAGCTCTCTGCCGAGAACGTCGCCGAGAAGCTGGGCAAGATGGCCGGCATCCTCGTCGCTCCGGGATTCGGCAACCGCGGCATCGAGGGCAAGATCGTCGCCGTGCGCTATGCCCGCGAGAACGGCGTTCCCTTCCTGGGCATCTGCCTGGGCATGCAGTGCGCCGTGATCGAGTTCGCCCGCAACGTGCTGGGCATCGCCGACGCCAACTCGAGCGAGATGGAGGCCACGCCCCATCCGGTCATCGACCTGATGGAGGAGCAGAAGGGCATCACGGCCAAGGGCGGCACGATGCGTCTGGGCGCCTATCCCTGCCGGCTGAAGGCCGGTTCGAAGATTGCCGAGGCCTATGGCAAGCTGGATATCTCCGAGCGCCACCGCCACCGCTACGAGTTCAACAACGAGTACCTCGCGCAGTTCGAGGCCGCCGGCATGCAGGCCGTGGGCATCAACCCCGACACGGGGCTCGTGGAGGTGGTCGAGATCCCCTCGCACCCCTGGTTCGTCGGTACGCAGTACCACCCCGAATACAGCAGTACGGTGTTGAGCCCCTCGCCGCTTTTCGTGGCCTTCGTCCGCGCCGCGCTCGCCAACGGCAAGCAGAGCAAGTAATCATATCAAGGAACCGAAATTTAATAGATGGATAAGAAATCGATTGCAGGCATCGCCCTCGTGGCGGTGCTTTTCCTGGGCTTCGCCTACTTCAACAGCCGCGAGCAGCAGCGTTACGAACGGGAGGTCGCCGAGTGGCGTGCCTACCAGGACTCGCTGGCCGCCGCCGCAGCGCCCGCGCTTCCGCAGGCCGGGGACATTGCCGCCGGAGAGCTTCCCGATTCGGTGGCGCAGGCCGCCGAGCGCACGTCGCGCGTGGCGACGCTGGGCGAGTGGCTCGCCGCCGCCAGCGAGGGCGACCCTGAAACCATTGCGGTGGAGAACGATGTGATGCGGGTGCGCTTCTCGACGCAGGGCGGCCGCATCGTCGGCGTGACGCTCAAGGATTATACGCGCTACGCACCCCGCGGCCGGCGCGGCGAGGCCGTCGAGCTGATGGATCCCGCTTCGGCGCAGTTCGCCCTCGACTTCTACCTCAAACACGGGACGCGCAGCGTTCCGGTCCATACCGCCGACTACCTTTTCACGGCCGATCCCGTGCGCACGACGGCCGACGGGGCGCAGCTCGTGTCGTTCCGTCTGCCGGTGGCCGACGGGGCGCAGCTCGTCTACGAATACCGTCTTTACAAGGGTGCGGCGCCCGAGCGCGACTACCTGGTCGACTTCCGCGTGCGCATGGAGGGTATGGAGGCCGTGATGGCCGGCCAGTCGTCGCTCCGGATCGACTGGGCCAATACGACCTACCAGAACGAAAAGGGTTTCAAGAACGAGAACATGTATACCACGCTCGCTTACCGCCTTCCGGGCGAGAGCTCGATCGAGGAGTTGGGCATGAGCGAGGATACGCGTTCCAAGGCGCTGGGCAAGGCCGCCGACTGGGTCGCCTTCAAGCAGCAGTTCTTCTCGGCGGCCCTCATCGCGCCCGGGAGCTTCTCCGACGCCGATCTTTCGTTCGAGACCTTCCAGCCCGGTTCGGGGTATGTGAAGCGTTTCCATGCCCAGCTGACCGTGCCCTATGCGCCGCAGACCGAGGCCTATGATTTCGCCTTCTATTTCGGCCCCAACAAATACTCGATCCTCAAAAAGGTATCGGTGGGCGAGGTCGGAGAGGAGCTGGCGCTCGAGCGGTTGATTCCGCTGGGGTGGGGGATCTTCGGCTGGATCAACCGCTGGTGCGTGATCCCGGTCTTCGATCTGCTGCGCAACTCCGTCGGCAGCTTCGGCATCATCATCCTGATTCTCGCCGTGCTGATCCGTCTGGTCATCTCGCCGCTCACCTACAAGAGCTACGTCTCGATGGCCAAGATGCGTCTGGTGAAACCCGAGATCGACGAACTGACCAAGAAGTATCCCCGACAGGAGGATGCCATGAAGCGCCAGCAGGCCACCATGGAGCTCTACCGCAAGGCGGGAATCAACCCCATGGGCGGCTGTATCCCGATGCTCATCCAGTTCCCGATCCTGATCGCCATGTTCCGCTTCTTCCCCGCAGCGATCGAGTTGCGCGACCAGGCCTTCCTCTGGGCCGACGATCTGTCGTCCTACGACAGCATCCTTGACCTGCCCTTCTCGATCCCCTTCTACGGCGATCATGTCTCGTTGTTCGCTTTGCTCATGGCGCTTTCGACCTTCGCCTTCTCCTACATCAACTACCAGCAGACGGCGTCGTCGCAGCCCCAGATGGCCGGCATGAAGTTCATGATGGTCTACCTGATGCCGGCCATGCTGCTCCTATGGTTCAACAGCTATTCGAGCGGCCTTTGCTGGTACTACCTGCTCTCCAACTTGCTGACGATCGGCCAGACCTTCGTCATCCGCCGTATGGTCGACGATACGAAGATCCGTGCGATCATGGAGGCCAACGCCGCCCGCAAGTCCAAGGGCAAGAAGTCGAAGTTCCAGCAGCGCTACGAGGAGCTCATGCGCCAGCAGGAGGCGGCCCAGCGCGCGAAGCGCAAGTAGCCGACGCGCAGCGGCAATACTTCCGAAAATCCCCCGCACGTTTCGTGCGGGGGATTTTTTGTCGGGGTGGGGCGGGCCGTAGTGCGGCTCTTTCGGGAGCCGGCGGGCCGCACCTCCGGCTGCGAAGGTCAACAACTCGCTATCGTTCGTGCCGTCCTTCGCAGGTTGCGGCCCGAAGTTGGCGAACAATCTCTCTTTTCGATAGAAACTTGCGGCCCATCGGGCCGCGCAGCCAACTTCGGCGGGGCTGCTCTTCTCGCGTAGGCTCGAAAAGCCCCTCCGCTGGCCGTGGACTGCTGGACGCCCCTTACAGGCGGCAACGAAAAACGCGGGCCGTTGCCGGTCCGCGTATCTTTGCCGTATGTCGCCTCGCCGTTACCGTCGATCGAACCCTGCCGAGACGAACGTCAGCACGTCGGGCAGCGCCGTCTGCCAGTAACGCCAGTTGTGGCTGCCGTCGCGCATGCGGAATTCGAGCGGAATGGCATGCTTGCGCATCAGCGCGTAGAAACGGATGTTGCCCTCCCACAGGTAGTCGTCGTCGCCGCAGTCGACCCGCCAACGGACGCTGCGCAGCGCTTGGGCCTGCTCCTCGGTGAGATTTTCCAGGAGCCGGATCGGGCTCGTCGCATCGACCGAGGCGGCGAACTCCTGCTGTCGCAGCCGTCCGTCGTCGATCGTCATCAGCGCGCTGAGCGGACACGACGCCGCGAAGAGTTCGGGGTGTCGCTGGGCGTATGCCGTCGCACCTCCGCCGCCCATCGAGAGCCCCGCAATGGCCCGGTTGGGCTTGTCGCCCGCGATGCGGTAGTGGCGCTCCACGGCGGGCAGGAACTCCTCGAAGAAGAAGCGCTCGTAGGGCCATCCCGTCTGGTCGAAATAACCCATGTGGGGCCCCATGTTGTTGGCGTCGTCGCCCGAGGCGTCGGGCATCACGACGATCATCTCCACGGCGCGTCCTTCGGCAATGGCCTCGTCGACGATCTGCCGCATGTTGCCCTTGCGGCTCCACGCCGTGTGGTCGTCGCTGGCGCCGTGGAGCAGGTAGAGCACCGGATAGCGGCGCTCGCTGCGGTCGTATCCGTCGGGCAGGTAGACCGAGCACTGTTTTTCGCGCCCGAGCAGCGCGCTCTCCACGGTGAAGGTCTCCACGCGGCTCTGCGCCGCCGCGCTTGCGGCGCAGCATGCGGCGGCCGCCAGGATGAGCAGAAGTCGTTTCATATTTATAATAGTTTAATGCTCCTTTTTCGGCCCGCGGGGGACGCATGCGGGCGGATGCGAGGGGCGCGGCCCTCCGCCGGGGATGGCTGCGGGCCGCCGCTCTTCAAGTCCCGAAGAGCGGCCGTTTTCGCAACCCTTATTCTACGTAAAGCACCAGCCCCTTGAGGTATTCGCCTTCGGGGTGGTAGATGTTGATCGGATGGTCGGCCGGCTGCGTGAGCTGGTGGAGGATGCGCACCTTGCGTCCGGCGATCGCCGCGGCGGAGAAGACCGTCGTGCGGAACAGCTCCTTCGACACGGCCTGCGAGCACGAGAAGGTGAAGAGGATGCCGCCCGGCCGGATCTGCGCCAGCGCGCGGGCGTTGAGCCGCTTGTAGCCCTGCATGGCGTTGCCCAGCACCTTGTGGTGTTTGGCGAAGGCCGGCGGGTCGAGGATGATCAGGTCGTAGCGGTCGCCGATGTCGCGCAGGTACTCCACCGCGTCGGCAGCCACCTCGGTGTGGGCCGCTCCCTCGCCGAAGTTCAGCCGCATGTTCTCGGCCGCCAGCGCCACGGCCCGCTCCGACGAGTCGACCGAGCAGACCTCCTTCGCGCCGCCCGAGAGGGCGTAGACCGAGAAGCCGCCCGTGTAGCAGAAGGTGTTGAGCACCGTCCGTCCCTTGGCGTAGCGCTTCACCAGCTCGCGGTTCTCGCGCTGGTCGAGGAAGAAGCCGGTCTTCTGCCCCTTCTCCCAGTTGACCAGAAAGCGCTCGCCGTTCTCCACGACGACCTGCGACGCATCGTCGGCCCGCCCCCACAGATAGCCGTCGACGGCGTTGAGCCCCGCCTTGAAGGGGACCGTCTGCGACGACTTGTCGTAGATGGCCGTGATGCGCCCGCCGTAGACCGCGCGGATCGCCGCGGCGATCTCCATGCGCGCGCGGTACATACCCACCGAGTGGCATTGCACGACGGCCGTCGTGCCGTAGATGTCGACCACCAGCCCCGGCAGCGAGTCGCCCTCGCCGTGGACGAGCCGGTAGCAGGTCGTCGCGGCGTTGTCGGTGAGCCCCAGCGTGCGCCGCACGTCGTGGGCGATCTCCAGACGCCGGTTCCACCACGCCTGGTCGATCTCCTCCTCGTCGAAGGTGAGTACCCGCACGGCGATCGAGCCGATCTGGTAGTGGCCGCGGGCGATGAATTCGCCCGTGTGGGTGTAGGCGTCGACTACGGCCCCTTCGGCGATGTCGGCCTCCTCCTCGGCGCGTATGTGATCGATGGCGCCCGAGAAGATCCAGGGGTGACGGCGGCGGAGCGACTCCTCCTTGCCGCGTCGGAGGTAAATTTGCGGTGTCATGCGTCTGTCGTTTTTTTCGGTCTGCGTCGGCGCGAGGGTCTGCGCCGGCGTTTGGGTTTGGTCGCGGCCTGCTGCGCCGTGTCGTCGGATTGTCGTTGCGCCGTTTCTGTCGGCGGCGCGGGCGCGGGACGCTCGATTCGAGGGGTGCGGAGCAGCTGTTCGTAGATGCGGATGCAGACCCAGGCGTCGGTCGCGGCGTAGAGCTGCTGCTTGTCGGTCAGCGTCGCCGCCTCCCAGTTGCTCAGCCGTTGCGCCTTCGAAACGCGCTTGCCCAGTACGATCGCCGAGAGCTTGCGCAGGCTTTTCTCCTCGATGCCCCATTCGGGCGCTATCTGTTGCAGGTCCACGAATCCGCCGTCCTGAAAATGGCGGATCTGCCGGAGCGAACGCAGGTCGCCCGCCACGTCGGCGCCGATCTTCAGCACCCGTTCGTCAGCGAGCAGTTGCAGGATCGGCTTGGCCAGCGGGATGCGGTTGAGGCGGAAGAGGTAGCACCGCCCGGGCGACGAGAGCTGGAGCAGCGAGACGCGGAAGGTCACGCCGGCGCGGAACGACGGGCGGGTCTCGGTGTCGAACCCGATCACGGGCTGCGCCGCCAGGTGGCGGCACGCCTCGTCGATGGCCCGCTCGTCGTCGACGATGCGGATCTCGCCCCCGAATTCGATCGCGGGCAACTGGGCCGTTTCGTCGTTGCTTATCTTGTCTGTAAAACGATTTTGTGTGTTCATCGATAAAAATTCCTACAAAACTACGGAATTATTTCCAATTTCCCGTCGTCGCGGCTGCGGATTTTCCCCTCTTCGAGCAATTGGCGCAGCAGGGCCGCGGTGCGTGCGGGATCGCCCCCGACCGCGTCGCATAGCGCATGGGGATCGGCCGCTCCGGCGGCGAGCCGTTCCAGTAGCGGGTCGCGCAGCGATCGGTCGCTCCCGTCGTCGTGTTGCCGTTTCGCGGCCCGGCGGCGCGCCAGGCAGACGTCGCACACGCCGCACGGCGTCGCCTGGTCGCCCGCGCCGAAGTAGCGTTCGATGACCGTGCTGCGGCACTCCTCGTCGTTGGCGGCGTAGGCTATCATCTGGGCGAAGCGCTCGCGCATGAGCTCCTGGCGCCGCCGGTAGGTCTCGGGGGCGATGTAGAGGTCGGCGCGCGGCAGCCGCTCCTCGTCCATGTAGAGTATCGGCGAGCGGTTGGAGGGGATGTAGCGGATCAGACGCAGCTGCCAGAGCCGCTTGAGCAGCTCGCGCACCCGTTCGGGCGTGTAGCCGCTCCAGGTCGCCAGCTCGCCCTCGTCGATGGGGCGGAAGTCGGTGAATATGCCGTTGTAGAGGCGCAGCAGCGTGCGGATGAAGTGGTCGAGCTCGTCACGGCGCAGGCGCACCTTGTACAGGTCGTCGCGGCTCACGCAGAACATCACCCGCGCGGGGTTCTCCTGCGCGTCGGTCAGGGTCATGTAGCCGTTCTGCTGGAGGAGCTTCAGCGCGCTCTGCACCGTTCCTCCGTAGAGGTGCTCGCGGGCGCAGAAGTCGTGGATGTTGAATAGCATGGCCGACTGCGCCCCTTCGCCGATGCCGATTTGCAGATACGAGCAGATCCGTTCGTAGATATCCTTGATCTTGTCGAGCGGCGGAAACTCCTGCTCGAACCGCCGCGCGATACGCTGCTCGTCGTCGGAGGCCACGAGCAGCAGGGCGTAGGCGCGCTGTCCGTCGCGTCCCGCGCGCCCGGCCTCCTGGTAGTAGCTCTCCAGCGAGTCGCACATGGCGTAGTGGACCACGAAACGCACGTCGGGTTTGTCGATGCCCATGCCGAAGGCGTTGGTCGCCACCACGACGCGCACCCGCCCCGCGATCCACTCCTCCTGGCGGAGCGACCGCTCGGCATGGCCCATGCCGCCGTGGTAGGCCGCGGCCGTGATCCCCTCGCCGCGCAGCAGGTCGGCCACCTGCTCGGTCGCCTCGCGCGTGCGGACGTAGACGATGCCCGACCCCGCGACGTTGCGCACCAGCCGCAGCAGCTGGCCGTTCTTGTCGTCGGTGCGGCGCACGCTGTAGGAGAGGTTGGGTCGCGCGAAGCTGCTGCGCAGCAGGTGTTTCTCGGCGAAGCGCAGGTGGTGCATGATGTCCTCGGCCACCTTGGGCGTGGCCGAGGCGGTGAGCGCCAGCACGGGCACCCCCGGCAGCTTCTCGCGCAGCTCGGCGATGCGCAGGTACGAGGGGCGGAAGTCGTAGCCCCACTGCGAGATGCAGTGGGCCTCGTCAACGGCCAGCAGCGAGACGTTCATCCGCACCACGCGCAGCCGGAATGCCTCCGACGCGAGCCGCTCGGGGGCTACGTAGAGAAACTTCACGTCGCCGTAGACGCAGTTGTCGAGCGCGATGTCGATCTGGCGCGGCGAGAGTCCCGAGTGGATCGCCACGGCCGGGATGCGTCGTGCCCGCAGCCGGTCGACCTGGTCCTTCATCAGGGCGATCAGGGGCGTGACGACGATGCAGAGCCCCTCGCGGGCCATCGTCGGCACCTGGTAGGTCAGCGACTTGCCGCCTCCGGTGGGCATCAGCGCCAGCGTGTCGCGCCCCTCCATCGCCGCGCGGACGATCTGCTCCTGCACGGGACGGAAGGTGTCGAACCCCCACCAGCGCTTCAGCGCGCCGTATATGCGTTCGGTCTCCTGCTGCGGTTCCATGCCGCAAAGGTACGCAATTCGCCATGCGCTCCGAAGGTTCGTTCCGAAAAAATTGCCCGTTCCGGAAAAAATCCGTAAATTTGTCCCGATGAAATTCCGGCGGATCATATCGTTGCTCCTGCTGGCCGTCTATCTGGTCATGGCGGTCGGGCCCGCCGTGCGCTCGCTTTCGTGCAAGTGCGTGGCGATGTCGGTCCATGCCTGCCATACCCATCATCACTGCGATTCGGGCTGCCGTGCGCATGCGTGCGAGTTGTCCGATGCCGGTTGCGGGGCGTCGACGGCCTCCGTCGCGGCTCCCTGCTGCGATGACCGCCATTCCACCGAGATCGAACTCTACACCGGCAGTTCCGAGTCCGAACGCCACCTCCGTTGCGTCGTGACGCTCCTTCCGGCCTCGCTGGCCGCCGAGTGCCCGTGTCCGGCCCTTTTCGCGCTGCACCGCCGGCCCGTGCTGCCGCCCGTCCCATGCGCCGCCGATGCCGCCGTGGGCGCTTTCGGGCTGCGTGCCCCTCCCGTATTGGTCTGATCCCCGAGCGCGGGTGCCCGTGAGGCACCTGCCCTGCGAAGTTTCAACCAAATACGAGAATCGATGAAAATCAAACTGTTTTTATTGCTTTTCGGATCGCTGCTGTGCGGGTCGCTCCGTGCGCAGGATCTCCGCGGCGTCGTGCGCGACGCCGACAACCAGCCGCTTCCCGGCGCCTCGGTCTACTGGGCCGGAACGACCATCGGCGCGGCCTGCGACGCCTCGGGTGCCTACCTGGTCCACCGCGTCAAGAACCACGACCTGCTGGTCGCCTCGTTCCTGGGTTATGTCAACGACACGGTGCGCGTCGCCGCAGGTGCCGACCGCGTCGAGTTCGCACTCCGCACCGACGGTGTGGAGCTCGAATCGGTCGTCGTCGAAGGCAACCAGAGCGGCAACTACATCAAGCGCGACGGCATTCTCAAGGGCGAGATGATCTCGTTCGCCGGCCTGTGCAAGATGGCCTGCTGCAACCTGGCCGAATCGTTCGAAAACTCGGCTTCGGTCACGGTGGGCTACAGCGACGCCATCTCGGGCGCGCGTCAGATCAAGATGCTGGGTCTCGCCGGCACCTACACCCAGATCCTCGACGAGAACCGTCCCATCATGCGCGGCCTGAGCGCCCCCTACGGCCTGAGCTACACGCCGGGCATGTGGCTCAACTCGATCCAGGTGTCGAAGGGCGTCTCGTCGGTCACGGCGGGTCACGAGGCCATCACGGGCCAGATCAACCTCGAACACCGCAAGCCTACCGACGAGGAGCGTCTGTTCGTCAACCTCTACCTCGACGACGAGCTGCGCCCCGAGGCCAACATCTCCACGGCCTTCCCCGTCACCAAGGACAAGAAGCTCACCAGTGTTCTGCTGCTCCACGGCTCGATGGATACCGACGTGCGCAAGATGGACCACAACCACGACCATTTTCGCGACCTGCCCAAGGCCGACCAGATCAACGTGGCCAACCGCTGGCTCTATGCGGCCGACAACGGCACGCAGATCCGCTGGGGCTGGAAGTTCGTGCAGGAGAATCGCCTGGGCGGCATGATGGACTACAAGCGCTCGATGCGCGAGCGGATGACCACCGACTGGGACAAGCCCGGAACGCTCTACGGCTCGCACATCCGCAACCGCGGCGTCAACGGCTACTTCAAGCTGGGCACCCCCGTGGGTCCCTCGGTGTGGGACGCCGACGAGCAGGACGAGCAGCGTTCCAACATCGCCCTGGTGGTCGACTTCGACCACTTCAACGAGGCGGCCTACTTCGGTCTGAACGATTACAGCGGCAACGAGAACTCGCTTTCGGCCAACCTGATGTACGCCCACTACTTCACCTACCGATCGTCGCTCAACGTCGGTGTGCAGGGCCACTTGCAGTACTACCGCGAGCGTTTGGCCAACCCCACGCCGTGGATCGCCGATGCCGCGCTGCGCACCTACGACCTCGGTCGCGAGGAGCAGGAGGCGGGCGCCTATGCCGAGTACACCTATAACATCAAGGACAAGTTCTCGCTCGTGGCGGGCCTGCGCGGCGACTACAACTTCTACTACGACCGCTTCTTCGTCACTCCGCGCGGCCACATCAAGTGGAATATCGCGCCGCTGACCATCCTGCGCGCCTCGGCCGGTCTGGGCTATCGCTCGACCAACGTCATTACGGACAATATCGGCATGCTGGCCACGGGCCGTCGTATCATCCTCCCGGGCCGCGACGGTCACGGGCTCGACGGGCGCATTCCGGCCGACTTCGCCGACTTCGACCGCATGGAGAAGGCCCTGACGGTGGGCGGAAGCCTCTCGCAGACCTTCACGCTCGTGCAGTCGGAGGACGCCACGCTGAGCTTCGACTACTTCCGCACGCAGTTCTACAACGGCGTGGTCGCCGACCAGGAGTACGACCCCACGGCCGTCTGCCTCTACTCGACCGACGGGCGCTCCTACACCGACACCTACCAGATCGACTTCTCGTGGACGCCCGTCGAGCGGCTCGATATCTTCGCCACGTTCCGCTACACCGATTCGTCGATGACCGTTCTGCGTCCCGACGGTACCGAGGCGCATGTCGAACGTCCGCTGGTGAGCGAGTACAAGACGCTGCTCAACATCCAGTACGCCACCAAGTTCCGTCGCTGGGTCTTCGACGCTACGGCCCAGCTCAACGGCCCTTCGCGCATCCCGACGCAGACGGGCGACCTGGCCGACAGCTACCACTCGCCCCGCTACCCGATGTTCTACGCCCAGGTGAGCCGCAAGGTGGGCAAGTTCGACATCTATGTCGGCTGCGAGAACATCGCCGACTACCGTCAGAAGGATCCCATCCTTCATGCCGACGCCCCCTTCTCCACGGGTTTCAACTCCATGAATGTCTGGGGACCGCTCATGGGCCGCAAGTTCTACGCCGGCCTGCGCTTCAACCTCTATTGATTCCGAAAACCTTCAAACTTATCGTATTATGAAAAAACTGGTATTGTTCTGCCTCGCGACCCTGCTGGGTGCCGGCATCTGTATGGCCGCCAAGCCCGAAGCGGGCAAGAAAACGGCGAAGACCGTGTTCGTCACCGACATCGACTGCGAGCACTGCGTCAAGAAGATCATGGACAACGTCCCCTCGCTCGGCAAGGGCGTGAAGGACGTCGAGGTCGACCTCAAGAAGAAGGAGGTCACCGTGACCTACGACCCCACGAAGACCAACGATGCCCAGCTCGTCCGCGGTTTCGCCTCGCTCCGCGTGCAGGCCGAGCCCAAGGCCGAGCAGCCGAAGGCCGCTGCCAAGAAGTAGGCGGTCGTCGCCTCTGCCGAAAAAGGCTGCACCCTGTGAGGGGTGCAGCCTTTTTCAGTAGGGGGCTCGTCGGAGCCGTGCGGGCCGCAGCCGGCGGAGACGCTTTTCGAGCCGGGCGAGATGAGCGGCCCTCCGCGCCGGGAGGTTGCGGGCCGCCACGCTGCGGATAACCCGTAGCGTGACGGATAGGAAAGAGGCGATTCCGCAATCGGATGTCGTTTTCGGCGCCTACTCCATCGGCCGGATCCGCACCTCGGTGACGCCCTCCAGTTCGCGCACGAGGCGGTCGAGGTCGGTCTTCTCCTCCACCTCGCCGTAGTGGTAGGGGTAGAAGATGGCGGGACGCAGCGTCCTGACCGCCTCCACGGCCTGATCCACCGTCATCGTATAGGGCTGGTTCACCGGCAGGAAGGCGATGTCGATGTCGCGCAGCGCCGCCATCTCTTGCGTCGGCTCGGTATCGCCCGCGATGTAGATGCGCGTGCCGCCCAGCGTGAGGACGTAACCGCAGTCCCCGCGTTCGGCGGGGTGGAAGTCGGTGTGCCCCTCGGTGGTGTTGTAGGCCGCCACGGCCTCGATCTTCACCCCGTTGCGCGGCGTGGCGACGGCGCCCGGCCGCATGACCGTGCACTCCATGTCGAAGGCTTCGGCCGTGGTGCGGTCGCACAGCAGTTCGGTCTTGCCGTCTTCCAGAGCCTCCACGGCGGCACGGTCGAAATGGTCGTAGTGCGAATGGGTCACCAGCACCAGGTCGGCCTTGGGCAGTGAGGCGTAGTCGGCGTAGTCGCTCACCGGATCGACATAGATCCGGCGACCGTCGTACTCGATGGCCAGCGACGCGTGGCGGAAGAAATGGATCGTCGCCGTCGAACCGTCGCGGAGCGTCAGCCGGTCGGCGGGGTAGGTCGGTGCGTCGCGGTGTCCGCACCCGAAGAGCGATAGTAATGCCATGTATTTCGGTCGTTTGGTTCGTGTGTCGTTGTCGCGGAATGGTTTTTCCCGATCCCAAGATACGCAAAATTCGGGAATAATCCCTACCTTTGTTTCCACCTTCCGACCGATTTTTTTCGATGCCGGCATGCAGTATTTTTCTTCGGCACCGTTTATACGACAGCAAAACCAATAACAACGACGATGAAAAAAATCCTTTTGATGGCCGCAGCAGCGGCTACGATGTTCTCCTCGTGCATCAGCAACAACAACGGCGACGAGGAGCTCGAACCGATCATTCCCGGTCTGCAACTCTACGACTACGCTTCGGTGCAGAACCACATCGCCTTGCAGCCTGTCGACATGGCCATGCGTCTGGCCGTTCTTGAGGCCGAGGCCCACAAGCAGGGTGCCACGTCGCTCGAATCGATCCACGTGGGTGCCACGCATCTCTACGAAGCCTACTTCGGTCAGAACAACGGTTCGAAGATCGAGAAGCTCGACAACGGCGACTACCGGCTCACCTTCGACCCGCGCAACATCACCTCCTATTACATGTGCAAGGGCACGATGATCGTCAAGACGGGCGGCCTTCGTCTTTCCGAGAGCACCCTGACTCCCTGGACCGTCGAGCTGGCTCCCGGCTTCCAGGTGCTGCTGGCATCGAGCGGCGGCGCGGGTTATCAGGCCGTCGATCTTTCGGCAGCATCCTATTCGATCTGCCGCGATGCGCTGTCCTACCGTATCGAGATGCAGGGCGTTGCAGCCGCGCAGAGCGGCAAGACGATCCGTTCGAACTGGAGCGGTGCCTTCACGCTCACCGTGCCGCAGGGCGGCGAGGGGCTGGCCGGGTCCGACATCATGGGCAAGAACTTCACCTTGGCGGGTTCGGCTTCCGGCGATACGCTCTTTTCGCTCGACAACGCCACGGCGCTCAATTTCCACTATCAGGTCGAGGACGGGCTCTATCCCTCTCCGCTCCAGATCGTGGGCGGCAAGGAGACCTGCCGGCTGTTGAACGGCGCGCTGCTCACCGAGACGTTCCCTTCGCCGCTGGTCAAGATCACCTGGCAGCTGGTGGGCAACTACACGCTGCGTCAGACCGTCGAGTACAACGGCTACACCGTGACGCGGTAATGCTCCCGTGTCCGTGAATGAGATCGGCGCCCCTCCTGCGAGGGGCGCCGATGTTTTTCTGCGGCGGAGCGGATCCGTCATCCTGCCCGCTCCACGCTCCCCAGCCGGACGTACCACACGTATCCTTCGACCTCGGTGTAGCCCATCCCGCGCAGCAGATCGAGGTACTCGCCGATCTGGCGGGCGTAGCGCCCCGGCTCGGGAGTTCCGAACTTGTAGTCGACCACCACGGCTCTTTCGCCGCGGATCATCACGCGGTCGGGGCGTTTGACCGAGCCGCTGCCCGGCACCACGATTTCGTTTTCGTTGCGTACCTCGTCCCACGCCGTGTCGAACCACTCGCGCACGACGGGGTTTTCCATCGCCCGGTCGATCATCCCGTGCAGCTGTGCCGCCTCGTCGCCCGCGATGCTCCCGTCGGCCTTCATCCGGTCTACGGCCGCACGGATCTCCTCCTGCGAGGCGGCGTGCTCGAAGGCCCGGTGCATCAGGATCCCGAAGTTGCGGGGCGAGAGCTCGCGCTCGCCCTCCTCGAAATAGCGCTGCGAGGGGAGCCGCAGCCGCAGTTTCGCCGTGGCGGTGGGGTAGCCTTCCAGCACCGCGTGGAGGGTCTGCCCGTTTTTGTCGTCGGCCGATACCGGACCCGCGAAGGTGCCGAACTCGAATCGTTCGTACTTCTCCTCCCGTGTGCAGCGCCCCTCCATGTCGCCGATCCGCACCGTCTGCCCTTCGATCGCGAGGTTCTGCAACAGCAACCCTCCGACCGAGCGTGCCGACCGCTGCGGGACGAAGATGTGGAGCGATTCGGCCGCGCGCGTCAACGCCACGTAGAGCAGGTTGACGTTGTCCACGTGGGTGTATACCAGCTCGCGGTAGTAGGCCTCCGAGAACCCCGATTCGGCCATCGCCCTGCGGTAGCGTACCGGGAACCGACCCACGGCGGCCGCCTCGTCGCCGCGGGCCTCGGCCCACACGATGTTCTGCACGCCGCCGGCCCGCGGGTCGAGCGGCCACGAGCACCACGGGATCACCACCGCGCGGCGTTCCAGCCCTTTGGCCTTGTGGATCGTCGTGATCTCCACGGTCGTCTCGCTCCGCTCGATCGTCAGCGAGCGGCGGCATCCCTGCTCGTCCCACCAACGCAGGAAGAGCGGTATGTCGGCGATCCGCGATGCGCCGAAGGCGATGATCTGCTCGTGCAGCGCCTGGAGATAGGCCGTCTCCGCCGGCCGTTCGCCGAGGCCGTAGCGCATGACGATCCGTTCGAACGCCTCCTCGGGCGAGAGCAGCCGTATCGAGCGCAGAAAGATGCGCTCCTCCTCTTCCGCGCGGTCGTCGAACGCCCGGCCGAGGTATTGGTTGTAGAGCGCGCGGTGCAGCCGGTCGTCGGGGTTGAGGGCCAGGCGGAGCGTCGCTGCCACGAAGGTGCAGATGGGGGCGTTGCCCACCACCAGCGCCTCCTGCGTCATCACGTCGAAGCGGTAGCGCTCCTCGGTGTTGCGCTGCTTGAAGTCGAGCAGTTCGGCCGCCACCTTCGCGCCGTCGTTGGCGCTGCGCACCAGCACCAGGATGTCCGCCGGGCGGAATCCCGCGTCGAGCAGCCGGCAGATGCGTTCTACGACGGGCGGGCGTTCGTCGAAGGTCTCGATCGCCACATACCCCTCGCTGCGGGCTTTGCGCCGCGGCTGCTGGGCGTGGTCGCGGTAGGCGTCGGCCAGTGTGTCGCGCAGCTCCGCGACCGCTTCGCCGCTCATCTCCCCGCGCGCCTCCGCCTCCTCGATCGTGCGGTTGAGCTGGGTGTTGTCCGCCTCGACGAGGCGCGTCATGGCGGCGTTGTTGAACGCCACGACCGTCGGCAGCGACCGCCAGTTCTCGCGCAGGTCGACCACCTCGGTCTCCTTCGTTCCCAGCGCTTCGCGGGCTCCGGCGTGCAGGATCCGCCAGTCGCCGCCCCGCCAGCGGTAGATCGACTGCTTGATGTCGCCCACGAGCAGCACCGACGTGTCGGTCGACTGCGCCATGGCGTTGCCGACGAGCGGCAGGAAGTTCTCCCATTCGCGTGCCGACGTGTCCTGGAACTCGTCGATCATGAACCGTTCGAACCGGTTGCCCACTTTTTCGTAGATGAACGGTGCGTCGTTGCGCCCGATGAATTCCGAGAGCAGGTATTTGGTCTCCGAGAGCAGCATCGTGTTCTGCTCCTCGCACATGCGCTGCACCTGGGCGTAGAGGTCGCTCAGCAGCGCGAAACTGCGGTAGTTCTCCCGCAGCAGGTCGCTCGTGTTCCAGCGCCTGACGTTGGCGTCGTAGAGGTCGCACATCTCCCGCAGCATCGGTTGCAGCGCGGCGACGAGCGGTTCGGCGGCCGATCCCTTCGCGCACCACCCGTCGGGCGATGCGGCCCGTTTGGCCACGGTCGCCGTGTAGGGCCTGGGCCCCTCCGCCGCCACGGCGTAGAAGTAGTTGGCGAAGCTGCGGCTCTTGCCCGAGAAATCGGCCGCCGTGCAGCCCGCCGCCGAGATCGTCTCCACGGCGCGTGCCGCCACTTCGCGCATCCGTTGCCGCGTGGTTTCGGCCTCGGCCGTCGCCGCCCCGACGATGCGTTCCAGCTCCTCGCGCGACCGCGCCGAGGCGAGCGCCTCCTTGTTGCGCTCCTTGAACAGCTCGCCGCCGAGCGAGAGGATGCCGTCCCTGACGTCCCACTTGCGCCCTTCCTCGATCCGCTCCTCCACGAAGGCGGTGAGCCAGCGCCTGAGCGCTTCGTCCTCGGTGATCCGCTCGACGAGCGTGTCGGCGCTCTTGGTCAGCACCGTGGCGGTCTCGATCTCGACGTTGTAGTCCAGGTCGATGCCCAGCTCCTTGATGAAGGCGCGCAGGATGCGCTGGAAGAAGGTGTCGATCGTCAGCACCGTGAAACGCGAGTAGTCGTGGAGGATCTTCGCCCGCACCTCCCCCGCGCGGCGGCGCACCGTCCGCTCGTCCATCCGCAGCTCCCGGCACAGGGAGTCGAGGTAGCCGCTCGCGGCGCCCGATGCCAGCGCGTGTATCTCCCTCAGAATGCGCTGCTTCATCTCCTCGGTCGCCTTGTTGGTGAAGGTCACGGCCAGGATATGGCGGTAGCGTTCGGGGCTTTCCACCGTGTCGCGCACGTATTTGTAGGCCAGCTGGTAGGTTTTTCCCGACCCCGCGCTCGCATTCAGAATCTTCGCTCTCACTCTTCCGGTTTTTCTTTGATCGTCGGGTAAATGTACGAAACAAATCGCGAACGATGATCGCATTTCGCCGGAATTTTGTAAATTAGCCGACGAATTGACAAACCCGAAGAGGATGAAAAAACTGATTTTGAGCCTCGCGGCGCTCTTCGCCGCAGGTGCGCTCTGTGCGCAGACTTCCGTAGATACGGCCGCAGCAGGCGCGGCGGAGAACGTCGCTGCCGGCGAGAAAAGCGAGTGGCTGTCGGCCTTCACGTCGATCGACGTGCGCGGTCCGATTCTCGTGCGCCTGGTGCGCGTTCCCGAAACCGAGGCCCCGAAGATCGTCTACGACACCAAGGGTTGCACGACCTCGAAGTTCCGAGCCGAGGTCAAGGAGAAGGTGCTGCGCATCTCCGAGCGGGCCGACGCCCACCGCGAGGAGCGCACGACGGTGACGGTCTACTACAACACGCTGGAGTCGCTTCTCGCCTCCGACGCCACGGTGCGTTTCGACGCCACCTTCTCCGCCGTGCTGTTCGATCTGCGGCTCGAAGGTCAGGCGCTGGTCGAGGGCGACGTCGACATCCGCGATCTCGACGTCGACGCTTCGGGCAAGTGCCGGGCTACGCTGTCGGGCCGCGTCGACTACCTCACCCTGGCGCTCTCTACGGGCGACATGTCCTGCTACGGCCTCGAAGTCAAGTCGCTTCAGGCCAACGTGTCGGGCTCGGGCAAGGCCGAGTTCCGCGTGACCGAGCGCCTCGTGTCGCGCACCACGACGGGGGGCAAGGTCGGCTACAAGGGCACCCCCTCGATCGTGCGCGACGCCTCGAAGTTCATGGGCGGAGGCACGGTCAACGTCGAACAATGATCCGCGCGGGCCGATGAAGAGCTTTCTGGCGGAGGTGGCGGCCGATCTCTACGGCCGTTACGGCGAGGCATTGTCCCGGCGGTCGATGCTCTTTCCGTCGCGCCGTGCCCGGCTTTTCTTCACCGACGCCCTCTCGGCCATCGCCCGACGCCCGATGTGGCAGCCCCGGTGGGTGGCCATCGACGAACTGATGGAGGAGGTCTCGGGGCTGCATGTCGCCGATCGCCTGCGCCTCATCACCGAACTCTACAAGGTCTATTCGCGCTATCATACCGAGACCTTCGACAAGTTCTATTTCTGGGGCGAGATGCTGCTCGCCGATTTCGACACGATCGACAAATACCTCGTCGATGCCGGCCAGCTCTTTCGTAACCTTTCGGATATCAAGGAGATCGAGGCCGACATCTCCTATCTCACGCCGCGTCAGCTCCAGATCCTCAAGTTTTGGTCGACCCTGGGGCCCGAAGCCGATCTTTCGGAGGAGAAACGCCGTTTTCTGGCTCTCTGGCGCACGCTGGGACCCATCTACGAGGCCTATCGCGCGCGTCTGGCCGAGCTGGGCATCGCCTACGGCGGGATGGTCCAGCGGGCCGCGGCCGAACGCATCCGCGCGGGGGGCTTCGCCTTCGCCGAACCCCGCAGCTTCGTCGTCGCGGGCTTCAATGCGCTTTCCGAGTGCGAGAAGGAGCTCTTCCGTCTGCTGGCTTCGGCGGCCGATACCGATTTTTATTGGGACTACGACGACTATTATGCCGCCGCTGCGGAGCAGGAGGCCGGTATGTTCGTCCGTACGAATCTTGCGTCGTTTCCCGCTTCGGGAGCCGTCACCCACGACAACATGGCGCGCCCCAAGCGGCTGACGGCCGTGGCTGCCGCCTCGAATGCCGTCCAGTGCAAGTATGTCGCCGGGATTCTCCGCCGCCTGGCCGCCGAACACGGCGCGCTGGGCAAGGAGACCGCCATCGTGCTGACCGACGAGAACCTGCTGCTGCCGCTGCTCTACGCCTTGCCCGAGGAGTTGGGCGCGGTCAATGTCACGATGGGGTTCCCGCTGAAGCAGAGCCTGGCCTACACCTTCGTCGAGCGTCTGCTGGAGTTGCAGGCCCACCGCCGCAAGCGGGGCGACGGCTGCACGTTCTACCATGCCGACGCCGTGGGGCTGCTCGCGCATCCCTATGTGGCCGAATGCGACGCCTCGCTGACGCGCTCGATGCAGGAGCGCATCGTCGAGGAGCGCCGCATCGCCATCGACGCCGCGTGGCTGGGGCGCAACGAACTGCTCGCTACGCTCTTCTCGCCGGCCGGCGACTGGCGGTTGCTCTCCGACTACCTGCTGCGCGTCGTCGCAGCCGTCGCGCGACGCCCCTACGAGGGCGACGACGCCCGGCAGCGCGTCGAGTTTCTGGCGCTGCTCTCCGAGGAGCTCGTCAAGTTGCGCAATGCGCTCGACGGCTGCGACGTCGACCTCTCGAACGAGGTCTACGCCTCGCTCGTGCGTCGTCACCTCCAGACCCTGCGCATCCCCTACGAGGGCGAACCGCTCCAGGGGGTGCAGGTCATGGGTATCCTCGAAACCCGCAACCTCGATTTCCGCCACGTCATCATCCTCTCGATGAACGACGACAACTTTCCCGGCAACCGGCTGGCGCAGGCGTCGTTCATCCCCTATAACCTCCGTGCGGCCTTCTCGCTGCCTACGCCCGAGCACCACGAGGGGGTCTACGCCTACTATTTCTACCGGTTGATCCAGCGGGCCGAGACGGTCGACATGCTCTATTGCGCCCATGCCGACGACAAGTCCACGGGCGAGGCGAGCCGCTACATCCACCAGCTCGACTACGAAAGCGGCTTCCCCGTCGGCAAGGTCGAGGTCGGCGTCGATGTCAATCCGCTGCGGATCCCGCCCGTCGAGGTGGTCAAGGACGCGCAGGTGATGGAGCGGCTGGAGCGCTTCGTCGATCCCGAGTCGAAAGCCACGCTCTCGCCGACCGCCTTTTTCCGCTACGTCGCCTGCCCCCTGCGCTTCTATTTCCATTCCATCGCTCGTCTCGAGACCGACGACGAACTGGCCGAGGAGGTCGATGCCCCGATGTTCGGAACGATTCTCCATGCCGCCGTGCAGCGGCTCTATGCCGGCATCGAAGGCGAGGCACACCCCGGCGAGACGCTGCGCGCACTGTTGCGCACCGATGCCGTGGCTCGTGCCGTCGCCGGGGCGATCAACGAACATTGGCTGCGCGATGCGTCGGCCACCGACGCCGACTATACGGGCAATCTGCTGCTCGTGCGCGAGATCGTCGTGCGCTACCTGCGGGGCGGGGTCGTCCCCTACGATGCCGCCCACGATGCCTTCGCGGTCTGCGGCATCGAGCGCAATGTCGCCTGCGAGTTTCCGTTCCGCAGCGCGGGCCGCGAGCTGCGGATGAAGTTCGCGGGAATCGCCGACCGCATCGATTCGCTCGACGACGGCACGTTGCGCGTGGTCGACTACAAGACCGGCTCGCCCCATCTGGAGTTCGCAGGTGTCGAGAGCCTCTTCACCGGCGAGGGACGCCACCGTCTCTCCAATATCCTCCAGACGCTGCTCTATTCGATGATGCTCTACCGGGTCGAGGGGCGTGATGTCGAGCCGGCGCTCTACTACGTGCGGGCGATGCACCGTCCCGACTATTCGCCCCGGCTCGACGACCGAGGCGACGGCGTGTGCGGTGCCCGCTATTCGTTCTATGCCGACCGTTTCGAAAGGCTGCTGCGGGAGACGCTGGCCGAACTCTACGATCCGTCGGTCCCGTTCCGCCCGTGCGACGATCCCGACACCTGCACCTTCTGCGACTTCAACGTGATCTGCAAGCGGTAGGGGCGGCCTGTCGTGTGATTATAAGGAGACCTTGAAATACCCCGCGCCGCTGCGCCGCGCGGCTTCGAGGCCGATAGCCGAATCCTCGAATACGAGCGTCTCGCCGGGCGTGCACCCCTCGCGGCGCATCGCCTCGAGGAAACACTCCGGGTCGGGCTTGGGCCGCACGACGTCGGCACCCGACAGAATCCCGTCGACACACCCCTCCGGAGCCTCCTCGTCGCCCGGGCCGCCGATTCCCAGGTGGCGCATCGCCGTTGTCGATGTTGGCGCGGCTTCCCGTCGAGACGATCCACACGCGGCCGCCCGCGGTGCGGAACTGCCGGCAGAACGACCACAGCGGACGGTTGAGGCGCACGGTGTCGAAATAGGTGGGGTAGAGGGCGATCTTGCGCAGCCGCAGCCGTTCGCGCTCGGCCGGGTCGGCGATCCCGTAGCGGGTGAGAAACTCGTCGCACCGCATCCCGAACCAGCGTGCGGCATACTCCTCCTCGGTGAGCGCATAGCCGCTCTCCGCGAGCGCCGCGATGTAGGCCAGCGCATTGGCGCGCCGCGTGTCGGCCAGCGTGCCGTCGAAGTCGAGCAGGAGCAGTCGGATGCGTTCGCCCGCCATGTCAGTCGAAGGATTGCATGCCCGTCTGCGCGATGCGGATCATGCGCTGGTACTCCGAGGGCGAAAGTTCCATGAAGAAGTAGTGGATCGGGTCGACGCGCATGCCGTTCTGCCGCACCTCGTAGTGGAGGTGGGGGGCCAGCGAGAGACCCGTGTCGCCCGACAGGGCGATGATGTCGCCGCGCCGCACACGCTGCCCCTTGCGCACCAGGATCCGGCTCAGGTGGCCGTAGAGGGTCTCGTATCCGTATCCGTGGTCGATCGTCACGGTCTGTCCCGAGGTCGAGTTGCGCGCGGCGACGTTCGCCACCACGCCGTCGGCCGTGGCGAAGACGCGCGAACCTTCGGGGATCGTATAGTCGACGCCCTGGTGCGACTTGAGCGTCTTGAAGAAGGGGTGGAAGCGCATGCCGTAGGAGGCCGTGAGCAGCGTCAGCTGTTTGTTGAGCACGGGCTGGATGGCGGGGATGTAGTCGATGCGCCGCCCCGCGGTGTCGATGCGCCGTTGCAGGTCGAGGTACGAGGCGTTGAGCGCCGTGAGCCGCTCCTCCAGTTCGTCGGTTCGCCGCCGCAGCTCGCGCCGCAGCTGGCGCGACGAGCGTCCGATGATCTGCTCGTAGGAGGCGGCCTGCGACCGGTCGTCGGCATCGAGGTCGTAAGGCTCCGATTCGAACAGCGTGCGGAAGACGCCCCGGTCGCGCTCCGCGAGGTTGTCCAGCACCGTCGAGAGCGTGTCGTAACGCGCCGCGAGCCGCTCGTATTCGTCGCGCAACGTGTCGGTCGCGTGTTTCATTTCGTACTCGACGGGCGTGTCGAAGAAGAACGAGAAACCGATATAATAAAGTATCGCCATGCCCAGCCCGGCGAGCAGGTGGACCGTGGCGCGTATCGTGCGCTGCTTGATGCGCTTGCGGCGGCGCAGTCGGGCGAGGTCTTTCTTTCCGGCCATACCTTTAGAACGATTCGTAGTTTGTTTCGCGCATCTTGCTCATGAGCTCCTCGTACTCCTCGGCGGTCATGTTGCGGTTGAAATAGTTCACCGGATTGACCGGCGTGCCCTTGTGGATCACCTCGTAGTGGAGGTGGGGGCCCTTCGACAATCCCGTGTTGCCCGTCAGGGCGATGAGCTGGCCGCGCGCGACGCGCTGGCCGGGCTCCACGAGCACCTTGTCCAGGTGGGCGTAGCGGGTCTTGTAGCCGAACTCGTGGTCGAGCAGCACCATTCTCCCGTAGCCGCCGTTGTAGCCGCGTCCGTCGGCGATCTCCACCGTCGCGTCGCCCGTGGCGAAGACGGGCGTGCCGCGGTCGCAGCCGAAGTCGACGCCCTTGTGGGGGCGCGTGTAGCCCAGCACGGGGTGGAAGCGCCGGTAGGTGAAGGCGCCGATGTGGTTGCCGTGCAGTGCCTTGCGGTCGATGGGCCAGATCGCCGGGATCGCCGAGGCCAGCTGCTCCTTGTTGCGCGTGAGCTGCTGCAACTCGTCCATCGAGCGCGATTCGAGGTAGAGTTCCCGCGCCAGGGCGTCGAGCTGCTGCCAGGTGGGCACCATCAGCCGCGCGAACTCGTCGCCGGCCAGCGCGTCGTATTTCGAAGCGGGGTAGGGCTGCCATACCCCTTCGATCGCGAGCGTGTCGGTGCCGAAGAGCGAGCGGTAGACGTGGTTGTCGCGGTGGCGGATGGCGTCGAGCCGGCGGTGGGCCGTGCGGATCCGTTCCTGGAGGATGCGGTAGCGGATCACCAGTTCGCGGTTGTCGCGGTTGATCCGGTACATCTTGGGCGTGTAGAAAAAGTAGGAGAAGAGGACGTTCACCACCGACACGAACAGGAAACCCAGGATCACCTTGCGGATCGTGCGGTAGACGCGCAGCCGCAAGGTCACGGCCGACACCTCGTCCGCCGATCCCCCTCCGGCCGCCGCCCGGGGGGCGTTGCCGTGCTTCCGCTCGTCGCTCGTCATTCGAAAAAACTCCATTGATTCGTGCAAATTTAGCGTAAATTGTGTAATTTTGCAACCCGGGTTACCAACGAAAAAACAAGACAAAACGATATATGATGGAATCGAATAAAATTCGTCAGGCCTTTCTCGACTTCTTCGCATCCAAAGAGCATGCGATCGTGCCGTCGGCCCCGATGGTCGTCAAGGGCGACCCGACGCTGATGTTCACCAATGCGGGTATGAACCAGTTCAAGGATATCTTCCTGGGCAACGCCCCCCGCAAATACCCCCGTGCGGCCGACACGCAGAAGTGTCTGCGCGTCTCGGGCAAGCACAACGACCTGGAGGAGGTGGGCCACGATACCTACCACCACACCATGTTCGAGATGCTGGGCAACTGGTCCTACGGCGACTACTTCAAGCGCGAGGCGATCGCCTGGGCCTGGGAGCTGCTCCACGACGTCTACAAGCTCCCGGCCGAGCGCATGTACGCCACGGTCTTCGAAGGCTCGGAGGAGGACGGCGTACCCTTCGACCAGGAGGCCTACGACTACTGGTCGCAGTACCTTCCCGCCGACCACATCATCCGCGGCAACAAGCACGACAACTTCTGGGAGATGGGCGAGACGGGTCCCTGCGGTCCCTGTTCGGAGATCCATTTCGACCTGCGCGATGAGGCGGAGATCGCCGCCAAGCCGGGCCGCGAGATGGTCAATACGGGCCATCCGCAGGTGATCGAGATCTGGAACCTCGTCTTCATGCAGTTCAACCGCAAGGCCAACGGCTCGCTGGAGGAGCTTCCCGCGCGCAACGTCGACACGGGCATGGGCTTCGAGCGCCTCTGCATGATCCTTCAGGGCAAGAAGTCCAACTACGATACCGACGTCTTCCAGCCCACGATCGGCCGCATCGCCGCCCTCTCGGGCAAGCGCTACGGCGACGACGGGAAGTGCGACGTGGCCATGCGCGTCATCGCCGACCACCTGCGCGCCATCGCCTTCTCGATCGCCGACGGCCAGTTGCCCTCCAACGTCAAGGCGGGCTACGTCATCCGCCGCATCCTGCGCCGTGCCGTGCGCTACGGCTATACCTACCTCGGCTTCAACGAACCCACGCTCTGCAAGCTCGTTCCGGGTCTGGTGGAGCAGATGGGCGGCCAGTTCCCCGAGCTGCGGGCCCAGCAGGAGCTGATCGTCAAGGTGATCGAGGAGGAGGAGGCTTCGTTCCTCCGCACGCTGGCCACGGGCATCACGCTCCTGGACGGCGTCATTGCCCGCACCAAGAACGAGGGCGGCAAGGTCGTCTCGGGCAAGGACGCCTTCGTCCTCTACGATACCTTCGGCTTCCCGATCGACCTGACGGAGCTCATCGCCCGCGAACAGGGCGTCGACGTCGACCTGGAGGGCTTCGAGCGCGAGTTGCAGGCCCAGAAGGAGCGTTCGCGCAACGCTGCGGCCGTCGACACCGACGACTGGGTCGAGCTCATCCCGATCAAGGAGAGTGTCTTCACTGGTTACGATACGCTCACCGACACGGTGCGCATCGCCCGTTACCGCCGCGTGACGTCGAAGAACCGGACGACCTACCAGCTGGTTTTCGACCGCACCCCCTTCTACGGCAATTCGGGCGGTCAGATCGGCGACGTGGGCCATATCGAGAGCGCCAACGAACGCGTCGAGGTGGTCGCCACCGAAAAGGAGAACGGCCTGATTATCCATATCGTCGACCGGCTTCCCGAGAACCCCGCGGCTGAGTTCCGCGCCGTGGTCGACCCCGAGAAGCGTCAGGCGGCGGCCAACAACCACTCGGCCACCCACCTCATGCACGAGGCGCTGCGCAAGGTGCTCGGCACCCACGTCGAGCAGAAGGGTTCGATGGTGACCCCCGAGCTGCTGCGCTTCGACTTCTCCCATTTCCAGAAGGTCACGCGCGAGGAGCTGCGCGAGGTCGAGCGGCTGGTCAACCGGGCCATCCGCGCCAACCATCCGCTGGAGGAGAACCGCGAGGCGACCAAGGAGGAGGCTGCGGCAGCCGGCGCCATGATGCTCTTCGGCGAGAAGTACGGCGACCGGGTCCGCATGGTCCGTTTCGGTTCGTCGGTCGAGCTGTGCGGCGGTACGCATACCTCCGCCACGGGTAACATCGGTCTGTTCAAGATCCTCAACGAGAGCGCCATCTCGGCCGGTGTCCGCCGTATCGAGGCCGTCACGGGCGAGCAGGCCGAGAAGGTTCTCTACGCTGCCGAGGATACGATGCGCAACCTGGGCGAGGCGCTCAACAATCCCCAGCTGGTCCAGGCCGTGCGTAAGATGCTCGAAAGCAACGAGGCCCTCTCGAAGGAGGTCGAGGCGATGCGCCGCGAGCAGGTGGCGCAGTGGGCCGAGAAGATCGCCGCCAGTACGCCCGAGCGCGACGGAGTGATGCTTTTCGCCACGCAGGTCGACCGCCGTCCCGATCTGGTCAAGGATCTGGCCTACAATTTGCGGGCCCGTTCGCCGAGACTGGTCTTCGTCGTCGGCTCGTCGTTCGAGGGCAAGCCGTCGCTCACGGTGATGCTCGGCGAGGAGATCGCCTCGCACGGTGTCAACGCCGGTGCGGTGGTCCGCGAGGCGGCCCGTCTGATGCAGGGCGGCGGAGGCGGCCAGCCCTTCTTCGCCACGGCGGGCGGCAAGAACGTCGAGGGGCTCCAGGCAGCCATCGACAAGGCTGTCGAGCTGATCCTCTCCCAACTCAAGTAAAATCCGTAATCGAAAGAAAGATATGGCAAACAAGGTTCTTCTGATGATTCTCGATGGCTGGGGCAACGGCCATCACGACAAGGCCGACGTCATCTCGACGGTCCACCCGGCCTATATTTCGGCCATGACCGAAAAGTATCCCCACGCCGAGCTGCGCACCGACGGCGAGAACGTCGGTCTGCCCGACGGCCAGATGGGCAACTCGGAGGTGGGACACCTCAACATCGGCGCCGGCCGCGTGGTCTACCAGGATCTGGTGAAGATCAACCGCGCCTGCCGCGACAACTCCATCATGCAGAATCCCGAGGTGAAGGCCGCCTTCGAATATGCGAAGGAGAAGGGTGTGGCCGTCCACTTCATGGGACTGGTCTCCGACGGAGGCGTCCACTCGTCGCTCGAGCACCTCTTCAAGCTCTGCGACATCGCCGCCGAGTACAAGATCGAGAACACCTTCGTCCATTGCTTCATGGACGGCCGCGACACCGACCCGCGCAGCGGCAAGGGCTTCGTCGCAGCCCTCGAAAAGCACATGGCCGCTACGACGGGCCGCATCGCCACGGTCATCGGCCGCTACTACGCCATGGACCGCGACAAGCGCTGGGAGCGCGTGAAGATCGCCTACGACGCGCTGGTCAACGGCATCGGCGAGCACTCGTCCGACATGGTCGAGGCTGTGCAGAAGTCCTACGACGAGGGCGTCACCGACGAGTTCATCAAGCCCTACGTGCATATCGACGCCGTCGGGCAGCCCATCGGCACGATCAAGCCCCAGGACGTAGTGATCTTCTTCAACTACCGTAACGACCGCGCCAAGGAGCTCACCGTGGTCCTCACGCAGGAGGATATGCCCGCCGAAGGGATGCACACGCTGCCGCTCTACTACTGCTGCATGACCCCCTACGACGCCAAGTTCACCGGCCTGCACATCCTCTTCGACAAGGAGAACGTGCCCGACACCATCGGCGAGTGGGTCTCGAAGCAGGGCCTGAGCCAGCTACGCATCGCCGAGACCGAGAAATACGCCCACGTGACCTTCTTCCTCAACGGCGGCCGCGAGGAGAAGTTCGGGGGCGAGGAGCGCATCCTGGTCGCTTCGCCCAAGGTGGCCACCTATGATCTCCAGCCCGAGATGTCGGCCCCCGAGGTGGCCGACAAACTGGCCGCGGCGCTCGACGAGCAGCGTTTCGACTTCATCTGCCTCAACTTCGCCAACGGCGACATGGTGGGTCACACGGGCGTCTACGAGGCGATCGTCAAGGCCGTGAAGGCCGTCGACGGTTGCGTCGAGAAGGTCGTCGAGGCTGCCAAGCGCAACGGCTACGAGGTGGTGATGATCGCCGACCACGGCAATGCCGACAACGCCGTCAACGCCGACGGCTCGCCCAACACGGCCCACTCGCTCAATCCGGTGCCCATCGTGGTCGTTTCGGATCGCGTCGGGAAGGTCGAGAGCGGTATCCTGGCCGATGTGGCGCCCACGGTACTCAAGCTCATGGGTCTTGAGCAGCCCGCCTCCATGACGGGGCACGCGCTGGTCGAGTTCAAGTAAGGGCGCGCATTTCGCCGCTCTGTTTGCGGGCACGGATTTTCCGTGCCCGCTTTTTTTCTGCTTGGGGTTGCCGCGTGAGTAAGTGCGCTGCGGGCTTGTCCGCGGCGCTGCGGCCCGCATGGCTCTGACGGGCCGAAATGTACGCTTGCCACGTAGCGGCACTGCGGCCCGGCAGTTTTTCAGGTCCCGACGCCGGACCTCGCGTATGGCCTCCTTTCCCGTTTCGCGGTCGATGGGGGCGTTTCGTACAGCCCGAAAATAAAGTCTTTCGAATAATTTCTATGTTTTTAGTAGGATGTGCGGATTTTATTTCTAAATTTGCAGTACTAAATAATTAGATATGAAAAAGACGCTTCTTCTTTGCATTGGCCTGCTGACCCTCGTCGCGGCTGCGACCGCCGCGCAACCCGCCTTCACCGAGGGTGCCAAAGCGCCCGCCCTGACCGTCGAGCGGCTCGACGGCCAGCCGTTCAAGCTCGCGAAGGAGCGCGGGCGTGTCGTGGTGTTGAGTTTCTGGGCCACCTGGTGCGGCCCCTGCATGCGCGAGCTGGGCGAGGTGCCCGAAAAGATCCTCCGCCGTTTCGACGGCCGCCCCGTCGCCTTTCTGGCCATCGACAAGGGCGAGCCGCGCAAGACGGTCGAGAGGAAGGTCGCCGAGCTGAAAGCCGCAGGCATCGAGTTCCCTGTGGCGATAGATCCCTACGATCGGCTCGCGCCGATGCAGGGCGACGGCCGCATCCCGCGTCTGGTCGTCATCGACCGCCGGGGTGTCGTCCGCCTTCACGCGGTGGGGTATACCCCCGAGCGGCTCGACGAGGTGGCCGCATTGATCGAAAGCCTGCTCGACGAGTGACCCGAGTACTTCGGGTGATCCGGTAAAACGGAATCACCCGGAAACGAACCCGATAACCGAAAATCCTATGAAACGTATCCTGCTGTTTTGCGTCGCGCTCCTGCCGTGTCTAGCCGCCGACGCCCAGATCCCCAAGCCGGGCTTTCTCGTCTCCGAGATCATCCACCGCCAGTGCGGCATCGCCGACTACCGCAACGAGCGCTTCGACTTCGCCCGTTTTCCCCTCCGCCGCGACCTTGCCGGGCTGTTCGCGCCCGGCGATACGATCCGGCACAATACCTATGTCCTCGACATAGCGATCCGCGACGCCTCCGACTCGATCGCAGGCTACCGTGTCCAGTCCCCCGTGCAGGTCGGCGAGCCGCGCGACTCGGTGCGCAACGTCTACGTCCACCATCCCGCGTTCGAATGCACGATCAAGGCCGCGCTCCCGGCCGATGCTTCCGATGCGGCGATCGCCCGGGCCGTCGATTCGCTCCATGCCGTGCGCACGCTGCCCGACGACAACCGCGGCATCCTGTGCGCCGCCGACCAGGACGACTTTTCCTATGCGATGCAGTACCTTCTCTCGCGCCACGGCATCTGCGCCGAGCCGATCTTCACGTGGCAGACCACCGTGCCGTCAGTCGACAGCCGCGCCGCCCTGCTCGACCGTTGCTGCGACCGTGCGGCGACGCTCCGCGTGGGCTCCGACATCGAGCGTTTCGTGCGGCGCACGCGCTTCGACGAGGCCTGCATCTACGCCTGCCAGCCCTCGAAGGAGGGCGGCCGCGCGATCTTCTTCTTCTACGTCGACGGCCGGTTCTGGTGCAAGCGGGGCTTCACGGAGTATGTCTCCTACGACACGTTCGAATCCGTCTGGCGCCACGACAAGGGCATGCGGCGCATCGTCGCCTACCGCCTCAAGCCCGGCTTCGGGTCGGCGGATCAGTAGAGCGCCAGAAATTCGTAGGTGTGGCCCACGGCCGCGAGGTAGCGCATGAAGGCTTCGCGCGAGACGATCACCGTCGCGCGGTTGTCGTTGGGGTGGAAGGCGAAGCGCTCCCACGTCCGCATGCGGCTGTCGAGAAACAGGTGCACGTGGCGGGCCGGGTCGTTGATCAGCCCGAAGGCCGACACCGATCCGGGCCGCAATCCCAGCCACCGCTCCATGCGCTGCTCGGAGGCGAACGAGAGCTTGCCCTGGTGCAGCCGCTGTTCGAGATCGCGGATCGCCAGCCGTTGCTCGGCGTCGAAGCATACCAGGTAGTGGCGGTCGCCTTTGTGGTTGCGCAGGAAGAGGTTCTTGCAGTGGCGCGCGCCGTCGCCGCGGCAGTAGGAGAGCGCTATTTCGCACGTCGGCGCCTCGGGGTGCTCGTACCACGTGTAGGGAATCGCGTGGGCGTCGAGCCAGTCGAAGACCCGCTGTCGCCTCTGGTCGGCCGAGGGCATGTCTGTCTGATTTTTCATTGTCGATTGTCCAGCTCTCCCGCGAGGTCGCGGACGACCACCGAGGCGCAGCCGATGCCGAACAGCGCCGGGATGTAGGAGATCGTCCCCACGTTCGACTTCTTGTTGCGCTCCTCGCAGAGGATCATCGCCCCCTCGCGCATCGGCTCGGGCGAGAAGACGGCCTGGAAGCCCTTGCGGATGCCGATCTTGTGGAGCCGCTTGCGCAGCATGTGGGCCAGCGGGCAGTGGTGGGTCTTCGCGATGTCGGCGATCTCCATCTGCGTGGGGTCGGTCTTGGCACCGGCGCCCATCGAGCTCACGAGCGGGATGCCCCGCTCCATCGCCGCGGCGATCAGCGCCAGTTTGGGCGAGAGCGTGTCGATGGCGTCGACCATATAATCATAGTGCGCCGCGTCGAGCAGGGTGTAGGTCTCCTCGTCCTTGATGTAGCGGTCGACCACCCTTAGCTCCAGTCGGGGGTTGATGTCGCGCAGCCGTTCGGCCAGCACCTCGGCCTTGGGACGTCCTACGGTCGAGTGGAGCGCCACGAGCTGGCGGTTGATGTTCGACGGCGACACCGTGTCGGCATCGGCGATCGTCATGCGTCCCACGCCCGCGCGGGCGATCATCTCCGCGGCGTAGGCCCCCACGCCGCCCAGTCCCACGACCAGCACGTGGGCGCGCCGCAGGCGGTCGAGTTTCTCTTGGCCGAGCAGCAGCTCGGTCCGTTCAAGCCAGTTGTCCATTTCCGAATATCCGTTCGTAGTTTTCGACCGTCGCCCGCCGCAGCGTTTCGGTATCCATGCCCTTGAGCGCCGCGATGCGGGCGCAGATCGTCCCGATCGGTGCGGCGCTCGTGTCGGTCTCGACGAAAAGCCGTTCGGGCGGCGTCGTGCGCAGCGCCTCCACGGTCCGCGGCGAGGCGAAGGTCCGCTCGCCGAACGAGAGGTAGTGGCCGCGCGCCACGGCCTGCCGGGCCTGCTCGGCCGAGCCGATGAAGCCGTGGAAGATCGCCGCGCGGGGCGGGTATTCCGCCAGACGGCGCATCACCGCCTCGAAGGCTCTCACGCAGTGCAGCACCACCGGAAGCCCCGCCTCGCAGGCCAGCGCGAGCTGCTCGACGAAACACGCCTCCTGCACCGCGCGGGGTACCGCGCAGGCGAAGTCGAGCCCGATTTCGCCCACGGCCTGCACCCCTTCGGGCAGCGGCCGCAGCGCCGCGGCGGCACCCGGCGCCGCCTGCCAGGGATGGATACCCGCCGTGCGCGGCGAGATGAAGTCGCCGGGGGCCTTGTGGGTGTGTATGTCTACGTAAAGCGAGGTCACGAAGGCAAAATTACGACTTTTTGGACTAAATCGGGAATTTCGGATGCGCATCGTGGTGATTTCTCGGAAAAAATACGTACTTTCGCGTGCGATTTATTGTGGATTGTTAGCCTGCTAACAGCTTCCGCGGCTGCTTGGCGCGCGGAGGCGGCGATCGGGAATTTCATTCAAATACAATACAAACAAACCCAAACAACTTTAACCATGTCGAAAATCATTACTCTACGCAAGGGTCTCGACATCAATCTGGAGGGCAAGGCCCAGGAGTCGTTGCGCGTCGCGCCGACGGCTTCGGAGTATGCCCTCTCGCCGCTCGACTTCGAGGGCGTGACTCCCAAGTTGCTGGTTAAGGCGGGCGATCGGGTGAAGGCCGGTACGCCGTTGTTCTTTAACAAGTACAACGAGCGCATCCTCTTCACCTCGCCGGTCAGCGGTACGGTGGCGGCCATCAATCGCGGCGAGAAGCGCAAGGTGCTCTCCGTGACGGTGACCCCCGATGCCGAGCAGAGCTACGAGGAGTTCGCCGCGCTCGATGTGCACGCAGCGTCGCGCGACCAGATCGTCGAGCAGCTGCTGCGTTCGGGCCTCTGGCCGATGATCGTGCAGCGCCCCTACGGCATCATCGCCGACCCCAGCGACACGCCCAAGGCGATCTTCGTCTCGGCGTTCGATTCGGCGCCGCTGGCTCCCGACTACAACTTCGTGCTGCGCGAGGAGCAGGCCAATCTCCAGACCGGTATCGAGGTGATGCGCCGCCTCACCTCGGGCAAGGTGCATCTGTCGATGCGCGCCAAGGCCGAGGGCAAGATGACCGTATTGCAGGGTGCCGAGCAGCACCTCTTCGCCGGCAAGCACCCCGTGGGCAACGTGGGCGTGCAGATCCACCACATCGACCCGATCAACCGCGGCGAGGTGGTCTGGACGGTCAACATCCAGGACCTGGCCATCATCGGCCGTCTGTTCAACACGGGCCGCGTCGACATGACGAAGATCATCGCCGTGGCGGGTTCGGAGATCGAGAAGCCCGACTACTGCCGCGTCATCGCCGGCGCCAAGGTCGACTCGGTCCTCGCGGGCAACGTCAAGCCGCAGCGCGAGGGCGACTCGGTGCGCGTCATCTCGGGCAACGTGCTGACCGGCACCAAGGTCGCAGCCGACGGCTTCCTGACCTTCTACGCCAACCAGCTCACCGTGATCCCCGAGGGCGACAAGTACGAGCTGCTGGGCTGGGCCATGCCCCGCTTCAACAAGTTCTCCGTATCGCGCGCCTACTTCTCGTGGCTCTGCCCCAAGAAGGCCTATAAGCTCGACACCAACATGAACGGCGGCGAGCGTCCGTTCGTCGTGACGGGCCTCTACGAGCAGTACCTGCCGATGGACATCTACCCGATGTACCTGCTGAAGGCGTGCCTGGCGGGCGATATCGACAAGATGGAGAACCTGGGCATCTACGAGGTTACGGAAGAGGACTTCGCCCTCTGCGAGTTCGTCGATCCCTCGAAGATCGAGATCCAGCAGATCATCCGCGACGGTATTAACTTAATGATCAAGGAGGCATAGTATGGGACTGCGTAAAATAGTTGACAATCTGAAGCCCACCTTCTCCGAAGGGGGAAAGCTGAGCTTCCTCGCATCGACCTTCGATGCGTTTGAAACCTTCCTCTTCGTGCCCAACACCACCACGTCGAAGGGCGCCCATATCCGCGACTGCAACGATATGAAGCGCACGATGATCGTCGTGGTCATGGCACTCATCCCCGCCTTCCTGTTCGGCTGCTACAACACCGGCGCGCAGGTGGGTCTCGAAGGCTTGCAGGCCTTCTTCTACGGTCTGGTGCGCATCCTCCCGATGGTGTGCGTCTCCTACATCGTGGGTCTGGCCATCGAGTTCGGCTTCGCCCAGGCGCGCGGTCACGAGGTCAACGAGGGCTTCCTCGTCTCGGGTCTCCTGATCCCGATGGTGATGCCCGTCTCGACGCCGCTGTGGATGGTCGGTCTGGGTACCGCCTTCGCCGTGGTGATCGGCAAGGAGGTCTTCGGCGGTACGGGTATGAACGTCTTCAACCCCGCGCTCGTCGCCCGCGCCTTCGTCTTCTTCAGCTTCACCCCCTCGATGTCGGGCGAAAGCGTGTGGTATTCCGACTGGACGATGATGGGCGCCCAGGTCGACGGCGTGTCGGGTGCCACGGCGCTCGAGCACCTCTCGACCACCGGCACGATGCCCTGGTCGCCCCTGGACGCCTTCCTGGGCTTCATCCCCGGTTCGTTCGGCGAGACCTCGACGCTCGCGATCCTCATCGGTGCCGCCGTGCTGCTCCTGACGGGCATCGCCTCGTGGCGCACGATGGTGTCGGTCTTCGTCGGCGGTCTGGCGATGGGCTATCTGTTCCAGGCGCTGGGCGTGACGGAGTATCCCGCATGGTGGCATCTGATCGTCGGCGGCTTCGCCTTCGGTGCCGTCTTCATGGCCACCGACCCCGTGACCTCGGCGCAGACCGACACGGGCAAGTACATCGTGGGCTTCATGACCGGTGCGCTGGCCGTGCTGATCCGTGTGGTCAATCCGGCCTATCCCGAGGGCATGATGCTTTCGATCCTCTTCATGAACGCGCTCGCTCCGCTGGTCGACTACTACGTCGTCGAGGCCAACATCGCGCGCAGAAAGAAACGTGGTGTCAAACTCGCTAAATAGGAGGAAGCAATGGCAAAGAAATTCAATACCAACAGCAACGCCTACATCATCGTCTACTCGATCGTGATGGTGGTCGTCGTAGCCACGGTGCTGGCCGTAGCGGCCCTTTCGTTGCAGTCGCGCCAGTATGCCAACGAGCTCAACGAGAAGAAGCAGTCGATCCTCTCCTCGCTCGGTGTTCAGGACAAGAACTACGACGAGTTCATCCGTGCCTACGTCGTCGACGCGCAGGGCAATACGGTCGAAGGCGCGGATGTCTTCGATCTGCTCAAGGACCTCAAGGGTTCGTTCGAGGCGGGCAAGTTCCCCGTCTTCGAGGCGGCCGACGGCCGGGTGGTTCTCCCCGTCACGGGTACCGGTCTCTGGGGACCCGTGTGGGGCTATGTGGCACTCGAAAAGGATATGAACACCGTAGCCGGCATCATCATGGACCACAAGGGCGAGACCCCGGGTCTGGGTGCCGAGATCGCTACGCCCAAGTACCAGTCGAAATTCGTCGGCAAGCAGATCTTCGACGGCGACCGTTTCGTTTCGGTCACGCTGCGCAAGGGCGGCGCCAAGGACGCGACCCACGAGGTCGACGCCATCTCGGGCGGTACGAAGACCTCGGACGGCGTGACGGCCATGCTCCATACGAGCCTGGGCCACTACCTGCCGCTGCTCGGGGCCAAGCGCGCCGGCGCTACGGATATGTCTAACGCAGAAAACGTGGAAAACAATGAGTAACCAGGAGAAAGAGCCTTTGTTTTCGGCTAAGAACATGAAATATCTGACGGGCCCGTTCTCGGCGAACAACCCCGTCATCGTGCAGATCCTGGGTATCTGCTCGGCGCTGGCGGTGACCGTTCAGCTCAAGCCGGCCATCGTCATGGCCCTCTCGGTGACGGTCGTCACGGCCTTCGCCAATCTGGTCATGTCGCTGCTGCGCAACGGCGTGCCGTCGCGTATCCGCATCATCGTCCAGCTGGTCGTGATCGCCGCGCTGGTGATCCTGGTCGACCAGGTGCTCAAGGCCTTCGTCTACGATGTCTCGAAGCAGCTGTCGGTCTACGTGGGTCTGATCATCACCAACTGTATCGTCATGGGCCGCATCGAGGCCTTCGCGCTGGGCAACAAGCCCTGGCCCGCCTTCCTCGACGGTATCGGCAACGGTCTGGGTTACGGTCTGATCCTGGTCATCGTGGCCTTCTTCCGCGAGCTGTTCGGCTCGGGCAGCCTTCTGGGCCTGCGCATCATCCCCGAGAGCTGGTACGCTGCCGAGGGCGGCTGGTACAGCAACTGCGGTCTGATGCTCTTCCCGCCCATGGCGCTCATCATCGTGGGCTGCATCATCTGGGTGCACCGCTCGCGCAACAAGGACTTACAGGAAAAATAGGAGGATAGCGTATGGAATCATTGAATATCTTCATCCGGTCGATCTTCATCGACAACATGGTCTTCGCCTTCTTCTTCGGCATGTGCTCCTACATCGCCGTGTCGAAGAGCGTGAAGACGGCCCTCGGTCTCGGTGCCGCCGTTACGTTCGTGATGGTGATGACCGTGCCGCTGAACTACCTCTTGTACGAATACGTGCTGAAGGCCGACGCACTGGTCGCAGGCGTGGATCTGAGCTTCCTTACGTTCATCGTCTTCATCGCCACCATCGCCGCCTTCGTGCAGCTGGTGGAGATGATCGTCGAGAAGTTCTCGCCGACGCTCTACAGCCAGCTGGGTATCTTCCTGCCGCTGATCGCCGTCAACTGCGCCATCATGGGCGGCTCGCTCTTCATGCAGCAGAAGGTCGACGCCATGGAGCTCACCTCGCTCTGGCAGACCGTCGTCTACGGTCTGGGTTCGGGTCTGGGCTGGTGGCTCGCCATCGTCATGATGGCCGCCATCCGCGAGAAGACGACCTACTCGCATATCCCCGCGGCGCTGAAGGGTCCCGGTATCGCCTTCATCATCACGGGTCTGATGGGTATCGCCTTCATGATCTTCTCGGGTATTCAGTTCTAACCTTTAAAAGAGTATTCGGAAAATGACAACGACAATCATTATTGCGATCGCGGCCTTTCTGGTCATCACGCTCGTGCTGGTCGCTCTGCTTCTCTTTGCGAAGGCCAAACTGACCTCGTCGGGCGAAGTGACGATCGACATCAACAACGGCGAGAAGGTGATCACCACCGAGAGCGGCTCGACGCTCCTCTCGACGCTCGCCAACAACAAGGTATTCCTCCCGTCGGCCTGCGGCGGCGGCGGCTCGTGCGGCATGTGCAAGTGCCAGGTGCTCGAAGGTGGCGGTGACATCCTGCCCACCGAGACGGGCTTCATCTCGCGCAAGATGGCCAAGGACCACTGGCGTCTGGGTTGCCAGGTCAAGGTCAAGAACGACCTCAAGATCAAGGTTCCCGAGGCCGTGCTGGGCGTCAAGAAGTGGGAGTGCACCGTGGTTTCCAACCGCAGCATCTCGACCTTCCTCAAGGAGTTCGTGGTGAAGCTGCCCGAGGGCGAGAACCTCAAGTTCCGCAGCGGCGGCTACATCCAGGTCGACATCCCCAAGTACGACCAGATCAAGTTCTCGGACATGGACATCGACGAGCAGTTCCGCGCCGACTGGGACAAGTTCAAGATGTGGGACCTGGTGACGGTCAACCCCGAGCCGACGTTCCGCGCCTACTCGATGGCCAACCACCCGGCCGAGGGCAACATCATCATGTTGAACATCCGTATCGCCACGCCTCCGTTCGACCGTGTCAACGGCGGCTTCATGAAGGTCAACCCGGGCATCTGCTCGTCGTATGTCTTCTCGCGCAAGCCGGGTGACAAGGTGACGATCTCGGGCCCTTACGGCGAGTTCTTCCTGCCCGACAACCTGCCCGACACGCAGGAGCTGATCTTCATCGGCGGCGGTGCCGGTATGGCTCCCATGCGCAGCCACCTGATGCACCTCTTCAAGACCGAGAAGACCCGTCGTCCCGTGTCGTTCTGGTACGGTGCCCGCGCGCTGAAGGAGGCTCCCTACGTCGACGAGTACCGCGCTATCGAGAAGGAGTTCCCCAACTTCAGCTTCAACCTGGCGCTCGACCGTCCCGATCCCGAGGCCGATGCCGCAGGCGAGAAGTACACCCCGGGCTTCGTCCACAACGTCCTCTACGAGAACTACCTGAAGAACCACCAGGCTCCCGAGGACTGCATCTACCTCATGTGCGGACCCCCGATGATGATCTCGTCGGTGGTCAAGATGCTCGATTCGCTGGGCGTGCCGCCGGAGAACATCCTCTACGACAACTTCGGTTCGTGACGATCCCGCCCTTCGGGGCGCCGTGCAAGGCCGGAAACCGCATGCGTGCGGTTTCCGGCTTTTTCGTCGTTGGCGGCCGCTCCGATTGCATATCCCGAAATAATGTCGTAGCTTCGTTCCCGGAAACATGATGGACAAGATGAAAAAATTCCTGCTTCTGTTGCTGGCGGCGTTTCTCTCCGGAGGGGCCTTCGCGCAGCAACGGTTTGTGAAGCGTCTCAAGCGCGGGGACCGTCTGACGGTCGTGACCTATGGCACCAGCCTGACCGATTCGCCCCGCGGGTGGCCCGCGCTGCTGAAAGACAGCATCGATGCGCTTTATCCCGGGACGGTGGAGGTCGTCAATTCGGCCCGGGCGGCTATGTGGTCCACCTGGGGCGTGCAGCATCTCGACGAGCGGGTCCTGGCCAAGCGGCCCGATCTGGTCCTTATCGAGTTCGCCATCAACGATGCCTACCTGCCCTACAAGACCTCGACCGAGGTGTGCCGGATCAATCTGGAATATATGATCGACCGTATCCGCGAGGCCTGCCCTGCGTGCGAGGTCGTGTTGCAGGTGATGAACATGCCCTATACCGAGATGGAGCGCCCGCAGCTGGAGCGCTATTGCGACGTCTACCGTAAGGTTGCGCGGAAACGGCGGTTGAAGTTGATCGACCACTCCACCTATTGGCGCGCGATTCACGCCGCGGGCGAGGAGGAGTTCCGGAAATGGGTGCCCGACGGGCTGCATCCCGGCGAAAAGGCGTGGAGGACCTACGTGGTTCCCTATATCATCAGGGAGTTGGGCATAGAGTAGCCGACGCAACGGATACGACAGGGCAGGGCCGTGAACTTACGCGTAGGTTCCCGGCCCTGCCCGCTTTTACGCGTTTCTCGATCCGCATTCGCATCCGCTCCGGATCGTGCATAGGATTCGGCGGGACGTTTCACCGGGTAATGGAGGCCCGAGTCGCGGGAATAGAGGCGTTGCTGCGATTTTTCCCTGCAACGTGCGTGAAATTTGTGAATTATTCATACATTTGCAATATGTATGAACATAATATTGAACGCATGAATAAAACTTTTCTCGCTTCCCTGTTTCTGGCGGCCTCCTGTCTCGTCTCGTGCGGCGGGGCGGAGGAGTCGCTGACCGACTATGTCGACCCCCGCATCGGCACGGCCCATTCGCGCTGGTTCTTCTTCACGCCGGCGGCCCTTCCCTTCGGTATGGCCAAGCTCGCTCCCACGACCGACGGCCACCTGGGCAACAGCGGCGGATGGCAGGCCGTGGGCTACGACGCCCGCCACACCTCGATCGAGGGCTTCGCCAATTTCCACGAATTCCAGGTGGGCGGCATCGTCGTGGCCCCGACCGTCGGAGAGTTGCAGACCGTGCCGGGCGATCCGGATGCGCCCGAGAGCGGCTACCGCTCGCGCTTCGACAAGGCCGACGAGGTGGCGCAGCCCGGCTACTACTCCGTGCTGCTCAAGGACTACGGCGTGAAGGCCGAGCTGACGGCGACCCGCCGCGTGGGCTTCCACCGCTACACGTTCCCCGCGACCGGGCAGGCCAACCTGATCTTCAACGTCGGCACCCGCATGGGCGAGAGCGGCCCGGTGCGCGATGCCGAGGTGCGCTACACCGACGACGGCCGGATCGAGGGGTGGGTCGAGACCGAACCCGTCTACGTGGACATCTACCAGAAGGGGGCCACGGTCAAGATGTATTTCAGCGCCGAGGCCGACGCCGACCCCGTGGCCTGGGGCACTTTCCGCGAGGCGGAGTGTTTCCCCGGCGAGCGGAGCCGCACGGGCATCGGAGCCGGATTGTACCTCCGCTTCGACACGCGGCAGCGGCAGGAGGTGGGGCTGCGCATCGGTCTGTCGTATACCTCGGTCGAGAACGCGCGGCTCAACCTGCTCGCCGAGGCCTCCGACCTCGACTTCGATGGGGCGCACGCTGCGGCGCACGCTGCTTGGGAGGAGGCGCTGGGGCGCATCCGCGTCGAGGGCGGTCTGCGCGAGGACCGCGTGAAGTTCTACACCGGACTGTTCCATGCGCTGCTGGGCCGCGGCCTGGCGAGCGACGTCAACGGCGCCTACCCGGCCAACGACGGCACGGTGGGGCAGATCGCGCTTGCGGCCGACGGCACGCCGCTCCACAACCACTACAACACCGACGCCATCTGGGGCGCCTTCTGGAACCTCACGCAGCTGTGGAGCCTCGCATGGCCCGAGTACTATGCCGACTGGGTGTCGAGCCAGCTGCTCGTCTACAAGGACGCCGGGTGGCTGGGCGACGGCATCGCATGCAGCCGCTACGTCTCGGGCGTGGGCACCAACTTCACGGGGCTGGCCATCGCCGCCGCCTACAACTGCGGCATCCGCAACTTCGACGTGGAGCTGGCCTACGAGGCCGCCCGCAAGAACGAGCTTTGCGGTGAGAACCGCCCTGCGGGTGCGGGCAAGTTCGATGTCGGGAAGTTCGTGGAGCTCGGCTACCTGCCACTTTTGGATGGTTCGGAGGAGGGCAGCAACCGCTATACCTCGGGATTCGCCGCCTCGCACACCCTCGAATATTGCTTCAGCTGCTATGCCGTCGCCCAGATGGCCCGCCAGCTGGGCCACGAGGCCGACTACCGGCAGCTCATGCGGCTCTCGGAGGGGTGGAGCCAGCTGTTCGACGATGAAACGAAACTCATCCGCCCGCGCAACAGCCGGGGCGAGTTCATCGCCGACTTCGATCCCCACGCCCCATGGGTCGGCTTCCAGGAGGGCAACGCCGTGCAGTACACCTACTACGTGCCCCACGACATCGACCGCCTGGTCGGGCGCGTCGGCCGCGAGGAGTTCGCCGCCCGTCTCGACAGTACGTTCGTCCTCTCGCGCGAGAACATTTTCGGCGGCGGCAAGACCATCGACGCCTTCGCCGGACTGCACACCTACTACAACCACGGCAACCAGCCCAACCTCCACATCTCGGCGCTCTTCAACTTCGCCGGCAAGCCGTGGCTTTCGCAGAAGTGGATGCGCACGATCTGTAACGAGTTCTACGGCACCGAAGGCATCCACGGCTACGGCTACGGGCAGGACGAGGACCAGGGGCAGCTGGGCGCCTGGTACGTGATGGCCTCCATGGGACTCTTCGACGCCCGGGGGCTGACATCCCCCGACCCGTCGTTCCAGGTCGGCAGCCCGCTTTTCGACCGCATCACGATCCGTCTGAACCCCGATTACTACCCGGGCCGCAAGTTCGTGATCGACGTCGAGAACAACGCGCCCGACAACCTATACGTCTCGTCGCTGGAGCTCGACGGCAAGCCGCTTGGCAGCGTGCAGCTGCCCTTCTCGGAGGTTGTCGCTGGCGGCCGGCTGAAGGTGCGGCTGGCAGCCGAGCCCGAGACGGGGCTCACGGAGTGATTCTTTCCGCGGGGCCGCATCCTGGGGTGCATGGCGAGGCCGGGGATGGTGCGGTGACTGTCGGTCGCCCGCTCTCCCCGGCTCGTGCTCTCCCCGCCTTCCGTCGTCATCCCCGGCTTCCGCGCGCCTCGGCGGCGGGCAGCGTTTCGTTCGAAGCTCCGTCGACGTAGCAGCGTTTGAACAGGTCGATGCAGAAGAGCAGTATCGCGAGCATCAGCGGCCCGAAGATCACGCCCATGAATCCGAAGAGCGGCAATCCGGCCGCTACGCCGAAGACCGTCACGAGCGGATGGGTGTCGGCCATGCGGCGCTGGAGCAGCATGCGCACGACGTTGTCGGCCTGGGCGATCACCAGAATGCCGTAGAGTCCCAGCCCGATCGCTGCGCCCCAGTGGCCCGTGAGGGCGAGGTATCCGGCCAGCGGCAGCCACACAAGCATCGTCCCCACCACGGGGATGATCGTCGCCACGCAGCTCACCACACCCCAGAGCAAGGCTTCGGGCGCCCCGAAGAGGAGGTAGCCTACATAGGCCACGATACCCTGGGCAAGAGCCAGTACGGGCACTCCGATGGCGTTGGACCGCACGATGGTGTGGACCTCGCGGAGAACCTGGGCCGAGACCGGTTCGCTGAAGGGCAGCAGACGTCGCAGGTACTCCTCCATGCGCGGTCCGCCGATGAGCATGAAGTAGAGCACGAAGAGCAGCACGACGAGGTTGATGCCGAAATTCATGATGCCGCCGACCACCGATTGGGCGAGGCGGGTCGAGAAGGCGACGAGCGACGAGAAGTTGTCGCCGTGGAGCAGGTCGTACCCCGTGCGTTCGCGCACGAGCTCGGCCAGCTGCTTGAGCGGCCCTACGATCGCCTGCGGATCGGCTGCGAAGTCCTGGATGCGGTCGACGATGATCCACACCATGAGCGATACGGGAATCAGAAAGACCACCACCGCCTCGACGAGCAGCAGCGAGGCCGCGGCGCTGCGGCGCCAGCCCCGGGCCGCAAGCCTCCGCATCTGGCCGCGCAGGAGGATATAGATGGTCAGCGCTCCCAGCAGGCCGCCCAGAAAGAGCGCGAGCTCCGCCGTGAGCAGGGCGCCCAGTCCCAGGATGAGCACGATGAGCGAATAACGCCAGTATTTTTCTCGGAAATCGCGGATGTTCATGCCTTCGTGCGGCACAAGATGCGTGCCGGATTGCCGGCCGGGGGGGATGCGACGACATAAAAGAGCGTGTTTGTTAAAAAAATGTCGAAACAATCGGTGTTTTATGCTGCGGATTCGGAATAAATGAGCTATCTTTGCCACCGAAATCATTTGCCCTGTACTTATGAATAGGTTCCGTTCTGCTAATTTTTTCAATAAGCGACGATTCATCGGTGGCGGGAATGTTGTGGCCGCTCGAAAGCGAACCGATCCGCCTATTGGCGTAAGACTGCATAAAATCCAAGGAAAGGTACCCTCGTTGAGAGAGTACCTTTTCGTTTGTATCGCTCCCGGCGAGACGAAACTGGAACAGAGATAAAAACCTTTTTTTAACTAATTCAATGCGTATGAAGAAATTATTCCTTCTGATGCTTTCTCTGGTCGCCTTCTGTGCCGCTTCGGCCCAGGTGACGACTTCGGGAATGAACGGTACGGTTACCGACGAGAGCGGCGCTCCGCTTCTCGGCGCGACCGTCATCGCCGTGCACACCCCTTCGGGTACGACCTACGGCGTGGTGACCAACGCCAACGGTTACTACAACCTCCAGGGTCTGCGTGCGGGCGGTCCCTACAAGCTGACCGTGTCGTTCGTCGGCTACCAGACCGTCGAGTTCACCGATCTCCAGCTTCCGCTGGGCGAGACGCTCACGCGTAACGCCTACCTGCGCGACAACCAGGAGATCGAGGTCGTGGTCGTGACGGCCGACGGCAAGAACAGTGCGATGAACATCAACCGTGCCGGTGCCGGTACGAGCGTGTCGGAGAAGCAGATCGCCATGCTGCCCAGCGTGAGCCGCAGCCTCAACGACGTGATGAAGCTCACCCCGCAGGCATCGACCACCACGTCGGGTCTGGCCATCGGCGGCGGTAACTACCGCCAGTCGTACGTGACGGTCGACGGTGCGTCGTTCAACAACATGTTCGGTATCGGCAGCAACCTGCCCGCCGGCGGTTCGCCCATCTCGCTCGACGCGCTGGAGCAGGTATCGGTTTCGGTGACCCCCTACGACGTGCGTCAGAGCGGTTTCACGGGCGGTGCCATCAACGCCGTGACGAAGTCGGGTACCAACGACGTGAAGGTTTCGGTATACGACTACTACAAGAGCGACGCCTGGACCGGTTCGCGCTACAAGGACGACGGCAAGCTCCAGCTCTCGGAGAGCGTGACGAACACGCTGGGTGTCTCGGTGGGCGCCCCGATCGTGAAGAACAAGCTCTTCATCTTCGCCAACTTCGAGCGCGAGTGGAACAAGACCCCGGGTATCACCCGTCTGGCCCGCGAGAACGAGAACCAGACTTGGGGCGGTTCGTCGCAGTACAACCGTCCGACCATCGACCAGATGGAGACGATCAAGGGTTACCTGAAGGACAAGTTCGGTTACGATCCCGGCCGCTACGCCGACTACTCGCTCAAGGTTCCCAACTGGAAGTTCATGACGCGCGTCGACTGGAACATCAACCAGAACCACTCGCTCAACATCCGTTACAGCGAGACGCGCAACAAGTACTCGGCGTCGCCGTCGAGCTCGACCAGCCCGCTTACCTCGCCCTACGACCGCAACAACGCCGGCCGCGGCAGCTACTGCGCCATGACCTTCGAGAGCGCCCGCTACTACCAGGAGCAGAACTTCACGTCGGTAGCCGCCGAGCTCAACTCGCGCTTCCTCGACGGTCGTCTGACCAACACGGTGCGCTACACCTACTCGCACCAGTACGAGCCCCGCAGCTACGTGGGTAACCTCTTCCCGACGGTCGACATCATGGAGGGCACCGATCTGCTCACCACGTTCGGTCTCGACCCCTTCACCTACGGCAACCTGCGCGAGGTGAACACCCACATCGTAACCGACGAGATCGGCTGGAACTCGGGTATCAACCACTTCACGTTCGGTTACCAGTTCGAGCACGACACGGCCGTCAACGGCTACATGCAGGGCGGTGCCGGTTACTACATCTACAACTCGTGGGATGATTTCGTGAACGACAGAACCCCCGCCGCATTCGCCATCACCCACTCCAACCGCGACGACCTGCAGCAGACGTTCCCCTCGTTCAGCTACATGCAGCACTCGATCTACGCGCAGGACGAGCTGTCGATCAGCGAGCGCTTCAAGGCTACGGTCGGTCTGCGTTTCGAGATCCCGACCTATCCTTCGATCGCAAGCAACGAGAACAAGGAGTTCACCCAGCTCTTCGCTGCCCACGGCGGTTACAAGACCTCGGACATGCCCAAGGCCCGTCTGAACGTTTCGCCCCGCGTAGGCTTCAACTGGGATATGACCGGCGAGCGTAAGTACATCCTCCGCGGCGGTACGGGTATCTTCACCGGTCGTCTGCCCTTCGTGTGGATCGTGTCGGCCGTCGGCAACAGCAACGTGATGCAGGCCCAGACGATCCTCAACCCGGGCGACAAGCAGCTGGCCAACATCAAGTTCCACGACAATATCGACGATATTCTCGAGAACCTCTACGGCGGTCAGTTCCAGGCGAGCGACAACCTGCCCGCTCCTACGGCGACGACGATTCTGGACAAGAAGCTGAAGATGCCGTCGACCTGGAAAACCTCGCTGGCTCTGGACATGAAGCTCCCGGGCGACGTCAACCTCAACATCGAGGGTATCTACAACAAGGATATCAACTCGGTGGCTGTCCAGAAACTCGGTATCGAGGAGGTTGCCGGCGGTATTCAGCTGCCGGGCGAACCCGAGGCTCGTCCGCTGTGGAAATCGTCGGGAATCGTCAACAATGTCGCAGATACGAGCAAGGGCGCAGTACATAAGGACGTAACGCCCTATCTGATCCACAACGCCGACATCGACGGTTACTACGCTTCGCTGACCGCCCAGGTTTCGAAGGAGTGGAAGTTCGGTCTGTCGTTGAGCGCCGCCTATACCTACGCTTCGTCGAAGAACGTCATCGACGGTATCGGCGACCAGGTTTCGTCGGCCTACAACACCAACACCTTCTGCCAGAACGGTTCGAACATGCCGCAGCTGGGTTACTCGTCGTATGTATCGCCTCACCGTATCCTGCTCAACGTGGGCTACCGTCTGACGGCTCCCAAGTCGGCCACGACCTTCGGCCTGTTCTACGAGGCTTACCGTCTGGGTTACATCGGCAACTACTCCTACTCGCGCTACTCCTACACGATGGCCAACGTAACGGGTGACGGCGGTGCCGACAACCTGCTCTACGTGCCGACGGAGGCGCAGCTCGCCGAGATGACCTTCGCCAAGGAGGGTCAGAAGGAGGCTTTCTGGGCCTTCATCAACAAGGACCAGTACCTGAAGAAGCACATCGGTGAGTACACCGAGCGCGGCGGCGCCGTGATGCCGTGGCGTCACGAGCTGAACTTCAAGTTCGCCCACGACTTCTACTTCAACGTCAAGGGCAAGCGCAACGCGCTGACCCTGGGTGTCGACGTGAACAACATCGCCAACCTGATCAACCGCAACTGGGGCAATGTCGAGCAGATCAGCACCAACCGTGTACTGTCGTACAAGAACGGTGTCTACACGTTCACCGAGCCGCAGTGGTCGGTGAAGGCCAGCACCGCTTCGACGTGGTCGGCGCTGCTGAGCATTCGCTACACGTTCAACTAATCGGATCCTCGTGTCCGAATCGGGCGAAGGCCGGTCCTGCGGGACCGGCCTTCTTTTTTGGTGCGTTTTCCTTTTTTTGTCGTTGCTGACCGATAATAAAAGTGATAAGGGGATACCTATGAAAACGCCCCGCGATGTTGCGGGGCGCAGGGTAGGGCAGGGCGGGACGGCGGGGTCAGAGCAGCAGGCGGCGCAGGGCGTCGCACGTGGCCGCGGGGTCGTGGCGGTCGAACAGGCAGCCGCGAATGCCCAGGCGTTCGGCCGCGGCGATGTTCTCGGGACGGTCGTCGATGAAGAGCGTATCCGCAGGGATGAGGCCGTAGCGGTCGAGCAGGATCCGGTAGATGCGCGGCTCGGGCTTCACCGTGCGCTCCTCGCACGAGACGACCTCGCCGTCGAAGTGACGGTAGACCGGTACGCGGCGCAGGAAGTCGATGAACTCGCGCGACATGTTCGAGAGTACGTAGAGTTTGTATCCGGCGGCTTTCAGGTCGCCCACGAGCCGCTCGGTGGGGGCGATGGGCTCTTGGCGGTCGATCGCCTCGTCGATGAGCGCCGCGCAGCGGTCGCGGTCGCATCCTTTGACTTGGCAGAGGATGTCGGTCACCTCGTCGCGCGTGAGCGTGCCGCGGTCATACTCCTCCCAGAATGCGGGCATCTTCTCGGCGCGCACGAAGCTGAAGAAGTCGACGAGCTCCTGCGGGCATTTGTTCTTGTCGCGGGCGAAGAGTACGCCGCCCAGGTCGAAAACGATATTTTTCATGGTCGATGTTGCTTGTCCGCAAAGGTACGCAAAAGAGGCGGAACCGCAAAAGACCCTCCCTTCGGGTCGTGGCCGGGTCGTGCGGATTTCGTCGATTTATGCTTTTTTCTGTGCTGAATGGCGGAAAGTCGAATTTGTTTCGTACCTTTGTTTGCCGAATATCGGTTTCGGAAAGTATTTCTTAAAAATATAACTACATGGCAAGAACGCTCAAAATCAGAGACCTCACGCTGCGCGACGGACAACAATCGTCGTTTGCGACGCGTATGAACCAGGCGCAGATCGACCGCTGCCTGCCGTTCTACAAGGATGCCAATTTCTATGCGATGGAAGTGTGGGGCGGCGCCGTGCCCGACTCGGTGATGCGCTACCTCAACGAGAACCCCTGGACCCGTCTGGAGACCATTCATAAGGCCGTCGGCGACGTGTCGAAACTCACGGCTCTCTCGCGCGGCCGCAACCTGTTCGGCTACGCGCCCTATACGGATGAGATCATCGACGGTTTCTGCCGCAACGCCATCGGCAGCGGCCTGGGGATCATGCGTATCTTCGATGCGCTGAACGACGTGGACAACGTGAAGTCGACGATCAAATACGTCAAGCAGTACGGCGGTATCGCCGACTGCGCCGTATGTTACACGGTGGACCCGAAGTATCCCCAGCCCTCGTTCTTCCAGAAACTGCTGGGCAAGAAGGCTCCGCAGCCGGTCTTCACCGACGCCTACTTCCTCGACAAGGCCAAGCAGATGGCAGCGCTGGGCGCCGACATGATTACGATCAAGGACATGTCGGGTCTGATTCCGCCGCGCCGCGTGGCGACGCTCGTCAAGCTCTTCAAGCAGCACATCTCGATCCCCGTCGATTTCCACACCCACTGTACGCCGGGTTACGGCCTGGCATCGGTGCTGGCGGCCATCGTTGCCGGCGTGGACATCGTCGACACCAACTGCTGGTATTTCGCCGAGGGTACGGGTGCGCCGGCCATCGAGCTGGTCTATGTCTTCTGCAAGAAGCTGGGCGTCGACATGGGCGTCGATATGGAGGCCGTGGCCAAGATCAATGCCGAGCTGCGTGAGATCCGCAAGGAGCTCAACCGTTCGGTCTTCAACACCGAGAAGCCCGAGCCCAAGCCCTTCAACCCGCTCACGGACAAGCTGCCCGCCGAGGTGGAGGCGTTGTTCGACGCTGCGATCAAGGCGGCGCAGAACGACGACGAGGAGGCGACGATCGCCGCCTGCCGCAAGATCGAGGCCTACTTCGGCTTCCCCGCTCCCAACGAACTGGTGCAGAAGGCCGAGATCCCCGGCGGCATGTATTCGAACATGGTGGCCCAGCTCCAGCAGCTCAAGGCCGAGGAGATCCTGCCGCGTGCCATGGAGCTCATCCCGACGGTGCGCATGGATGCCGGTCTGCCGCCGCTGGTGACGCCGACCTCGCAGATCGTGGGTGCGCAGGCCGTCAACTGTGCGCTCGACGAGAAGGCCGGCCGCGCGATGTACACCAACAAGAGCTCGCAGTTCGTGGGGCTGGTCAAGGGCGAGTACGGCCACACGCCGGTGAAGATCGACCCCGAATTCCGCTTCAAGATCTGCGGCGTGCGTGAGGAGACTCCCTACGACACGTCGAAGAACAAGCGTCAGCCCAACCCCGAGCTGCCCGAGGCCGGCGGCGTGAAGCTGGCCGAGACGGAGAAGGAGGAGCTGCTGCTCGAACTCTTCCCGATGGTCGCGAAGAACTATCTGACGGCGCTCAAGAAGAAGGCCTACGAGGCGCAGAAACCCGCCGAGCAGCCCAAGGCGGAGGCTCCCGTCGTGGCCCCCAAGCCCCAGGCGAAGATCACGGGCAATACGGTCAATGCCCCCCTGCCGGGCCGCGTGCTGGAGGTCCTCGTGAAGGTGGGCGACGAGGTCAAGGCCGACCAGGAGGTGCTGATCCTGGAGGCGATGAAGATGGAGAACTCCATCACGACCGATTATGCGGGCAAGGTCAAGCAGGTGCTCGTCGAGGCCGGCGAGACGGTTCAGACCGACGCCGTGCTGATCGAGATCGAATAACGGGCCGGGCCCGAAACCGCAAGGGGCGATCCTCGACGAGGGTCGCCCCTTTTTTATCCCGTTCCGGTCCGATTGCGGCCGTTCGCCCGACCGGTCGGGGGTGCAGGCGGCGTATCGCGCGGTTTGCGTATCGCTGTTTTCATTGCAGGTAGTGGGAAAAAACGTATATTTGTACCAAACAAACATTAAAGATCGAATATGTCGGAAATCGTCAATTTGGAACCCCGCCTCGTGTGGGAGCAGTTCGACGCCATCACGCGCGTGCCGCGTCCGTCGAAAAAGGAGGGTAAGATCATCCAGTATCTCGTCGACTTCGCCCGCGAGCACGGTCTGGAGTATAAGAAGGACGCCATCGGCAACGTGGTGATCCGCAAGGGCGCCACGCCCGGCTTCGAGGATCGTCCGACGGTGATTCTCCAGTCGCACATGGACATGGTGTGCGAGAAGAATTCGGACGTGGAGTTCGACTTCGACAACGATCCGATCCGCACGCGCATCGACGGCGGGTGGGTCCGGGCCGAGGGGACGACGCTCGGTGCCGACTGTGGCATCGGTATGGCTGCCGCGTTGGCCGTGCTGATCGACCCTGCGATCGAGCACGGACCCGTCGAAGCGCTCTTCACGGTCGACGAGGAGACGGGCCTCACGGGTGCGTTCGAACTGGGCGAGGGGATGCTGACGGGCAAGTACCTCGTCAACCTCGACTCGGAGGACGAGGGCGAACTCTTCATCGGCTGTGCCGGAGGTATCGACACGATCGCCACGTTCCGTTATACGACCGAGGAGGCTCCGAAGAACTACGCCTTCTTCCGCGTGGACGTGTCGGATCTGCTGGGCGGCCACTCGGGCGACGACATCGACAAGGGACGCGCCAATTCGAACAAGATCGTGGCGCGGCTGCTGTGGGACGGCATGCAGTCGCACGGGTTGCGTCTGGCCTATTTCAGCGGCGGCAACCTGCGCAATGCCATTCCGCGCGAGGCCTATGCGATCTTCGGCGTGCCGGCGGGCGACAAGGAGGAGTTCGTGAAGCGCTACGAGCTGTTCGCCGCCGACGTGAAGGCCGAATACCGCTCGACGGAGCCCAATTTCCGCATCACGCTCAACGAGATGCCCGCGGTGGACCGCGTGCTCGACGCGCGGACGCAGACCGGGCTGGTCTATGCGCTGGTGGGTGTGCCCAACGGCGTGGTGGCGATGTCGCAGGCCGTGAAAGGGCTGGTGGAGACGTCGACCAATCTGGCGTCGGTGAAGTTCGAGGGCGACGACCGGATCGTGGTGACCTCGTCGCAGCGTTCGTCGGTCGAGAGCGCCAAGACCTATGTGATGCAGGCCGTCGAGTCGGTTTTCGCACTGGCGGGTGCCGACGTGGCCCACTCGGACGGCTATCCCGGCTGGGCGCCCGATCCCGAGTCGCTGTTGCTGGAGCGGACCCGGGAGAGCTACGTGCGTCTGTTCGGTGAGGAGCCGAAGGTGCGGGCGATCCACGCCGGACTGGAGTGCGGCCTCTTCCTGGAGAAGTATCCCGAGCTGGAGATGGTGTCGTTCGGCCCGACGTTGCGCGGCGTGCACTCGCCCGACGAGCGGCTGGAGATCGCCACGGTGCCCAAGTTCTGGGCGCTGCTCGCCGATCTGTTGCGGACGATCTGACGGGCGGGGCCTTTCCCGCGAACCGATCCCGGAGCGTGAGCTCCGGGATTTTTTTGTGTACGGGGGTGTTCGAAAATGTATGAACATGGTGTATGGGTAGACTTCGATAGCCCGGAAAAAGCTCCTATAACAAAAAATAAATGCGAAATATGCGATGAGTGTTGGATTTTTATATATGTTTATATATATTTGAATGTTCGCACATAGTGTGAAACCTAAAAAATTTTACTAACCTATTACCAACCTTACTTTATGAAGAACTTCTACACGGTTTGTGGGAAAACGTTCTTGTGTCTTCTCTGCGCGGCCGGGGGAATCATTTCCCCCCCCCTCGCGGTGCAGGCGGCCGGTACGGCGGTTGCTGCCCAGGCGCAACCCCGTAAGGTGACGGGACGGGTCGTGGATACCGCCGGCGATCCGGTCGTCGGTGCCACGGTGATGATCGAAGGGACGACCTCGGGAATGATGGTCAATGCCGACGGAACCTTCGCGTTGCGGGCGGCCGAAGGGCAGAACATCGTGGTGGCCATGCTGGGCTACGAGAGCCGGACGGTGCGGGTGGACGGCAAGGAGGATTATCTGGTGATCCTCAAGGAGTCGACGACCGAAATGGAGGAGGTGACCGTGGTCGCCTTCTCGAAACAGAAGAAGGAGAGCGTCATCAGCTCGGTGTCGACGGTGCGGCCCGCGGAGCTGAAGGTGCCCACGAGCAACCTCACGACCGTGCTGGGCGGCCGCATCGCCGGTATCATCTCCCAGCAGGTGTCGGGCGAGCCCGGACAGGACAACGCCAACTTCTTCGTGCGCGGCGTGACGACCTTCAACTCCAATGCCCGCGGGCCGCTGATCCTGATCGACAACGTCGAGCTCACGTCCAACGACCTGGCGCGCCTGCAACCCGACGACATCGCTGCGTTCTCGATTCTCAAGGATGCGACGGCCACGGCGCTCTACGGCGCGCGCGGCGCCAACGGTGTGATCCTGGTGACGACCAAAGAGGGTAAGGAGGGCAAGGCGCAGCTCAACGTGCGTTTCGAGAACTCCTTCTCGATGCCCACGCGCGAGGTGGATGTCGTCGACCCGGTGACCTACATGGAGATGTGGAACGAGGCGGTGGCCACGCGCAACCCGCTCTCGCCGCGTCCCTATTCGGACAAGAAGATCGAGATGACGCGTCGCGGCGGCAATTCGCAGGTCTATCCCGCGGTCGACTGGCTGGGCGACATGTTCAAGAGCTACACGACCAACCAGCGCGTGAACCTCAACCTGAGCGGCGGCGGCAAGGTGGCCCGCTACTATGTGGCCGGGTCGCTGGCCAACGATACGGGCCTGATGCAGGTCGACTCGCGCAACAACTTCAACAACAACATCTCGTTGCAGACGATCCAGCTGCGTTCGAACATCAACATCAACGTCACCAAGTCGACCGAGCTGGGCGTGCGCTTCAGCGGCACGTTCGAGGACTATTCGGGCCCGATCGACGGCGGCAGCGACCTCTATAAAAAGGCGCTGGTGGCCAACCCCGTGCTCTTCCCGAAATATTACGACAAGACCGACAAGACCGCCTATGTCGACCACATCATGTTCGGCAACTCGGGCGACGGCAACTACCTGAATCCCTACGCCGACATGGTGAAGGGCTACAAGGAGTACAGCAAGATGAACCTGGTGGCGCAGATGGAGCTCAAGCAGCGGCTCGACTTCATCACCGAGGGCCTCAACGCCCGCGCGCTGCTCAACACGACGCGTTACTCCTATTTCGACGTAAGCCGTTACTACAACCCCTTCTACTACTCGCTCTCGGGCTACGACCAGACCGAAGGCACCTACACGCTCACGTGTCTCAACCCCGAGGGAGGTACCGAGTACCTCAACTATTCGGAGGGCGGCAAGGACATCCAGACGTCGACCTACTTCGAGGCGGCGGTGGACTACAACCGCACCTTCGGCGAGAAGCACGCGGTGTCGGGCCTGATGGTCTTCACGCTGACCAACCGCCTCTACGCCAATCAGGGCGACCTGCAAAAGTCGCTGGCCTACCGTAACGTGGGGCTGGCCGGCCGTTTCACCTACGCTTACGACCGCCGCTACTTCGTGGAGGCCAACTTCGGCTACAACGGCTCGGAGCGCTTCGCGCGCAAGGAGCGTTTCGGCTTCTTCCCCTCGATGGGTCTCGGCTGGATCGTCTCCAACGAGAAGTTCTTCGGCGAGCGGTTGCGCGAGACGGTCACGCTGCTCAAGCTCAAGGGTACCTACGGCCTGGTGGGCAACGACCAGATCGGCGGTGCCGACGACCGTTTCTTCTATCTGTCGAACGTGAATCTCGCGGCCGCCACGAGCTGCTTCTTCGGCGAGAACTTCGCGCTGCAGCCCGGCGGCGTCATCATCTCGCGCTACGCCAACCCCGACATCACGTGGGAGACGGCCCACAAGATGAACGTGGGCGTCGAGCTGGGGCTGTGGGACAAGGTGACGATCCAGGCCGACTACTTCCGCGAGAAGCGAACCAACATTCTGATGAGGCGCGAGTCGATCCCCTCGACGATGGGTCTTCAGGCCGACCTGCGCGCCAACGTGGGCGAGGCCTCGTCGTCGGGTTACGAGATCACGGTCGACGCCAACCACGCCTTCAACCGCGACTACTGGATCTCGGGCCGTTTCAACATGACCTACGCCTCGGGCCGTTACGACGTCTACGAGGAGCCCGACTACGGCTATCCGTGGCTCTCGTGGGTGGGCAAGCGGCTCAACCAGCCTACGGGCCTGATCGCCGAGCGTCTGTTCATCGACGAGGCCGACATCGCCAACTCGCCCGTGCAGACCTACGGCGAGGTGATGCCCGGCGATATCAAGTACAAGGATATCAACGGCGACGGAGTCATCAACCGCGAGGATATCGTGCCGATCGGCCATCCGACCATCCCCAACTACATCTTCGGATTCGGCGTGTCGGCCGGCGTGAAGGGATTCGACATCTCCTGCTTCTTCCAGGCGGCCGCCGAGACTTCGTTCTGGATCGATCCGGTGGCTACGGCGCCCTTCATCGACCGCGGTTACTCCGGATTGACCAGCAACGGCATGTTGCAGGCGTGGGCCAACGACCACTGGTCGGAGACCGACCGCAACAGCTATGCCCAGTGGCCCCGTCTGTCGCCGACGGTCGTGTCGAACAACACGCAAAACAGCACTTGGTGGCTGCGCGACGGTTCGTACCTGCGTCTGAAGTCGGTGGAGCTGGGCTACACGCTGCCCGAGCGGTGGACCCGCAAGATGGGCATCAAGGCGCTGCGCGTCTACGTGAGCGGCCTGAACCTGGTGACCTGGAGCAGCTTCAAGCTCTGGGACGTGGAGATGGGCGGCAACGGCCTCAACTACCCGATCCAGAGGATCTACAACCTCGGTCTCAATGTTAATTTCTAATCACCGACATTCATGAAACGTATCAAGATAGCTCTTTTGAGCCTGGCGGCGTTGGGCGCCGCGGCCTGCGGCGATTGGATCGACCTGGTCCCCGACAACGTGCCGACCATGGAGATGGCCTTCAAGACCCGCACCAATGCCGAGAAGATGCTCTTCACGTGCTACGACTACATCCCCGACCATGCCAACCCGTGGTCGACGCCCGGCATCGGTGCCGGCGACGAGGTGTGGAACTGTGCGGAGAAGACCTTTTATTATTCCAACGAGGCGGCGTTCCGCATCGCCAAGGGGTTGCAGAACACCAACGATCCCTACCTGAACTATTGGAGCGGTTCGGGCTCGGTATCGACCCGCTGCAACAACCTCTTCGTGGGTATCAACATCTGCAACACCTTCATCGACAACATCGACCGTGTGCCCGACATGACCACGGCCGACAAGGCCCGCTGGAAGGCCGAGGCCAAGGTCATCAAGGCCTACCTCCATTTCTGGCTCCTGCAACTCTACGGTCCGATCCCCTTCGTCGAGAAAAACATCGAGGTGTCGGCCTCGCCCGACGAGGTGAAGGTGGTGCGCGAGCCCGTCGACCGGGTGGCCGCCAAGATCGTGGCGCTGATCGACGAGGCGCTGGAGAGCAATGCGCTGCCGCTCTACATCCGCGTGCGCGACACCGAGATGGGACGTCTTACGCAGCCTGCGGCACGGGCCATCAAGGCCAAGGTGCTGGCGACGGTGGCCAGCCCGCTCTTCAACGGCAACGGCGACTTCGCCTTCTACAAGAACGCCGAGGGCGAGAACCTCATCAGCGCCGAGTACGACCCCGCGAAGTGGGAGGCGGCGCGCGACGCCTGCCGCGAGGCGATCGAGTCGGCCCACGAGGCCGGGCATGCGCTCTACGAGTTCGACGAGGTGGTCAACGACATCTCCGACACCACGCGTCTCGAACTGACGCTGCGCCACACGATCATCCAGCGTTACGACCAGGAGCTGATCTGGGGTATCCGCCACCTGTCGACCACGCGCGACCTGATGGGTATCTGCAACGCGCCGCTGACCGACTACCAGCAGGGTCAGCAGATCGGCTGGTGCAAGATGATGCACAACCCGACGCTCGACGTGGTGGAGCAGTTCTACTCGGACAAGGGCCTGCCGATCGACGAGGACAAGACCTACGACTACGAGCACCGCTACGAGGTGGCCGAGACGCCCTACCACGGCCACGAGTACTACATCGAGAAGGGGGCCCGCACGGCCCGCCTGCACATGTTCCGCGAACCGCGCTTCTACGCCTGGATCGGCTTCGACAAGGGCAAGTGGTTCACGCTGGAGGCGCCGAGCGACGAGGATTCGTTCGCGGTCTACTGCAAGAGCGGCGAGCGCGCCGGCCGCTCGCTCGACTGCTACTCGGTGACGGGTTTCTTCACCAAGAAGATGGTGAGCTACGAGCTGGTGATGAAGCAGGGTACCCACACGGGCGAGGCGAGCTGCCACTACGCCTTCCCGATCGTGCGCCTGGCCGACCTCTACCTGCTCTACGCCGAGTGTCTCAACGAGTGCAAGGAGGCGCCCGACGCCGAGGTGACCGAGTATATCCAGAAGGTGCGCGACAAGGCCGGATTGGACCGCGAGACGGGCAGCCTGGAGGCTACGTGGGCCGCCTGGTCGAAAAATCCGACCAAGCCGACGACCAAGGAGGGCATGCGCGAGATCATCCGGCGCGAGCGCATGATCGAGCTCTCGTTCGAGGGCCAGCGCTTCCATGACCTGCGCCGCTGGAAGCTCTGCATGGACTACTTCAACCGCCCCGTGCGCGGCTGGGACGTGACGGCCTCCGACGAGACGTTCTACACCCCCTCGTACATCTACTTCCGCAAGTTCACTCCGCGCGATTATTTCTGGCCGATCCGTCTGGACGACCTCTATAAGAACAACAAGTTGCAGCAGAGCCCGCTGTGGTAATCCTTATACAAACCGAAATCATGAAACGAACACTCTATATCTTATCGTTGGCCCTTGCGGCTGCGGGATGCTCCGACAGCAGCGACCTGTTGCGTCCCTACGGACCCGACGACGGCCGGGCCCCCGGAACGGTCTCCGAGGTGACCGTGTCCAATTTTTCGGGCGGAGCCACGATCCGCTACAAGCTCCCCTCGGACCGCGATCTCTCCTACGTGAAGGCGTCGTTCCGGGGAACCGACGGCACGGAGCGCGAGGTGCGCGCCTCGGGTTATGTCGACTCGCTGCGTCTCGAAGGCTTCGGCGACACGCGCGACTACAAGGTCTCGCTGCGTGCCTACGACAAATTCGAGAACGCCTCGGCGCCCGTCGAGGTGACGGTGACGCCGCTGACGCCCCCCATGCAGCTGGTCTACGAGTCGCTCACCTACGACATCGACTTCGGCGGATTCATCGTCAATTTCGAGAACGAGGCGAAGAGCGACGTGGCCATCTACATCCTCCGGCACGACGCGCAGTCGGGCGAGCTGGAGTACTACGACGTCTACTACACGGGGCTTGCCCGGGGCTCCTATGCCGTGCGCGGCCTTCCGGCCGAGGAGAACGAGTTCGGCCTCTATGTGACCGACCGCTGGGGCAACACGAGCGAGACGATGACCTTCACCGGCAGGCCGTGGCCCGAGGAGCGGCTCGACAAAAAGCTCATCCAGTCGATCGACTGGCGGCGGATGCCGGGCGATATCTCGTGGTCGGAGTATGCCGGCAACCCCATGAACCTGTGGAACGAGACGATCAGCGGCGGCGACTTCGCCCACACGGACTATCCCGTCGATTTCCCTCACCGCACGACCTTCGACCTGGGTGTGAAGGTCAAGCTGAGCCGTCTGCGCACCTGGATGCGCGACAACGAGGATACGTGCTGGCAGCACGGTACGTGGAAGGATTTTCGCGTCTACGGTTGCATGGAGCTGCCCTCCTCGCCGTCGGCCGACGATCCGATGGCCGGATGGACCCTCCTGGGCGACTTCCACTCGGTGAAGCCTTCGGGTCTGCCCATCGGCCAGGAGAGCGACGAGGATGTCGAGGTGCGGAAGAACGGCGAGGAGTTCACGTTCGACCGCGAGGCGCCGGCCATCCGCTACATCCGCTTCGAGTGCCTGATGTCGTGGTCGGGCATGAAGTGCTCGGCGATGACCGAGCTGGCGCTCTGGGGCGACGTTCAGGAGATTTACAACGAGTAAAAACGGGATAGATATGAAAGCATTCGATATGAAAAAATGGGCTTCGGTCGCCGTTGCGGCGGCGGCTGTGGCCGCGGTCGGCTGCGAGAAGATGACCGATACCCAGAGCGAGTGGATCGATCGGGGCGAGACGGTCTACGTGGGCCGCTTCGACTCGCTGCGCGTGCGCTCGGGCTTCGGCCGTGCGATGATCGTGGGCGACACGCGCTATGTCCGCACGGCGACGACGTGCACCGTGCGCACGGGCGAGATCGAGCATACCTACGACATCGCCGACATCGTGAGCGACGACGGCGTGGCGCGCATCCTCATCGAGGGGCTCGAAGGGGGCAGCCACTATTTCTACGTGACCAACTACGACGCCGAGGGAGGCTGCTCGCTCACGACCGAGGTCTTCGGCGAGGTCTACGGTGAGGAGGACCTGCTGGTGCTGCGTCCCTGCCGCGCGGAGACGATGACGCCCAATCCCGACGGGTCGATCGTGCTCGAATGGGGCGAGGTCGAGTCCCTGGAAGAGATCGGCGTGCGCTACGAGGGTGCCGACGGCGCGTGGCACGAGGCGACGGTCGCCGCCGACGAGCGGACGACGACGCTGCCGTCGTGGAAGAAGAACGGCATACTGCGCACGACGACGCGGATCCGCAAGGCGGCCGACGACCTCGATGCGCTGGAGCTCGCCGCCGTCGAGCAGCGTTTTCCCGAGGAGGCGCATTTCGAGTTGCAGAAGTCGAAGTTCAATCTCGTGGAGCTGCCCACCGATACGAAGGGCAACGCCTATGCAGGGTCGTCGTGCGGTGTGCGCGGTCTGTGGGACGGCATATGGAATCCCTACGACAGCCACTCCTACCACACGGCCGACGGCGAGGGCGTGCCGCACCACCTGACCTTCGACATGGGTGTCAACGCCCATCTGACGCGGGTGTGGCTGGCGGGCCGTACCGACGGCTATGTCGACTGGAACCCCAAGCGTTGGCAGCTGTGGGGCCGCGAGACGCTCGACGGGGCCGAGACGACGCTCCCGAGCATGGACGCCGGCTGGGAGGACGAAGCCCGCGGCAAGGGGTGGACGCTCCTCGGCGAGTTCGAGAGCAGCGACTTCATCTACAACGAGTTCCCGGTCGTGGACGCTCCGGCGGGGATGCGTTACCTGCGTTTCCGCGTGACGGAGGTCTACGGCGGCGGTGCCCATACGGGTGCGACCGGTGCCGGGGTCTACGGGTGTGTGGCCGAGATCACGCTCTGGGCCGACGAGATCATCGAAACGGGCGAGTAGGCGAGAACCCTCCTTGTCCGGTTGCGACCGCAGCTCCCGCGAGGGGGCTGCGGTTTTTTGTGCGAAATGCCGGCGAACTTGTTTTTGCTCGCGTTTATTCGTATCCTTGACTTCGGCTTCGCCTCGTCTTAGATACTCCCGCTCGGCATAATCGAGCGTTCCGCTTGCTTCTGCGCTCGACTTTTTGTATCTTCGTATTCCATAAAGTCCGATACGTATGCTGAAAAGTCGCCTTTGCCTGCTCGTGCTGCTGCTTGCCGGGTTGCGCGCTGCGGCGCAATACCCCGATGACGAATATTATCCCTATGCCGGACGCGAGGAGCGGGTGCGGACGCTCGTCTCCGACACGACGCTGTTCTACCGCGCCGTGCAGTTGTCGGACGACCGCTACGGCGACTGGACGACGTTCGACCTGCCGCAGGTCGCCGTACGACGTCGCGGGGAACAGCGCCGGCGCAGTCGGACGCTGCTCGAAGGCGTGGAGGTATCGTACGGCCATGCGGCTCTCCTGCGGTTGCTGGGGGCCGGGGAGACGCGCCGCTCGGGGATCGCTCCGGCGGCGGATGACGGCGGCGGAGGCAGCGTGCGTGCGTTCCGTTTCGGCGACGACGAGCCGTTGCAGCCCTATCGGGTGTCGGTGCGGCTGGTCGGGCGGGACTATCTGGCGGGGGCCCGGTTCTCGGCGGTGCGGGCCGTGGGCCGCGGGTGGCACCTGTCTGCCGCCGCCGATCTGCGTGCGGGGCGCGACCAACGTATCGAGGGGGTCTTTACCGATGCGGCGACGGCGGCGGTGCGCGTTGCGAAGGGGTGGCGTCGGGGAGCGGCGCTCTCGCTGACGGCGATTCTCCCGATGTCGGTTCGCGGGCTGCGGCTGTCGTCGGTCGAGGAGGCTTTCGCGCTGACGGGCGATCGTCTCTACAATCCGGCGTGGGGCTGGCAGGACGGCAAGGTGCGCAATTCGCGCGTGCGGCGCGCGTGGCAGCCTGCGGCGGTCGGACGATGGTCGATGCCGCTGACGCAGGCGACCGTGCTGGAATTGTCGGCGGGTGTCCGGGGAGGAATCGGACGATATAGCGCGCTGGGGTGGTACGACGCCCGGACACCCATGCCCGACAACTATCGTTACCTCCCTTCGTGGACGGGCGACCGGGCCAGCGAGGAGGCGTGGCGTGCCGCCGATGCCCGCTATACGCAGATCGACTGGGAGGGGATGATCGCAGCCAATCGTCTGGCGGGCGGGCCGGCACGCTATGCGCTCGAAGACCGGGTGACGCGGACAATGCGCCTCGACGGGCGGCTGTGGCTGACCTCGCGGGTGGGGCAGCGGCTGACGTTGGGATACGGGATCGAGGTGTCGGCCGACCGTTCGCGCGACTACAAGCAGCTGCGCGATCTGCTCGGGGCGGAATACCTGCCCGATATCGACCAGTTTCTGGTCGACGACGATACGTACGGGAATCGCCTTCAGAACGACCTGCGGCATCCCGGACGACTGGTGGCCGAGGGCGATCGGTTCGGTTACGACTACGGTCTGACGACCCGGCGCGCGGCGCTTCGTTTCGGAGCCGAGTACCGTAGCGACCGGTTGCGCGCGGCCGTCGACGGGATGTTCGGTTCGATGACGGTGCGTCGCCGCGGTTACTACGAAAAGGAGCTCTTCGCGGGCGAGCGGTCGCTGGGCCCTTCGCGCAAGTGCCGGTTTTCGCTCTATGCGCTCCGCGGTGCCGTGGGGTGGAGCTTCTCGCCGCGCAGCTACCTGGAGCTGGCGGCGCGGGCGGCGGCCGAAGCGCCCGATGCGGCGGCGCTTTTCGTGCAGCCGCTCTACAACAACCGTACGGTCGATGATCCGCGGCCCGGGCGTTTCTACGATGCGGAGCTGCGTTATCGGCGGACGGGTGCGGTCGCGACGCTGGAGATCGCGGCGTTCGCCTCGGCGTCGTTCGACGGCATGGAGACGCGTCGTTACTACGACGACATGGCGGGGCTCTATTGCGATGTGACGGCGCGGGGGATCGCGCAGGCGGCCTGCGGCGTTGAGGTGGCGGTCGAGGTGCGACTCGGCGCCCGGTGGCAGCTGGCGCTGACGGCGGCGGGCGGCAGCTACACCTATATCCGCAATCCGCGCCTGACGGTGCTCTCCGATCGCGACAATACGGCCGTGGACACCGATGCCGAGAGTTATCTGGGCGGTTGCCGCACGGGCGGCGTGCCGCATGCGACGGCCTCGGCGAGGATCGTCCACTTCGCGCCCCGCGGCTGGGGTTTCCGCATCTCGGCGGGGTATGCGGGGCTGCGCTATGTGGAACCGACGCTGGTGCGGCGCACGGCGCGCGTGGCCATGCAGGGCGCGCCGACGCCCGAGGCGCTCGACGCCTTCATGCGCCAGGAGCGGCTCGACGATGCCGTGACGGTGGATGCGGCGCTGTTCAAGAGTTTCTACTTCGCCCGTTCGCGGCTCACGTTGTCGTGCATGGCCGATAACCTGCTGGGCGGGATCTATGCTTACGACGGCTACGAATCGATGCGGGTGGGACACCTGCGCAGCGGGGCGCAGACGGTGTGGTATCCCCATGCGACGCGCTACACCTATGCCTACCCGCGTTCGGTGACGGTATCGGTGGGATATACCTTCTGACCGTGTGCGGACGCGACGAAAATTTCGCCGCTTTTCTTGGCTGTTCGACCGCAAATGCGTATATTGAGGGACCAAACCCTTAAAACTTACGCCTTATGTTGATCGGTGTCCCCAAAGAGATCAAGAACAACGAGAACCGCGTCGGGCTGACCCCGGCCGGCGTGCAGGAACTCGTCCGTCGCGGCCATCGCGTCGTGGTGCAGGCTTCGGCCGGCGAGAACAGCGGCTTTTCGGACGAAGCCTATACGGCCGTCGGCGCAGAAATCCTTCCGACGATCGAAGCGGTCTACGGCGCGGCGGAGATGATCGTCAAGGTCAAGGAGCCGATCGCGCCGGAATATCCGCTCGTGCGGCGCGACCAGTTGGTGTTTACCTATTTCCATTTCGCCAGCAGCGAGCCGCTGACCCGCGCGATGATCGCCTCGGGGGCGGTGTGCTGCGCCTACGAGACCGTCGAGCGGGCCGACCGCTCGCTGCCGCTGCTCATCCCCATGTCGGAGGTCGCGGGCCGCATGTCGACGCAGGAGGGGCGCTATTTTCTGGAGAAGCCGCGCGGCGGCAAAGGCAAGCTGCTGGGCGGCGTGCCGGGCGTGAAGCCGGCCAAGGTCTTCGTCATCGGTGCGGGTGTCGTCGGTACGGCTGCGGCGCGCACGGCGGCCGGCACGGGTGCCGACGTGACGATCTGCGACATCTCGTTGCAGCGGCTGACCTATCTGGCCGACGTGATGCCCAAGAACGTAAAGACGCTCATGTCGTCGGAGTATAACATCCGCGAGGAGCTCAAGACGGCCGATCTGGTGATCGGGTCGGTGCTGATCCCGGGTGCGAAGGCGCCGAAACTCGTCACGCGCGACATGCTGAAGGCGATGCAGCCCGGGACGGTGATGGTCGACGTGGCGATCGATCAGGGCGGCTGCTTCGAGACGTCGCGGCCCACGACCCACGAGGATCCGGTCTACTATGTCGACGGGATCCTCCACTACTGCGTGGCCAACATCCCCGGCGCGGTGCCCTACACCTCGACCCTCGCGCTGACCAACGCCACGCTGCCCTACGTTGTCCAGCTGGCCGACAAGGGGTGGCGGCGCGCCTGCCGCGAGAACCGCGAGCTGGAGCTGGGGCTCAACATCGTGGAGGGCAAGGTGGTCTACAAGCCCGTGGCCGATGCCTGGGGGCTGCCCTGCGAGCGGATCGAGCTGTGACGGGCCGGCGAACGATGCGGGGCGGAACCTTTGCGGGTTCCGCCCCTGTTTTTCACAGATAATCCTCGCGGTGCGGGGTGAAGACATCGACGACTTCGCCCCCTTCCATCACCTCGAACGAGTGGGGCGTGCCGCCCGGAATGGCATAGGAGTCGCCCGCGGCGAGGAGGGTGTCGAGGGGCGGGGTCGTCTCGACGATCAGCCGGTAGCGACCCGATACGACGTAGCCGCACTGTTCGTGGGGGTGGCTGTGCAGGGTGGCGAAGTCGCCCGTGCGGTAATTCATCTTGGTGACCATCGACCGGTCGCCCACGGCGAGCGTGTCGAGCGATACGCCCTTGAATGTGCGCTTGAACGCCTCTTCTTTCTTTACGACGATTCTATTCATTTCGGGTTTCTGTCTGAAGTTCGAGTTCCATCTGTATGTCGCCCCGGGCGTAGGCCGGACGGTAGGTGTCCAGTTCGCGGAAACCGAGCTTGCGGTAGATGTGCAGGGCGGGTTTGAGCAGGGTGTTGCTTTCGAGAAAGAGCCGGCGGGCGCCGCGCTTCGCGGCCTCGGCCACGGCCGCCTCGCCGAGTAGCAGGCCGATGCCCCGGCCCTGGGCGAGCGGGCTGACGGCGAATTTCGCCAGCTCGAAATCGTAGTGGGGGTCGTGGCTCCGCAGCAGGGCGCAGACTCCGACGGGTGCGCCGCGGTAAAGCGCCACGAGGATCGCTCCGCCGCGGTCGAGGATCTCCTCGCGCGGGTGGTCGAGCTGCCGGAGATCCGACGCTTCGAGCTGCCAGTGGGCGGTGATCCACTCGACGTTGAGCCTGCGGAAGGCCGGCTGGTGTTCGGGTCGGTAGGGGACGATCTCGACGAGCTGCCGCTCGCGTTGGCGGCGGGCCTCCTTCACGCGGTCGAGGAGCGGCTGTTCGTCGAGCAGGCATTCCCACTCTTCGAGTGCGCGCCACAGGTCGTGGCGCGTTCGGGCGGCGACGGTGTCGATGGCAGTCTCCACGTCGCGGCAGACCGTCTCCAGCGTGCGGGCCAGACGCAACCCTTCGTCGGAGAGCGCGACGGCGTTGCACCGTCTGTCTGTTGGGTGCTCCTGCTCGACGAGCAGTCCGTGGCTGCGCAGCTCCTTGAGTATGACGCTCACCGAGGGGTGGGTCTGTCCGATCTCGCGGGCGATGGCCGTCACGGCCTTCGTCTCGCCCTCTTTCAGCGCGAAGACCACGGGGAACCATTTGGGTTTCATCGTGAGGTCGTACATCGAGTAGATGCGGGCCGCATCGGCAGTGATCCGCTCGGTGAGCAGTCTCAGGCGGCTTCCGATCGCCGTTTTGCCGGTTCGTTCGAAAAAATCCATCGTATTTATGAATATAATTACGTAATTGATTACGCAAATATAGGGCAGCGGATCGATTCTGCAAAATTCCGGGCGGAAAAAATTCGGAAAAAGGGGAGTGAGGGGCTACGGATCCGGATGATCGTTCTTTGAAGAGACGGCGCGTGCGGCGGGAGGAGGTTCCCGTGCAGGGAACGGCTTCCGGATCGGGGGATAGCGGGACGGGCAGTCCGGGGCGCCGGGTCGTCTTACCTTTTGGCAGTATTCGTGCGGGGCGTGCCGCGGCCGGCCGACGTCCGGTGGCTTGGCGGGCGACGCGTCTCGTGCGCGGCGGGGAGCTGCCGGAGCGGGGCGGTTATCCGCCCGCTGTTTCCCGATTGGAATAATTTGATTACCTTTGCACGCAAAATCAAGCGACTATGGCAGGATCGAATTTCGTGGATTACGTCAAGATATTCGCCCGTTCGGGCCACGGAGGCGCCGGCTCGGCCCACTTCCGCCGCGAGAAGTTCGTGGCGTTCGGCGGCCCCGACGGCGGCGACGGCGGCAAGGGGGGCAGCATCGTGCTGGTGGGCGAGCGGCAGTACTGGACCCTGATCCACCTCAAGTACCAGCGTCACCAGTTCGCCGAGGACGGCCAGTGCGGCTCGGGAGCCCGCTCGACGGGCAAGGATGCCGCCGACATCGTCATCCCCGTGCCGCTGGGCACGGTGGCGCGCCGCGTGGTGGAGTTGGAAGACGGCTCGACGACGACCGAATACGTGGGCGAGGTGACCTCCGACGGCGAGCGGCTGGTGCTGCTCAAAGGGGGCCGGGGCGGCCTGGGCAACTGGCATTTCAAGAGCGCCACGAACCAGACGCCGCGCTATGCCCAGCCGGGCGAGGAGGGCGACGAAGGGGCCTTCATCCTGGAGCTGAAGGTGCTGGCCGACGTGGGACTGGTGGGCTTTCCCAACGCGGGTAAGTCGACGCTGCTGTCGGTGGTCTCGGCGGCCAAGCCCAAGATCGCCAACTACGCCTTCACGACGCTGGAACCCAACCTCGGGATCGTGGAGGTGCGCGACCACAAGTCGTTCGTGATGGCCGACATCCCCGGAATCATCGAGGGGGCGCACGAGGGCAAGGGGCTCGGCACGCGCTTTCTGCGCCATATCGAGCGTAACTCGGTGCTGCTGTTCATGATCCCGGCCGACAGCGACGACCTGCGTCGCGACTACGAGGTGCTGCTGGGCGAGCTGACGCAGTACAATCCCGAGCTGCTCGACAAGGAGCGGCTGCTGGCCGTCACGAAGTGCGACATGCTCGACGACGAACTGATCGACGAGATGCGCGCCCACCTGCCCGAGGGCGTTCCGTCGGTTTTCATCTCGTCGGTGTCTGGCCTCAATATTCAGCAGCTCAAGGATATGCTCTGGGAGGCGTTGCAGCGCTGACGGGCAGGTTCCGGTGATAGACGTCGCCCGCTTCTCCTTCGGGGAGAGGCGGGCGTTTTCGTGTCGCAGAGTATGTTGCGGCTGTGTCAGGGCGTGAGGATGCGGCGGGCGGTGATGCGCAGCGAGTAGGCGCCGTTAAAGCAGTCGACGATGCCGCAGAGCGAGACCTCGCCGGCGGGGAGCGGCTCCAGAGCGTAACGGCAGGTCGAGGCGGTGCGGACGACGACGACGCGTCCCGCGGCATCGACGGCCGTGCGTTCGGTCGTGAGCGGTTGCTGGGTCTCGGGGTCGAGGTCGCACCAGTTGCCCCGGTCGGTGAAGCGGAGGCCGTCGAGGCGGACGTAGGTGTCTATCCGGTCGGGATCGTTCAATCGGTCGGGGTCGATGGGAGTGACCTCGGGCATCCGGCCGGCCCCTTCGCAGTGCAGGTAGCGGTCGACGGCATCGTAGGGGATGCGCGCGACGCCGTAGCGGGCGTCGGGGGCGGCGCCGAGGAGCACGCGTCCGCCGTAGAGTCCCAGCGCCAGCCCGTTGCACTGCACGGTGACGCGGCTTCCGAGCGGAAAAAGATCGCTCAGGCGCAGCCGGTCGACGGCGATGCGCAGGCCGCCCGTGGCATCCTCGATGACGATCTCGCGCGGGAATTCGCCGTAGTGGTCGTTGGCCGTGACGACGCCCTGCACGGCGACGGAGCGGGTGATGACGCAGCCGGCGGGGGAGGTGCAGCGGCTTTTGAGCGCTCCGATCGAGATCAATGTCCCTTCGGGCAGCTCTCCGGAGCGGAGCGTCGAGGCTTTGTCGCAGGAGACGGGCGCTGCCGATGCGAGGAGCGCCGCGAGGAGCGGGATCGCATGTCGCGCCCCGGCCGTAACCGCACGGAGGATGCGGCTAATCGTCCGAGCAGTCGGTCGCATCGCGCAGCTTGATGAGATAACGTCCCTTCGGGGTTTCGTATTGCAGGATGCCGCGCAGCGTGCACGGGCCGGCGGGCGGCTCCTCGCCGGCGAAGTCGGCGTAGGGACTGACATAGGTGTGGATCGTGTGGCCGAGGTCGTCGACGAAACGCTTGTAGCCGCTCCATGTGGCCTCTTCCAGCTCCTCGGGGGCGTAGCGTACCCCGTCGATGCGAACCAGCGTGCCGCAGTGCTGCGGGGTGAGCCGGTCGAGCGAGAGGCGCGCGGGGACGACCGTCGTCGTGGTCTGGCCGTGGCGGATCAGAACGGCGTCGAGTGCCGGGCGCGAGGGGAGGTAGTCGGTGGGGTAGCGGCTCCCCGCGGCGGGCGGTGCGCCGGCCTGCAAAATGCCGAGCGTGGTGCCCAGGGCCAATCCCCGGAGCCGCAGCGTGACGCGACAGCCCACGGGATAGTCGGTGTGGAGCCGGTCGACGGCGGCGAGCAACTCCATTCCGGCGCCGTCGTCCTCGATGAGAAGCGAGTGGTAGAAATTGCCGCTGCGGTCGTCGGCCGTGACGGTGCCGGCGACGACGATGTCGCCCTCGACCGTGACGCCCGCGCCGGCCAGCAGCTCCTGCAACGACCGGATGGAGGTCGTGGCGGGCGGCGGTTCCGTCCGGCGCCCTTCGTCGCCGAAGGGGCCGTCGTGGCAGGCGACGGCCAGCAGGACGAGAGCGGGCAGGACGAGCGGGCGCATGGCGGTTACTCTTCGATGCGGGAGTCCTTCAGCCCGAGGAAATAGAGGATGCCGTCGAGGCCGATCGTCGAGATCGACTGGCGGGCTGTGGCCTTGACCTTGGGTTTGGCGTGGAAGGCGATGCCCAAACCCGCCAGGTTGAGCATCGGCAGGTCGTTGGCCCCGTCGCCGACGGCCACCGACTGGGCGATGTTGATCCCCTCGAACTGGCAGAGCAGGCGCAGCAGCTCGGCCTTGCGGCGGCCGTCGACCACCTCGCCCAGGTAGCGGCCCGTGAGGCGGCCGTTCTCGACCTCCAGCTCGTTGGCGTAGACGTAGTCGAAGCCGTATTTCTGGCGGAGGTAGTTGCCGAAGTAGGTGAAACCGCCCGAGAGGATCGCCGTCTTGTAGCCCACGCGCTTGAGGATGGTCATCATGCGTTCGAGTCCTTCGGTGATGGGCAGGTTGCGGGCGATCTCCTCCATGACCGCGACGTCGAGCCCTTCGAGCAGCGCCACGCGCTCGGTGAAGCTCTCGCGGAAGTCGATCTCGCCGCGCATGGCCCGGGCGGTGATCTCGCGCACCTGGTCGCCGACGCCGGCGCGCTCGGCCAGCTCGTCGATCACCTCGGTTTCGATGAGCGTGGAGTCCATGTCGAAGCAGATCAGACGGCGGCTGCGGCGGTAGATGTCGTCGCGCTGGAACGAGACGTCGACACCCGTGTCCGAGAGGTTCATGAAGCCCTCCTGCATGGCGCTGCGCTCCTCGTCGGAGATCGATCCGCGCACCGAGAGTTCGATGCACGATTTGGCAGGCCCTTCGGTGCCTTCGAGCGGCATGCGGCCCGTCAGACGCCGGATGGCGTCGATGTTGAGCCCGTGGCGTGCCACGACCCGCGTCACCTCGGCGATATGGCGGGCCGTCACGCAGCGGCCCAGCAGCGTGATGATGTAGCGGTTCTTGCCCTGGCGGGCGACCCAGGCGTCGTACTTCTCCTCGGGAATGGGCGTGAAGCGGATCATGACGCCCAGCTCCGAGGCCTTGAACAGCAGCTCCTTCATGATGAAGCCCGACTTGTCGGCCGTGGTCCGTATGAGGATGCCCAGCGTGAGCGACTGGTGGATGTTGGCCTGGCCGATGTCGAGGATGAAGGCGTCGTAGCGCGAGAGGATCTCCGTGAGCGACGAGGTCATGCCGGGCTTGTCTTCGCCCGAAATGTTTATCTGGATGATTTCGACGTTGTTCTGCATGGCGGGTGAAATCGCGGTGGTGTTCTTTTCGTAAATATCCCTACAAAGTTAATAAACTTCTCTTTTTTTATCGTATTTTTGCCGGCGAAACTTCAACGCCACAGCTATGTTTTGGTCCTTTTTCCTACAGGAGGCCCCCAAGGCCCCGCTCATCCTGCCCGACAGCGTGCAGAAGGCCAACTTCGCCCAGACGGTCGAGAAACTGGCCAACCTCGATTTCCACGAACTGCTCCGGTCGATGCTCTCGGAGTCGGTGTGGATCGTGGTGAAGATCGCCGTGGCGCTGGCCATCTACTTCGTCGGCCGCTGGATCGTGCGGCGCATCCTGCGACTGCTCGACGCGGCCTTCGAAAAGAAGCAGGTCGACGTCTCGCTGCGGCAGTTCATGCACAATACGATCAGCGTCGTCTTCTCGCTCATCCTCATCATGATCGTCGTGCAGACGCTGGGCGTCAACGTCACGTCGCTCATCGCCGTCTTCTCGGCCGCCACGCTGGCCATCGGTATGGCCCTGAGCGGCACGGCGCAGAACTTCGCCGGCGGCGTGATGATCCTGCTGATGAAGCCCTACCGCGTGGGCGACTTCATCTCGGCGCAGGGCCAGTCGGGTACCGTGCGCGAGATCAAACTCTTCTCGACGGTCATCACCACGGGCGACAACCAGACGATCTACATCCCCAACAACTCCATCGCCACGGCCATCGTCGACAACTACTCGACGGCCGAGCTGCGCCGTGTCGACTGGACCGTATCGATCAGCTACGGCGACGATGTCGACGTGGCGCGCGAGGCGATTCTTGAGATCCTGGCCTCCGACGCCCGCGTGTTGCCCGATCCGGCGCCGGTGGTGTGGGTGGCGGCGTTGGCCGACAGTTCGGTCAACCTCTCGGCCCGTGCCTGGACGAAGAACGCCGATTACTGGGGCCTTTTCTTCGAGACCAACGAGCGGCTCTACAAGGAGCTTCCCAAGCGGGGTGTCCGCTTCCCGTTCCCGCAGCTGGACGTGCGCATAGAGAAAGAGTAGCAACGAATATCAATAAAGCAACGATTTTATGGAACTGAATGAGATTCTGGCCATATCGGGCCAGCCCGGATTGTACCGATACGTGGCGCAGTCGACGCGCGGCGTGATCGTGGAGTCGCTCGTGGACGGTCGCCGCATGAACGCTGCGGCCAATGCGAAGGTGAGCGCGCTGACCGAGATTTCGATGTTCACCGAGGGCGACGACATTCCGCTGGCCGAGGTCTTCACCCGCATCTATGCCCACACCGGGGGCGAGGAGGCGATCAGCCACAAGGAGACGCCCGAGAAGCTCAAGGCCGCTTTCGCGGAGGTGCTGCCCGAGTACGACCGCGACCGCGTGCACGTGTCGGACATCAAGAAGTGTTTCTCGTGGTTCAACATCCTCCTGGGTGCAGGGTTCACCGAATTCAAGCTGCCCGAGGAGAAGGAGTAGCCGCGAAGACGCCGACGAGCGGACGCAATAGTCCAAACAGACCGATCGATCATCCGATCGGTCTCTTTTTTTGAGCTGTCGGGTGACGGCCGATTGCCTGCAATCGCCTTTATTTGTCGCAACCATCAATCGTTACGGCAATGATAAAGGCAAAATTACGCAAATCGACCGTCGCGGGCAAACCGGCTACGGTCTATTATCAGGTGTCCCACCGGGGACAGCGGTTACAGATTACCACCCGCATGCGGTGGCAGCCCGAGGCGTGGGATGCGGAGCGCGGCCGGCCTCGGGCGGGAACGGAGGAGGCCCGGATGCTCGGACGGCGCATCGATGCCGATACGGAGCGGTTGCGGCGGATCGTCGAGGGGATCGATGCGGCGGGCAGAGCCTGGGATCCCGCGACCTTCGTCGAGCGGTTCCGTGCGGTGACGGCCGAGCCTCCGGTGTCGGTGCTGGCTTTCATGCGGCAGCAGATCGAGGCGCTGCTACGGTGCCGCCGGTTCGGCACGGCGCGGAACTACGACCGCACGCTCCGCAGTTTCTCCGGTTTTCTCGCGGGGGCCGACCTGCCGTTCGGCGCGCTCACTGAGGAGCTCGCCCATGAATACGAAGCCTATCTCGCGGAGCGGGGCGTGTCGCGCAACTCCAGCTCGTTCTACATGCGGATCCTGCGGGCGGTCTACAACAAGGCCGTGCGGCAACGTCTGGCGCCGCCCTCTGCGCCGTTCCGCAACGTCTATACGGGGGTGGCACGGACGCGCAAGCGGGCGATCGACAGCGGGATCATCGCCCGCCTCTATCGGCTCGATCTGAAGGACGATCCCGCATTGGCGCTGGCGCGCGATCTGTTCGTCTTCAGCTATTGTACGCGGGGAATGGCCTTCATCGACATCGCCTTTCTGCGCAAGGCGGACCTTCGAGACGGTGCGATCCGCTATGTGCGCCGCAAGACCGGGCAGCCGCTTTGCATCCGGATCGAGCCGGACATCGCGACCCTCGTCGCGCGCTATGCGCCCGCGACGGCCGGATCGCCCTATGTCTTTCCGATCCTGACGGCCAGCGATGCGAACGAAGCCTACCGGCAGTACCAGTCGGCCTTGGGACGCCATAATCGCCTGTTGGGACGGTTGTCGCAATTGCTGTGCGCCGAGTGCCGGTTTACCTCCTATACGCCGCGTCACAGCTGGGCCACGGCGGCACGCGACTGCAACGTCCCGATCGCCGTCATCAGCGCCGGGCTGGGCCACACCTCCGAGCGCACGACGCAGATCTATCTGGCGATGTTGGAGAACTCGGTGATCGATCGGGCCAATAGGAGGTTGATCGGGCTGCTCGGACGTTGACGGCCGTTTCGTCCGTCCGGCTGTTCCGTTATTCCCGGCCGAGTTGTCGATGCCGTAGTTTCCGAACGTGCTGTCGAGGCAGTTGTTCCCGAATGTGCTGTCGTGGCGGTTGTTCCTGATTGTACCGTCGTGGTAGTTGTTCCTCAATGTCCTGTCGTAGCCGTAGTCCCGAATGTACTATCGTAGCAGTTGTTCCCGAACGAGTTATTGGAGCAACCGTTCCCGAATGTACTGTCGTAGCAGTTGTTCCCGAATGAGTTGCGACTGCGACTGTTTCCGGATTTTCGGAGCGGTTTTCGTCTGTCGGATCGGGTGCTTGAGAGGGGTAGAAACCGGGTTTGTACGGCTGCGCGATGAATTTTTAGGATGCTGCCGGCCGATTTTTCTGCGGCGAAGGTTTGAAATCTCGAAAAAGCGACGTATCTTTGTCGTCGCAACGCGGAAATAGCTCAGTTGGTAGAGCATCAGCTTCCCAAGCTGAGGGTCGCGGGTT
>CANASP010000011.1 GCA_947364365.1 uncultured Alistipes sp.
GGTTCTGCGTGCGGTACTCGGCCAGCGGCGTGCGCTTGATGTAGCCCATGTGCGAAATGGTGATGACCATGTCGTCGTCGGCATAGAAATCCTCGGGATTGAACTCCTCCGAGGCGTAGACGATCTCCGAGCGGCGCTCGTCGCCGTACTTCTCCTTGATCTCCTGCAGCTCGTCCTTGATGATCTGCATCTGCATCCCGACGTCGGCGAGCACCTCGGCCAGGTGGGCGATGAGCTTCTCCAGCTCGTCGCGCTCGGCCACGAGCTTGCCGTGTTCGAGCCCCGTGAGGGCGCGCAGGCGCATCTCGATGATGGCCGAAGCCTGGAGCTCCGAGAGACCGAAACGCTCGATCATCATCTGCTTGGCCTCGTCGGGGGTCTTCGACGAACGGATGATCCGCACGATCTCGTCGATGTTGTCCTGGGCGATCAGCAGACCCTGCACGATATGCAGGCGCTCCTCGGCCTTGCGCTTGTCGAAGCGCGTGCGGCGGACCACCACGTCGTGGCGGTGCTCGACGAAATATTTGATCAGATCGCGCAGCGCGAGCAGCTGCGGACGGCCGTTGACCAGCGCGATGTTGTTGACGGCGAACGAGGTCTGGAGCGGCGTATTCTTATATAACGTGTTGAGCACGACGCTCGCCACGGCATCCTGCTTGAGGATGACGATGATGCGCAGGCCGTTGCGGTCCGACTCGTCGTTGATGTAGGAGATGCCCTCGATCTTCTTGTCGTTGATCATGTCGGCGATCTTCTTGATCATCTCGGCCTTGTTGACCATGTAGGGGATCTCGGTGATGACGATGCACTCGCGGCCGCTCGGCGTGTGCTCGATCTCGGTCTTGGCACGCATGACCACACGGCCGCGGCCCGTGAGCAGCGCCTCGCGGACCCCCTCGTAGCCGTAGATGATGCCGCCCGTGGGGAAGTCGGGGCCCTTGACGTACTTGAGCAGCTCCTCGCCCTCGATCTCGGGGTTGTCGACATAGGCGCAGCAGGCGTCGACCACCTCCGAGAGGTTGTGGGGCGCCATGTTGGTCGCCATGCCGACGGCGATACCGCTCGAACCGTTGACCAGCAGCAGCGGGATCTTGGTGGGAAGGACCGTCGGCTCGGGGATCGTGTCGTCGAAGTTGAGCGTCCAGTCGATCGTCTCCTTGTCGATGTCGGCCATCACCTCGTCGGTGATCTTGCGCATGCGGGCCTCGGTGTAACGCATGGCCGCGGGCGAGTCGCCGTCCATCGAGCCGAAGTTACCCTGCCCGTCGACCAGCGGATAGCGCATCGACCACTCCTGGGCCAGGCGGACCATCGCGTCGTAGACCGACGAGTCGCCGTGGGGGTGGAACTTACCGAGCACGTCGCCGACGATACGGGCCGACTTACGGGTGGGTTTGTCGGAATAGAGATTCAATTCGGCGCTCATATCGTAGAGGATGCGGCGGTGTACGGGTTTCAGACCGTCCCTCACGTCGGGAAGCGCACGCGAGACGATGACCGACATCGAATAATCGATGTAGGCCGATTTCATCTGCTCTTCGATATTGATGGGGATGATCCGCCCCACCAGACCGGCGTTCTTTTCTTCTTCTGTCAGCATGTTATCTTAAGCGAATTTCGTTCTTATTAACGAGCAAAAATAGCGTTTATTTTCGATTTGAGCAACTTTCGCCCTGCAAATTCACCCCTCCGGCGACGCATTTTCCCGTCTACAGCCCGTTTTAGCCCCTTTTCGGGCGATCTGACGGCGCAAAAAAAATCACCCGACGGAGGGTCGGGCGAAAGAGAACCGGACAGCGGCCGCGCCGCCCGCAGCGGGAAGTTCGACACTCAAACGCAAGGGCGTGTGTTCGCCCGCAAAAAAACGCGGATCCGACCGCGATTTTTTGACGTAGGACAAATGCGGGACCGCCGGAACGACGTAACTTTGCAGCCGAACAAAACGACACGCATGCAACCGACCGTCTCGTCCGCCTTCGCGGACACCAAACCCCACTACGAACTGCTCGACGGCATGCGCGGCGTCGCCGCGCTGCTGGTCATCTGGTACCACGTCTTCGAAGGGTTCGCCACCAGCCCCGTCGACCAGCTGTTCAACCACGGATACCTGGCCGTCGACTTCTTCTTCATCCTCTCGGGCTTCGTCATCGGCTACGCCTACGACGACCGGTGGAAAGGGAGCCTGACCAGGGGCGAATTCTTCAAACGCCGCCTCATCCGGCTCCACCCGATGGTCGTGCTGGGCGCCGTGCTGGGTGTCGTCACCTACACGATCCAGGGGTGCGAGCAGTGGGACGGCACGCAGGTGGCCTACTCGGCCGTGATGCTGGCCATGCTGCTCAACCTCTTTCTGCTCCCGGCGCTCCCGGGCTCGGCGGCCGAGGTGCGCGGCAACGGCGAGATGTTCCCGCTCAACGGCCCGAGCTGGTCGCTCTTCTTCGAATACGTCGGCAACATCCTCTACGCCTTCGTGCTGCGCCGCCTGTCGACGCGAGCGCTCACGGCCGTGGTAGCGGCCTCGGGCATCGGTCTGGCGGCATACGCCGTGGGCAACCTCTCGGGCTACGGCCACCTGGGCGTGGGATGGTCGCTGCTCGACCACAACCTGCTCGGCGGCATGCTGCGGCTCGGATTCTCGTTCTCGGCCGGCCTGCTGCTCTCGCGCCGTTTCCGCCCCGCAACGATCCGCGGCGCCTTCTGGATCTGCAGCGCGACGGTGGCCCTGCTGCTCTGCATCCCGCATATCGGCGGGAACGACGCACCGTGGATGAACGGCCTCTACGACGCGGCGTGCATCCTCTTCGCCTTCCCTGCGGTGGTCTACATGGCCGCTTCGGGACGGACGACCGACCGTCTCTCGTCGCGCATCTGCAAGTTCCTGGGCGACATCTCCTACCCGCTCTACATCGTCCACTACCCTTTCATGTATCTGTTCTACGCCTGGTTGTGGCGCAACGGCCTCACCTTCGGCCAGACGTGGCCCGTGGCGCTGGGGCTCTTCTTCGGCAACATCCTGCTGGCCTACGTCGCCCTGAAGTGTTACGACGAGCCCGTAAGGAGGTGGCTCGGGCGAAAATTCCTGGCACGCAAATAGCGCAGGACACGCTACCCTATGCGGGCCGCAGCCGTCGGGTTGCAGCCCGTCGTTTTTGCGAATCTCACCCGGGCCGCACCGCGCCGGCTATGCCTCGCCCCGAAGCGCCCCTCCCGGCTACGCCCCGCGATTTGGCGATCCGGCACGCTTGCGTTATCTTTGCCCGAAATCTCTGCGACATGAACCCGATCCTCACTCCCCGCGAAGCACTCGCCGCCATGGAGCGCTCGGCCGAAGCCAAGCTCCGGAACCCCGCACACAAGACCCTGCTGCTGGCTTTCATGGCCGGGGCGTTCATCGCCATGGGCGGGCTGCTGTCGATTCTGGCGGGATACGGATTTCCGGCCGCCGCGACCGCGCCGGGGTTGCATCGGCTGCTGTCGGGAGCGGTGTTCCCGCTGGGACTGGTGCTGGTGGTCTTCACCGGTGCCGAGCTCTTCACGGGCAACAACGCCACGCTCGTGCCGGGCGCGCTGCGGCGCCGCCACGGCTGGCGGGCGGTCGCCCGCAACTGGGCGCTGGTCTATGCGGGGAACTTCGCGGGGGCGCTCTTCTTCGCCGGCTTTCTGGTGGCGCTGCCGGGCGTGCTCTCCCACCCGCTCTGGCACGAGGCGGCCTGCTCGATCGCCCGGGCGAAGGTCTCGATGCCGTGGATGACGGTCCTCCTGCGGGGCATCGGCGCCAACTGGCTGGTTTGCCTGGCCGTGTGGCTGGGACTCTGCGCCACCGACATGCCGGGGCGCATCCTGGGGCTCTTTCTGCCCGTGGCGGGATTCGTGGTGATGGGCTACGAGCACAGCGTGGCCAACATGTTCTTCATCCCCACGGGGATGTTGCTCGGAGCCGACGTCACGGCCGCCGAACTGGCATGGAACAACCTGCTGCCCGCGACGCTGGGCAACATCGTCGGAGGCGCGCTGTTCGTCGGCGCGCTCCACGCGTATCTCTGGAAGGAATAGGCCGATCAGCGGAAGTCGATCAGCTCGTAGTCGGCATAGCGGGCCGGATCGAACGTAAGCACCGGCGTCTGCAACTTCTCGAACGAAAGGATCGAGACCTCCACATCGAGCCCCTCGGCGCCGTAGGTCACCAACTGGGGCAACGCCCGACGCGCATCGATCGTCAGAAGCACCTCGCTGATCGCCCCCTTGCGGCGGGGCGTGAGGCGGACGACGGCCCTGTCGGCATCGGCCGAGAGCAGTTCGGAGGCGTAGTTCTCGTCGAGAAAATCGAAGGCATGCGTCGGATTGTCAAGCAGGTTGCGGCTCGCGGGATCGACCGAGACGACGGTCACCTCGCGGGCGACGCGGCTCACCTCGTAGCGGATCCTCCCGTCGCAGAAGACCTCGGCATCGCCCAGCACGAGGTAGTAGGTCTCGCCGTCGACCAGGTAATAGCCCTTGCCGGCGAACTCCTCGGAGGTCGTGACCGAGAAGTGGACGGCATAGCTGCCCTCGCGGGCGATGGCGTCGTTGAGACGCTTGAGCCAAAGGGCGGCATCGTTCTGCGCCGCGCAGGACAACAGCGCACCGAAGAGCAGCGCGGCACCCAGGAGAGTCGTTTTCAGTTTTTTCATCGTTCAATCGTCAAAAGAGACCCAGGTCCTGCAACTTCGCCTCGAGCGAGGGCAGGTCGTGGAAAAGGATGTCGCGCGGTTTGGCCCCCTGCTGGCGGCCGACGATGCCGGCGCGTTCGAGCTGCATCATGATGCGCCCGGCGCGGTTGAAGCCCACCTCGTAGTTGCGCTGGATCATCGAGGTGGAGATCTGGCCGTTCTGCACCGCCTCGCGGGCGATCTCGGCGAAGAGCGAGTCGTAGCGCACCGGAGCCGACGACTCCTCGCTGCCCAGGCCGCCCCCCTCGCCCCCTTCGGGCTGGTAGTCGGGCAGCGGGTAGGCCTCGGTGTAGCTCTGCTGGCGGGCGATGTGGTCGACGATGCGCTCCACCTCGCGCGTCTCCACCAGCGCGCACTGGATGCGCGTGAGCTCGCCGTCCTTCGAGAAGAGCATGTCGCCGCGGCCGATGAGCTGGTTGGCGCCCGGCTGGTCGATGATCGTGCGCGAGTCGATCATCTGCATCACGCGGAAGGCGATGCGCGCGGGGAAGTTGGCCTTGATGCCGCCCGTGATGACCTTCACGTCGGGACGCTGCGTGGCGATGATGAGGTGGATACCCACCGCGCGGGCCTTCTGCGCCAGGCGCATGACGGGCCGCTCGACCTCGCGCGCCATCATGATCAGGTCGGCGAACTCGTCGACCACCACGACGATATAGGGCATGTAGCGGTGCCCCTTCTCGGGGTTGAGCCGCCGGGCGGTGAACTTCTCGTTGTACTCGACGATATTGCGGGCGCCCGCCTCGGAGCAGAGCTCCAGGCGATTGTCCATCTCCGTGCAGAGCGAGTTGAGCGTGTAGACCGCCTTCATCGGGTCGGTGATGATGGGCTTCTCCTCCGACTCCATCTTGGCTAGGAAGTGGCGTTCGAGTTTGGCGTAGAGCGAGAACTCGACCATCTTGGGGTCGATCATCACGAACTTGAGCTGCGCGGGATGCTTGCGGTAGAGCAGCGAGGTGATGATGGCGTTCAGGCCCACCGACTTACCCTGTCCCGTGGCACCCGCGACGAGCAGGTGGGGCATCTTCGCCAGGTCGAAGACATAGTTTTCGTTCTGGATCGTGCGGCCGATCACTACCGGCAACTCGGCCTTCGACTCCTGGAAGCGCAGCGAGCGCACCGACGAATACATCGACACCACCTGCTTATGCTGGTTGGGAACCTCGATGCCGATGGTGCCTTTGCCGGGAATCGGCGCGATGATACGGATGCCGAGTGCCTTGAGGCTCTGGGCGATGTCGTTCTCCAACCCCTGGATCTTCGAGATCTTGACACCCTGCGCCTGGACGATCTCGTAGAGCGTGACGGTGGGTCCCACCGTGGCCTTGATGCGCTGGATCGGGATGCCGAAGTATTTGAGCGTCTCCTCGATACGCGATTTGTTCTCGTAGATCTCCTCGTCGGTGACCTCCGAGTCGGACATGTAGTCCTCCAACAGCGTCACGGGCGGACGGCGGTAATTGATCAGATCCTTGAGCGGATCGTAGGCCTCAAGCGCGATCGACCGCTCGTCGACCAACTTGGCCTCGCGTGCCTCGACCGTCACCACGACGCCCGCTTCCGCAGGGGCAGGCACGGGCGCCGGATCGGAAGCCGCCTCCGCCATCGGTTCGCGGGCCGGCTCGGAGCGCTGTTCCGGAATCGGTTCGGGCGAAAGAGAGACTTCGGTGAAGGGCTCGTCGGGCGAGACGACGGCCGAAACGGGATGCCCGGAGCACATCGACGCACCGCTCGCAGCGGCGGCTGCCGGAGACTCCCCGGCGGCGGGCTCGGGTGCTCCGTCGCCCAGCGTCAGCTCGGTGAAGGGACCGTCGACGACCGGCGCAGGAGGCTCGGGGCGGCGCGCCGTGGGACGCGACAGCTCCACCAGACCGCCCGAACCCATCACCACGCGATCGCCGCCCGACAGGTCGACTTCGGTGAATTCGTCGTCGACCGATTCGGCGACGGCCACCGCAGGCGCCGTCATCGGCTCCTCGGGGGCGTCGTCGGGGCCGTATTCGAGGAAGGGATTGTCCTCCTCGTCCATGGGTGCCTCGGCCGGTTTCCCGGCCCGGCGCACGACCAGCTCGGGCTCGGATTCCCCGGCGGGCTGCGCCGGCGCGGAGCGGGGGTGCTCCGGGTCCGGCGAGGGAGATGCCGGAGCGGATTCGACGGCCGATACAGCCTGTGCAGCGGGCTCCGCCGCAGGCGCAGCGGAGACGACGGCCTCGGAATCCTCCTCGGGGTACGCCTCCGCGTCGAGTGCGTCGTCGGCAGCCGCAGCGCGGGGGGCGACCTTGCTGCGCACGACCTCGACGAACCGCTCGCTGCCGTCCACCATCGCATTACCGGCCTCGTTGACCTTGTTGATGAAGTTGCGGTTGATGAAGACACCCGTCAGGATCCAGCCGCCCACGAGCGCGATCGTCGAACCGAAGAGCCCCAGATTGCGGCGCAGCAGATCGCCCACGCCGATGCCGAAGGCACCGCCCCACCCCGTCGAGCTACAGAGGCTCCAGTGGTCGGCGAAGGCGAAGCCCAGCGTCAGCGAACCGAGGATCATGATGAAGAAGAGCGAAAGGATCGAGTGGTTGAAGAGCAGCGGCCGCTGGCGGATGATCCGCACGCCGACGAGCAGCACCATGACCGGGAGGAGCATGCCGAACAGGCCGAACGAATCGTCGACCAGCCACATGCCGATCCGCGCGCCGACCCAGCCGCAGAGGTTCTCGGGTTCGACGCCCAGCGTCGCCCGCTCCTCGGACGAGAGCAGGAGACCGCTCTGGTCGCCGGCCCAGCAGAAGTAGGAGAAAAAGACCGCGAAAGCGGCGAAAAGCCCCGTGAAGAAGAGCACGAGGCCGCCGATCCAGCGGGCGCTGTCGCCGTTGGAACGCGAGACGGACGGCCGGCTGTCGGATGAGGCGGAACTGCTATTTCGGGTTGCCATCGTATGCAGGAAGATTTACCTGCAAAGGTACGCAAATTCCCGGACAAATGGGAATCGGGCCCCCTAAAATCGCAATGCGGGCCTCAACGCGCTGAAACACACGAACGAGCGGAACCGCGGCAGCGCCGCAGACCAAAAAGACGAGGATAAGGAACTAAAGGTCAAATGGAAACGGCTGCCGGGCGAACGCCTTCGCTTCGAGCCGGAGGCGGTAAGCCTCGTCGGCGAAGGTGTGGAAGGCATAGGACGGACGGTGGTCGGGCGCACAACGCAGATCGCCCGCGTCGAGCAGCTGGACGACGCGGCGCGCGACGGCAGGAGACGGATCGACGATCGTCACGCCGCGTCCGGCGACGACACGGCGCAACACGGGAATGAGAAACGGATAGTGGGTACACCCCAGCACGATCTGATCGGCACCTCGCGCGAGCATCGGGGCGACGGCCGCGCGGACGGCCCGCTCGGCCTCTGCTGTCGCCTCGCGGTCGCTCTCGACCAGCTCGACGAAACCCCGGCCCGGAGCTGCGACGACCTCGATACCGGCGCCGTAGCGTGCGGCCGTGCGGCGGAACAGATCGCCGTCGAGGCTGCGCTCGGTGGCCAGCACCCCCACCACCCCGCTGCGTGTGGCCAGGCAGGCGGGTTTCACGGCGGGCTCCATCCCCACGATGGGCAGCGGCGCGTACTTGGCACGCAGGCTGTCGATCGCCGCCGCCGTCGCCGTGTTGCAGGCCACGACGACCATCTTGCACCCCTCGGCCACGAGCGACGCCACGGCCTCGTCGGCCAGGCGCGCCACCTCCTCGCGCGGACGCGACCCGTAGGGGCAGTTCTTGCCGTCGCCCAGGTAGACGAGCGACTCGCAGGGCAACGCACGCCGGATCTCGCGCCAGACCGTAAGTCCGCCGAGACCCGAATCGTAAACAGCTATGGGACGGTTGTCCAAGTTCAAAGTTGAAAATTACGAATTGAAAATCAAAAGTTCGGGAGCCAGCGGGGGGGGGTCAACCGTTCCGCGTCAGGCGGGCGACGATCCGCTCCACAGCCTCGTCGTCGGAGAGCGCGGAGCAGTCGACAGTCAGCTGCGCGCGGGAGTAGAAGCCCTCGCGTCCGGCCATGTCGCGCCGCATGAAGTCGACCAGCTCGGCGTCGGAGAGCCCCCGCAGGCGCGGCCGCCGCTGCCGTCCGTAGGGACTCATGCGGGAGGCGATCGCTTCGGCCTCGCGCCGCAGGTAGACGGTGAGCCCCGCACCGTTCATCCGCTCCATGTTGTCGCGCCACACGGGCAGCCCGCCGCCCGTCGCCACGACGGCGATGCGCCCCTCGTCGATCACCCGGTCGAGGACCCCGCGCTCGACCTCGCGGAAGCGCGCCTCGCCCTCGTAGCGGAAGATGTCGCAGACCGAGGCCCCCTCGGCCTGCTCGACCAGACGGTCGGTATCGGCCCACTCCACCCCCAGCCGCCGGGCGATCCGGCGCGCGAAGGTGCTTTTGCCGCACCCCATGTAGCCGACCAGGAAGAGCCTCGTCATCGCCGTAACGTCGCGGATCAGAATAAATCGAGCTGTTCGGGATCGATCGTCTCCTCGTCGGCGGCCGCGCGCTCGATTTCCATCGGCACGCCGCCCTCGGTCGGAACGCCGGCGGCAACCGCCCCGACCGCACCCTCCGGCGCCTCGTCGGCCGCATCGGCCGGTTCGGGCTCGGGCTCGGCAGGCAACTCGGGTTCGATGAAGCGCAACGCGCCGACCTCGTAGGTAGTCAGACGCTTGCCCTTGGCGCGGTGACTCTTGACCCCCACGAACTCGTCGACCTCGATCAGATCGGCCGGACGCTGGGCATGGGCCCCCTTGTAGGCGATCTCGAGTTTCGCCCCCGCACGGTCGGTGAGGCAAATCAGCTCGGCCTGCCCCTCCTCGTCGAGGAACGACTGCAACTTGTCGGTCTGCTCGGCCGTGAAACGCTTCATATAATAGTAGCGCTGCTCGCGGTCGTAATAACAGAGGCTGTAGACCCGGCCTGCGGCGTAGCGGTCGACACGCACCGTATCGTCGGGGAAGTGCTGCATCAGGTCGTAGCCCGTGATGTAATACTGGTTTTTCGAGGTCCAGACGATCAGCTTGTCGTCGCCCTTGAACTCGCCCAGCAGGCGGCCGCGGCCGTCGGCGTTCAGGCGGCGGACATCCTCGTCGAACCAGATATCCTGCCCGCCGAGGGTCGACGTGCCGCGCTCCTTCAACACGATCTTGTGGATGCCGTAGCGCGAGAAGAGGTTGCCCTGGCTCTGGCGCCCCTTGATGGCGAGCGTCGAGAAATCGAGGTCGACGATCACGCGCTTGAGGCGCGGACGGGGCTTGAAGTAGACCTTCAGCACCTCGGCCTCGCCGTTGGGATTGACCGACATGTAGAGGATCTCGCTCATGGGCGTCCCTTTGGTGATGTCGTACTCCTTGTCGCGCGTGATGCCCTTGATGGCGCAGCGCTTCATCATGATCGGGCCGTTCTTGCCGTCGCGGTAGAGGACGTTATAGATCGTGCGCTCGTCGTTGCGCTTGAAGATACCGATGTAATGGATGTTCTTGGCGAAGAAGGCTTTGTCGGAGATGCGGGTGATGACGTAGCGCCCCTCCTTCGTGAAGACGATGACGTCGTCGAGGTCCGAGCAGTCGCAGACCCATTCGGCATCCTTCATCGACTTGCCGATACCGAAGAAACCCTCGGCACGGTCGACGTAGAGCTTGGCGTTGGTCACGGCGACCTTCGACGCCTCGATCGAATCGAACTCGCGCAGCTCGGTGCGGCGCTCGCGCCCCTTGCCGTACTTGTCGCGGATGCGCTCGTAGTAGGCCACGGCATATTCGGTGAGGTGCTCCAGGTCGTATTTCGTCTTTTCGATATCGGCCTCGATCTGGCGGATCTCGTTGTCGGCCTTGTCCGAGTCGTAGCGCGAGATGCGGATGAACTTCAGCTCGGTGAGCCGCTGCACGTCGGCGAGCGTCACGGCGCGGCGCAGGCGCTTCTTGAAGGGCTCCAGCCCCTTGTCGACCGCCTCGTAGGCCTCCTCGCGCGTGCGGCACCCCTCGATGAGCTGGTAGAGCTTGTTCTCGATGAAGATGCGTTCGAGCGAGGCGGCGTGCCACGCCTCGTTCAACTCGTCGAGACGGATTTCGAGCTCGCGGCCCAGCAGGTATTTCGTGTGGTCGGCCGAGCGGCGCAGGATCTCGCTCACACCCAGGAAGTGGGGTTTCTCCTCCCAGATGACGCAGGCGTTGGGCGCGATCGACACCTCGCAGTCGGTGAAGGCGTAGAGCGCATCGATGGTCTTGTCCGACGACTCGTCGGGGGCCACCTGCACGATGATCTCGACCTTGTCGGCCGTATTGTCGTCGACCTTGCGGATCTTGATCTTGCCCTTTTCGTTGGCCTTGATGATCGACTCCTTGATCGACTCGGTGGTGGTCGTGTAGGGAATCTCGGTGATGGCCAGCGTGCGTTTGTCGATCTTCGAGATGCGGGCGCGGACCTTGACCGCACCGCCGCGCAGGCCGTCGTTGTAGCGGCTCACGTCGGCCATGCCCCCCGTGGGGAAGTCGGGCCAGAGCTGGAATTCGCGCCCCTGAAGGTGGGCGATCGCGGCGTTGATGAGCTCCACGAAGTTGTGGGGCAGGATCTTCGATGCCAGGCCCACGGCGATGCCGTCGGCACCCTGGGCCAGCAGCAGCGGGAACTTGATCGGAAGGGTCACCGGCTCCTCGTTGCGGCCGTCGTAGGAGCGCATCCACTCGGTGGTCTTGCGGTTGAAGACCACGTCGAGGGCGAACTTCGACAGGCGCGCCTCGATATATCGGCCCGCGGCGGCCTCGTCGCCCGTGAGGATGTTGCCCCAGTTGCCCTGGCAGTCGATCAGCAGATCCTTCTGCCCGAGCTGGACCAGCGCGTCCTTGATCGAGGCGTCGCCGTGGGGGTGGTATTGCATGGTCTGCCCCACGATGTTGGCCACCTTGTTGTAGCGGCCGTCGTCGACCGACTTCATGGCGTGGAGAATACGGCGCTGGACGGGCTTCAGACCGTCCTCGACATGCGGCACGGCGCGCTCGAGGATCACGTAGGAGGCGTAGTCCAGAAACCAGTTCTTGTACATGCCCGTGAGCCGGCGCACGTTGCCCTCGTCCTGCGTAAGACGGTCGTACTTGCCCGCCCGGGCGGACGGCGCCGGCGCCGCGGGGGCCTCCGTCGCGGCATCGTCCGTCGTCTCGGGGGTCGAGGCGTCCTCGTTGAAGGCCTCTTCGGGGTTGATTCTATCTTTTTCTTCCGACATATCGCTTAACTGATCCTAAGGTCCTGCTCGACGAGGTCCTCCTCGATACGCAGGTTGTTGATGATGAATCCCTGGCGCTCGAAGGTGTTCTTGCCCATGTAGAACTCCAGCAGGTCGTGGATCGGGTCGTCCTTCGAGATGCGCACCTTGTCGAGCCGCATGCCCTCGCCGATGAACTCGCGGAACTCGTCGGGCGAGATCTCGCCCAGACCTTTGAAGCGCGTGATCTCGGCGTTGGCGCCGCAGCGCGCGAGCGCCCGCTGCCGCTCCTCCTCCGAATAGCAGTAGTGGGTCTCCCGCTTGTTGCGCACGCGGAAGAGCGGCGTCTGGAGGATGTAGAGGTGGCCGCGGCGGATCACCTCGGGGAAGAACTGGAGGAAGAACGAGGTGATGAGCAGGCGGATGTGCATGCCGTCGACATCGGCATCGGTGGCGATGACGACCTTCTCGTAGCGCAGGTTGTCCATGTCCTCCTCGATATTGAGCGCCGCCTGGAGGAGGTTGAACTCCTCGTTCTCGTAGACCACCTTTTTCGTCAGGCCGAAGCAGTTGAGCGGCTTTCCGCGCAGCGAGAAGACCGCCTGCGTGCGCACGTCGCGGCTCTTGGTGATCGACCCCGAAGCCGAATTACCCTCGGTGATGAAGATCATCGACCGCTCGGCCAGCTCGTGGCGGTCGGTGCGGTGGATCTTGCAGTCGCGCAGCTTCTTGTTGTTGAGCGACACCTTCTTGGCCGTCTCTCGGGCCTTCTTCTGGATGCCCGAGATCGCCTTGCGCTCCTTCTCGTTCTCGACGATCTTCTTCTGAAGGATCTGCGCCGTCTCCGAATGTTTGTGGAGGTAGTCGTCGAGGTGCTTGCCGAGGAAGTCGGCGACGAAGTTGTTGACCGAGACGCCCGGCGTGACCTCCTTCGAGCCGAACTTGGTCTTCATCTGGTTCTCGAAGAGCGGGTCGTCGACCTTGATCGAGATGGCGGCGATGATCGACGTGCGGATGTCCGAAGGATCGTAGTCCTTGTGATAGAACTCCTTGAGCGTCTTGGCCACGGCCGCGCGCAGCGCCGTCTGGTGCGTACCGCCCTGGGTGGTGTGCTGGCCGTTGACGAACGAGTCGTAGCTCTCGCCGTAGCCCGTGCCGTGGGTGATCACCACCTCGATGTCGTCGCCCGCGAGGTGGATGGGCGGATAGAGCGGCTCCTCGGTCATCGTGTCGTTGACCAGGTCGAGCAGGCCGTTCTTCGACACGAAGCTGCGGCCGTTGAGCGTCAGCGTCAGACCGAGGTTCAGATAGCTGTAGTTGCGGATCTTCTGCTCGACATACTCCATGTTGTAGTCGTAGGGGCCGAAGACCTCCTCGTCGACGCGGTAGGAGATGAAGGTGCCGTTCTTCTCGTCGACGCCGCTCTCCCAGCGGTCGCTCACCTCCAGCCCCTGGGCGAAGGTCACCGTGCGAGCCTCGCCGTCGCGCACCGAGCGGGCGGTGAACTCGCTCGAAAGCATGTTGACCGCCTTGACGCCCACACCGTTGAGACCCACCGTCTTCTTGAAGGCCGAGCCGCCGTACTTGCCGCCCGTGTTCATCTGCCCCACGGCCGCCGCGAGCGACTTGAGGGGGATGCCGCGACCGTAGTCGCGCACCGAAACGACCTTGTCCCGGATGGTGATGTCGATGCGCTTGCCCGCGCCCATGATGAACTCGTCGATCGAGTTGTCGACGACCTCCTTGATCAGCACGTAAAGCGCTTCGTCGGGTTGCGAACCGTCGCCGACGACACCCACGTACATACCCGGGCGCAGGCGGATGTGCTCGCGCGGGGAGAGGGTGACGATGGCGTCGTCGTCGTAGCTGCCCGTAACGGGATTCTTATTATCGAGTAAATCTGCCATAGCTTATTCGCTTTTCGCCGCTTCGCTTCGGATTGCGGCCAGTTCCCTGCACATCGCCTCGCGCGTGCGGTCCATCAAATCGTGCACCTCGCACGCCGCGACCTCGGCGGCCGGAACGGGGGGCAGCACGCGGATACGGATGCGGTTGCGCCAGTTGAACAGGCGGTTTTTGCCGATGAGCGTCCGCGTGCCCTCCATCACCACGGGCAGGACCGGCACCCCGAGCTCCTTGGCCAGCAGGAAGGCACCCGCCTTGAAACGGTGGATTTCGCCGTCCTTCGAACGCGTGCCTTCGGGGAAGATCGCCACCGAAGCGCCGCGGTCGACCCACTTGCGCCCCTCGCGCAACAGCTGCGCCATCGCCTCGGAACCGCGACCGCGGTCAATGCAGATGTCGCCGTGCAGGATGAGGAACTGCCCGAAGAAGGGGACGCGGAACACCTCGCGCTTCGAGACCCAGCGGAAATTGAGCGGCAGGTAGTAGAGCGTAGGGATGTCGACGCCCGAATTGTGGTTGAGCACGATGACGTAGGGCTGCCGGCGGTCGACATGCTCCATCCCCTCGACCCGCTGGCGCCAGAAAGGCGGGATCGCGTAGAAAATGCGGACCAGGATCCGCGAGAGCTCGTGCACCGTGCGGCGCGCACGGTCAAGCGGCGCGCAGACGACCAGCGCAACGGCCGAAAGCAACAGGAACACGGTGCACAACAGCACCAGCAGCAGGTAATAAAGCAGGCTTATCATCGTCGGCGAGGAATGGATTCAATCATGCAAAATTAAGCATTTTTTACGAATTAACCCGAATTTGCCACCCGCGAATTTTCAACACCGCCCCCGGAGCACCGCGCGCATCCCCGCTCCGGCCGGCTGCGAAGGCATCTCCGAAGGGCGGTCCGCAGCCGGGTATCGCGCATAAGGAACTACGCGCGACCGACCATCTGTTTACAGCCTATATATATCGGTATGAAAAATTTTCTCAAAATAATACTACTATGTTTTGCATAATATAAATTAAAATAAATATATTTGCATCGTGAAATAGCAACAAACGCAAGCATAACTACAAAACCCAATAGTATGAAACGAATTGTTCTCCTTCTCGTCATTCTCGCAACGATCGCCGCCCAAGCCTCGGCGGCGCGGCTCTGCCCCGCCACGGGACGCGTGGTCGACAACCGGGGCGCAGGCGTGGGCTATGCCTCGGTGGTGCTGCTGCGCGGCACGGAGCAGGCGGCCGGCATGTCGACCGACGAAAACGGCCGTTTCGAGCTGAAAGTCCCGGCCGGCGAATACACGTTGCAGGTGCAGTTTCTCGGCTACGAGACGGTGAAACGCCCCATCCGGGTCGAAGAGCACAACGACCTGGGCGACATAGTCCTGGAGCCATCGGCGACCGACATCGAGGGGGTCGTGGTCGAGGCGCAGCTCATCCGTCGCGAGGCCGACCGCTTCGTGGTCGACGTGGCCAACTCCCCCGCGGCGATCGGCAAGGACGGCATCGAGCTGCTCGAACGCGCCCCGGGCGTGTGGATCAGCGACGACAAGATCACCATCAACGGCAAGTCGGGATCGAAGGTCTACGTCAACGACCGCGAGCTGCGCATGTCGTCCGAGCAGCTGCTCACCTACCTGCGCTCGCTGCGCGCCGAAGAGATCCAGAAGATCGAGGTGGTGCCGACGACCGGCGCCGACTACGACGCCGACTCGGCGGGCGGCATCATCAAGATCACGCTCAAGAAGCGCCGTGAGAACGGCATGCAGGGGGCTGTTTCGCTGCGCACCAACCAGAGCCGTTTCCAGAACATCTACGTGCCGGCCGGCGACATCGCCTACCACCGGAACCGGCTCGACCTCGGGTTCTCGGGCTGGGGCTACCTGGGCGACGGCGACATGGAGTCCGACGAGGTGACCCGCTACACGCAGTCGGAAAAGAGCCTCCGGGCCCACTCGAAAAACAACGGAACGGGATGCCGCAACGGCGGTCTGCGGGCCAACGCCGTCTACGAGCTGAACGACCGCCACAGCATCGGCGCGGAGTTCGCCTACCAGCACCGCAACGACCCTTCGGAAACCCGCACCGCGACCGGCATGACCGAGGCGGCGGCGACCACGACGACCGAAAGCCGCTACCTGACGCACAACCGGGCCAACGACTACGGCGCGATGTTCAACTACATCTGGAAGATCGACACGCTGGGGTCGACGCTCAAGGTGCTGGGCGACTACTCCCACCGGGCGGGGACCACCGGCAACGACAACACGAGCCGCATCACGCCGCCCGCGCCGGCCGCAGCCGTCGACTCGCTCTACCGCGACAACACCCGCAGCGTCTACGACGTCGCCGCAGTGACGCTGGCCCTCGAAAAGCACTTCTCGCCCGCATGGGGCGTGAAGGCCGGCGCCAAATACACGCACAACGACATGCGTAACGACGCGCTCTACGAATACGCGAAAGACGAAGCCTGGATAAGGAACGACGCGCAGAGCTTCGAGGTCAACTACACGGAGAACATCGCGGCCTTCTACGGCATCCTCACGGCCAACGTCGGACGCTGGGGTCTGGTGGCAGGCCTGCGCGGCGAGTACACCGCGACGCACGGCCGCCGCAGCGACGTCGGACAGAACTACTTCTCGCTCTTCCCCAACGCCAACGTCTCCTACCGGCTCACGGAAGACGGCGCCTACTCGATCATCGCGCAGTATGCCCGCACGCTCAAACGGCCCAATTTCTGGAGCCTCACGCCGCAGCGCCTGCAGGTGTCGGACTACTCCTACCAGATCGGCAACCCCGAGCTCGACCCCTCCTACCGCAACGACGCGAGCCTGACGCTGGTGATGAAGCACAAATACACGCTGACGGCCGGCGTGATCGTAGAGACCGACGAGATCAACCAGACGATCCTGGCCGACGAGGACAATCCCGACATGCTCGGCATCTGGTGGGTCAACTTCGACCGCACGCGGAGCTACTACCTGGCGGCCAACCTGCCGCTGCAACCCGCGAAGTGGTGGCAGCTCAACATCGGCGCCAACTACATCCGCCAGGGCCAGCGGCTCGACCAGCACGCCGCGGAGTCGTTCCAGAACATCGTCTTCGCCAACGCCTCGTCGACCTTCACCCTTCCGGCGAAATTCTACGTCGACCTGTCGTACCAATTCCAGAGCGACATGCGGTTCGGAAACGCCACGCTCAAGGCGAGCCACCGCCTCAACGCCAGCCTCAAGAAACGCTTCGGCGAGCGCTTCACGGCATCGTTCTCGGTCACGAACCTGCTCAACCGGAGCCAGGTCTTCACCGCCGACGACAAGGCGTTCCGCCGCACCGTAACGATGCGGGACAACTGGAACAACCGCTCCTACTCGGTGAGCGTGAGCTACCACTTCAAGGCGGGCAAGGCCTTCCGCAGCAAGAACGTGGAGAGCGCCGCAGCCGAGGACAAGGGCCGCATGTAGACACGAAACGCAACGAAAAGGGAGCGCCCCGACCATATCGGAGCGCTCCCTTTACATATACCGCACGACGACGGCCTCAACGCGCCCGGCGCAGCCGGTGCGGCAGATGCGGCAAATGCGGCAAATGCAGCAGGCCCACCAGCTGCCGGCCCGCGACGACCAGCGACACGGCTGCGAGGATCAGCGCGACGCCCGTGACGATGCGCGGCGTGAGCGCCTCGCCGAAAACCACGACGCCGAAAAACAGGGCCGTGACGGGCTCCAGCGCTCCGAGGATCGCCGTGGGAGTCGACCCAATGCGGTGGATCGCCGCGGCCATCGCAACGAGCGAGAGGATCGTGGGGAACAGAGCCAGCGACACGGCGTTGATCCAGAGCGCAGGGGTCGGGAGGGGTTGCAGATCGGCGCCGAAGCGCAGGCGCACCAGATAGATGCTCGAACCGAACAGCAGGGCGTAGAAGGTGAGCTTCTCGGTGGGAAACGCGGCCAGCGACGAGCGGTTGACCCCCACGATGTAGATCGCATAGCACAACGACGAGAGGAAAACCAGCACGACGCCCAGCGTGCTGAGCGTCTGCCCGTCGCCGCCCCGGTAGAGCAGCGCGATGCCGCCCAGTGCCAGGACGATCGACAGCGCCGTCGCGGGCGACGTCCGCTCGTGGAATCCCACCGCCATGATGACCGCCACCAGGAGCGGATAGAGGAACAACAACGTCGAGGCGATGCCCGCATCCATGTGGCGGTAGCTCTGGAAGAGAAAGAGCGACGAGCAGGAGAAGAGCAGCCCCATCACGGCCAGCGGCAAGATCTCGCGCCGGCGGACGGCGAACGACTGCCGCCGGACGACCATCAGCCCCGCCATGAGGCCGACGGCGAGCAGGTAGCGGTAGAAAAGCACCGAATCGGTGGTGAGCCCCGCCTCGTAGAGCGGCAGGGCGAAGAGCGGATTGAGGCCGTAGAAGGCCGCGGCTACCGCACCCAGGAGGTAGCCGTTGCGTCGCGAACGTTCCATCGTCAGAACTGCACCGCAGGTGCGGCCGCAGCGCCCTCGGCCGCCTCGAAATAGGGTTTCTGCCCGAAGCCGAAGAGCCCGGCGACCAGGTTGGCCGGGAAACGGCGCACGGCGACGTTATAGGCCTTGGCCGCCTCATTGAAATCGGCGCGGGCCACGGCGATGCGGTTCTCGGTACCCTCTATCTGCGCCTGCAGCTCCAGAAAATTCTGGTTGGCCTTCAGGTCGGGATAATTCTCGGCCACGGCCAGCAGCCGGCCGAGCGCCGAACGCACCTCCGACTGAGCCTGCTGGTAGGCGGCCATCCGCTCGGGGGTCAGCTCGTCGGCCGACAGATTGATCGAGGTGGCTTTCGCGCGCGCCTCGACGACACCCTGGAGCGTCGCGCTCTCGTGCGCCGCATACCCCTTGACCGTATTGACCAGGTTGGGAACGAGGTCGGCACGACGCTGGTACTGCGTCTCGACCTTCGACCAGGCCGTTTTCACAGCTTCGTCCTTGACCACGAATCCGTTGTAAGTAACGTAGAGGAAAATCGCCACGACGGCGATCACCACGATCCAGATCCACTTTTTCATTTTCAGACTATTTTTCATTCATTCAACTTTCCCGTTTACCATCGCGAACCGGCACCGCCGCCACCGAACGACCCGCCGCCGAAGCCGCCGCCGATCGATCCGCCGCCACCTCCGAACCCGCCGATCCCGCCGCCGATGAAGGGGCCCCGCCCCGCGCCGTTGTCGCGCATGTGCTTTTCGCGCCGCCGGACCACGCACCCGCAATGGGCGCAGACGTAGGTATACTCGACGGTGCGGCTCGCAGGAGTTGTCGCCACGACATGCGACGCTTCGGACCGCAGCCCCAGCCGTCTGCACTGCGGGCAACGCCGGCGACGGACATATCCGAAGATGCCCAGCCCCAGCGGCAGGAAAAAGAAGAGGACGATGAGCGAAACGATCGCCCCCGCGGCAAGCTCGTCGTCGTCCGTCTCCGGAGCGAAATCGAGGTCGCCGCTGCGCAGCACCTGCGCGACGGCCCCGATACCGGCCAGCATGCCGCGGTCGTAATCGCCGTCGCGGAACGCGGGCAGCATGTAGTTGACCTGTATGCGTTTGCAGAGGGCATCGGGCAAAACGCCCTCCAGGCCTCCGCCGGTGACGAAGCGAATTTCGTGCCGGTCGCGGACGAGCAGGATTCCCAACCCGTTGTCGATTCCTTCGCGCCCCACGCCCCAGCGGCGGAACAGCTCGATGGCGAAATCGAACACCGCATCGCCCGCGATATCGCCGACGGCGACGATGGCCACCTGGGCGATGCCGCGCTCGCGAAGCGACGCACAGATCGTGTCGAGCCGCATCGTGCATGCCGGCGAGAGGATCCCGTCGGGATCGGAGACATAGCGGTCGCGGTCGGCGAGCTGGACATTGGGAATCTCGTCCACGCGGTAGGCCCGCGCCCAGGCGCCCGAGGCGGCGAAAAGCAGGAGGCAACAGAGAAGGATGCGTTTCATAGGAGGACAATATACGAAAATTCCCCGACAAATGCAAAATCCGCGCCCGACTGCCGGTCCCCGCCCCGCTACTCGTCGGCGGTCTGCTTCGCGAGGATCCGATAGCTCCACGGCGCCATGATCTCGTCGACGTGCGGCGGCAGATCGTAGTCGGCCCCCGTCATCGCGTCGGTATAGCGTCCGGCATAGATGCCCGTGCCGTATTGCGCACGGATCGTATAGGGCGACATGTTCAGGACGGCGACGACCCGGTTGCCCGCCACCTCGCGCACGAAGGTCATCAGGCAATCCTCGGCGTTGTTGCGGATCTCGATCATCTCGGCGCCGCGCTCCCCGGCAGCCAGCGCGGGATTGGCATGGCGCAACGCCGCGAGACGACGGTAGAGCGCCGTGAAGTCGTTGCCGACATAGCGCGCGGCGGGGATCGGGTCGCGGTCGAAGAAGGCGAACGAATGGTCGTAGCCCACCTCCTGCCCCGTGTAGACGAGCGGCAAGCCGCGCGGCACGACGAACGAGAAGGCCGCCATGATCTCGCGCGCGTCGCCCATGCGCGCGAATTCCGAGCCGCTCCACGAGTTTTCGTCATGGTTCGAAGTGAAGGTCAGACGCATCGCCCGGCGGGGGTAGCGCTCGCGGTCGGCGTAAAGGTAGTTGCGCAGCGCCGTCACACGCACGCGCTGCTGCGCCACGTCGCACATCAGGTGGTGCATCTCCCAGGCATAGCAGGCATCGAAGGCCCCCTCGTCGAACAGATAGGTCTCCTCGGCCTCGGCCAGCATGAACAGATCGGGCTTCAGAGCCCGCAGTCGGCGCGACGCCGCGCGCCAGAACTCGGCGGGAACCAACATCGCCATGTCGCAACGGAAGCCGTCGACGGCATGCTCCGTAAGCCAGAAGGCCATCGCATCGATCTGCGCCTCCCACACCGCCGGATTGGCATAGTTGAGCTTGGCCGTATCGGTCCAGTCCCACGGCACGGCTGCCTCGCCGTCGGCATCGCGCTCGTACCAGTCGGCGGGTCGCTCGGCGATCCACCGGGCGTCGCGGGCCGTGTGGTTGGCCACCCAGTCGAGCAGCACCTTCATGCCCAGGCGGTGTGCCTCGGCGACCAGGGCGTCGAAATCGGCCATCGTACCCAACTCGGGATTGACGGCACAGTAGTCGCGGATCGAATAATAGGAGCCCAGCGAGCCCTTGCGGTTCTCCTCCCCGATGGGATAGACAGGCATGAGCCACACGGCGTCGATCCCCATCTCGCGCAGGAAGGGGAGCCGCCCGGCGGCGGCGCGCAACGTACCTTCGGGCGTCAGCTGACGCACATTCATCTCGTAAATCACGGCCTGCGGGCTCCACCCGCAGCCTTCGCGGCGTTCGGTCATCGCTATCATCTGTTCGGTTCGTTCGGTATGCCCGATCGGGTCGGGTCGTTCGATCCATCCGATCGAACCGTTTTTTCAATCCTCTTGATCGGCCCGGTTCGTTCGACATGCCCGATCGGGCTGCGAAATTACGATTTTTTTCGGAACCCGCACGCCTCTCCCACCGAATCCTCCGAATCCGCTCGCTCCGGCCCGACTCGAACCCAACTCAAACCCCAAAAACGAAGCAGGGTGCGGACCGATGCCCGCACCCTGCATATTCATTCACCCGGGTCGATCGCTACAAAGAATCCTTGCGCCGTATCCGGATCGGAATCGCGTCGGAAGGAATTGCGTCGACAACGAGCGCGAGATAGCCGCCGCCACCGGCCCCGGACATTTTCCAGGCCAAGGCCCGACTGCTCCAACGATCGATAAACTCCTCGACACCGGGTTGCATCATCGCCGGGAACATCGCGATCTGCGCTTCGAAGGAGTCCCGGTAAGCCCGGGCGAATGCCGACAGCTCCCGGGCGAGAATGGCCTGCCAGCAACGTTCCGCCGCCCCTGTCAGCCGGGCGACCTTCTCCGGAACGACATCCCGGTTCTCCACCACCGAGCACCCCTCCCGGCGAGGGAACATCGGGACGAGACACAAATGGCTCTCCAGCCAACGGAGCACCTCCTCATCGTGGCACGACTCGATGCGAGAGGGCCAATAATGGCCGTCGTAATAGTGGCGCGTCAGCCCCGACATGCAGATACCGATGGCATCCTGAGCTCCGGATACATACCCCTCCTTCTCCGGGTCGTTTTCAAAGCAGAAGAGCAATCGCGCCAGCATCTCCTCGTTATAGGCCGGAAGTTCATAAGGCCAGATACGACGGGCCGAATTACGCGTCGAGGTCGACATACCGCCCCGCTCCATGAATTCGACAGTCGGTTCGAGCGAGATGGTCAGCGCCCAGCCCGCCTCATAACGCGAAACATAGGGCTGGTCGATCCAGGTCCCCGCCAAATCGAGACGATACGGGAGCCGGGATTTGACACCGGAGCGCAATGAAGTCGTGGAACGAGCCTCCAGCCCTGCGTCGGGAGTCCGTTCCAATTCGATATACTCGATCCCTCGTTCCTGGCAGAACCGGCGTTTCGTATCGGAGCCGCCATCGCTGTTAACGACAAATATATCCGGTTTAATCCGATCGACCGTCTCCACGAAGTCCATCATGCCGGATCCGGGGTTGATGCAGGCATCCGTCACATACCGGATCGCACGGACCATATAAAGACGCTCCTTTTCGGAGTAGACCGTCTTGCGGTTCTTCAGCTCCTGAATTGTCGCGTCGGAGCCGATCCCCACATACAGATCGCCATAGCGCGACGCCTCCTTGAAAAATGCCACATGCCCGCTATGAAGCATATCGTAACACCCGGAAACGAACACACGTTTCCGGGATTTGTCATCCGACCGATTTTGCATAATATAGTGAATTAGGATTGAAAAGTCTGCGGAACAAGGCAGCGCTCAGAAAAGAGACCTCGCCCTGCCAATTGCGACCTCGACGATTTTATATAGATACCGTGCCCCTTCAAAAAAATAATTGGAATATATGCCGTTTTTACGATATGCCCTCATGTGGTCCCTTATGATTTTGCGATGGCTTGCGAAACCCGAGGTGGATGCGCCCCCCGTTCGCATGGTCACAAAATCCATCGGAATATATCTCATCCGAATCCCCCTCAAAAAGATCACGCGTAGCAATTGCTCGAAATCGGCAGCAACACGGAACGAAGTATCAAACAATCCGCCATCGAGATAGATATCACGCCTGCAATAAAACGAAGGGTGCGCCGGCATAAAACCCATTCGCATCATCCACGGGCAAAAAAAACGCGACGAATAATATCGCACACATCGAGACATATCATCCGGCTCTACATAATGAATATCTCCATATACGGCATCGACATTCGCCACCTCGGATGCCACCCGTTCAAGCACATGGCTGTCGGAATAGAAATCATCACTATTCAAAATTCCCACAACATCTCCCGAAGTCATCGCAATGCCTTTATTCATCGCATCATAAATTCCCTTGTCGGGTTCGGAAATCCATCGCATCCTTCCTCGAAACCTCGGCTCATACCTACGCACAATATCCAACGTATCATCCTTGCTCGCCCCGTCGACAATGATATATTCAATGTCGTCATACGTCTGCGCCAGCACGCTTTCGATAGTGTCACGAAGTGTCTTACCGCTATTATACGTAGCGGTAATAATCGAGATGGTCATATCAGTATTTTAAATGTGCTTGATGATCTTCGCCGGATTGCCGGCTATTATGCAATTGTCTGGGAAAACGCCATGAACGACACTCCCCGCACCGACTACGACATTCGATCCCAATGTCGTCCCCTTCAGGATGATGCTGTTCATTCCGATAAAACAATTGTCGCCGATGACGATCGGAGCACGCCGAGTATATTGCTCATTAAGTCCCAAGCGCCTCTGTTCGGGATCGAGAGGATGAAAATCATTGTCGATGATCTTGCAATTGGCTCCGATCGTTGCATTCTTACCAATTTTAATCGACGAGGTCGAATAAATGGTCGTACCGGAAATTCCAAACCCGTCGCCGATCTCAATATTTCCCCCGTAGCGGGCTATAATGACCGTTCTTTGCCACAGGCCGAGCATGTTGCTGGTCGAAGAGGAATTCAAAATCCCCCCCCCTCAAATCGGACACGACTACCAGGGAACGAGAAGATTACACAAAAACCTTTGAACCGGATGGTACGCTTTGTCAGTTTATGGTAATAGTACAACAGATGGAAAATTATCGAACGGAACATAGCGGTCAGATTAGAGAATCGTACAATTGAATATATTTTGCAAAAACCTTGTTTTTATCATAATGAAGAAGCGCTCGCGCCCTACAATCGGACACTTTGAATGGCGATTTTTCACAAGTTTCAATCACCTTCGCCGATAAGGCGTCTATGTCCTGATAAGCAACGACAAAACCGGTCGCATCATCGATAGCTTCCGGCGATCCTCCCGTTCGGTAGGTTATGACAGGCGTTCCGCAGGCCAGGGCTTCTAAATTCGTGGTAGGGAAATTATCCTCCAGGGTTGGATTCACGAATACATCCGCCATATTATAGAGAGCGACAAGCTGCGCCACGCTCTCCGTGCGTCTTATTCCTGTGATACCATTCGGAAGCGTTGAAATCTGATCCTGGGAAAGCCCCACCAAGATGATTACATAGTCATCCGACAACCGCTCACGAAGCCGTACGAATTCCTCGAGTCCTTTTCTTCGGTCCCAAACACTCGCCACGCCCAGCACGACTTTCTTGTCGGTTTCTTCAACGTTTTTTTTTACGACAGGATGAAAAAGATCGGTATCGATACCGTTGTGGATTGTAACAGCCGGATATGCTTTCAAGAAAGACTTCGCTAACTCATGCCTCAACCAATTTGAGACCGGCACGAAAGTAAGATTCGGCAACTCCAGAAAGGCCCTCCTTTTATCCCGAAAATTTTTCATGCTGCGATCTTTCCATACGGAAGCTGGATAGGCTTTCAGTTGAGGACAATCGTGACATTCCTTTTTCCATCTATCACATCGTGAATAATCATAATACGCGCAATGCCCGGTAAATGGCCAGCAGTCATGTAACGTCCACACCACGGGCCCACCCCAAGCCTTTAAAAAGTCAAACAGAAGCGGGTAATTCAAATAATAGCCATGAATATTGTGAAGATGGATTAAATCCGGCTTTAACGCGCTAACCTGTTCAATAAATTTTCGTGTCACACGGGCAGAGGCAAGCCCATGATCATCAAAAAGCCGACTACGGATCCCGTGCAGCCGCATATCCCAGTCATTACCGATTCTGATCAGATTAGAAGCACTTTGCGAATTCCCGCGACCATACGCAATCCAGCTCTCCCAGCCGGCTCGAATCACCAATTTTCCTATATCTTCAGCTATTCTCCCCGTAGAGCCCCAGTTAGCCGTAACGTTGATCTGAAGTAGCTTTGACATAACCTAAATTATATTCCTACGATATTTTTTTTGCTGCATAAAATACAACAATGATTGTGGGATACAACCATAAATGCTCTGCTTGACTTGACTTTTACATAAGCCCCAATAATAGCGAAATCCTGTTATGCCTTTAATCCGAGCGTTTTCCTTATAAATAAGAGACACATTGTTAGACAACCCATACATGTCATATTTGGCAATCGGCAAATCCACATAAAGAAAAGTTTTTTTCTGTTTATATAGGGAATAGATACAATTCTGATCAGCTAATATTCTAAATGTCGTATCGAACGGCATCTTTTTCATAAGAGAGGTCTTTACAAATGTACTCTGATGCCCGAATGGCATCCCAACACTATGATCCGAGAAATATTCACTCTTTCTCAACACGTCCCCCCACTTATAACATTTTATTTCGTCGCCAAAAATGACATCATAATCACGGGAGTCTATCCGTGCGGCAAGATTCCGAAGGACTGCATCATCTACAAATATATCTCCTGCATTCATAAAGTTGATATATTCACCTGATGCATTAGCAATACCCTTATTCATTGCATCATAGACTCCAGAATCAGGTTCTGATATCAATACATCTATTTTATTCGAATATTGCTTTAATATATCCATTGTACCATCTTTAGAGGCACCATCTATTACAATATACTCAATGTTATTATATCTTTGTGATAAAACCGATTGTAGCGTACGTTCTATGACATCACCTGCATTGTAACATACTGTTACGATGGAAAATTTCATCACAGGAGATAGGTTTTTTTCGCAATCCATAAGCACATATTATAAAGAACAAATACATCGTTATAAAATAGATAAAAAAACACGAGAATGGACGTTGCAAATAACCAATCACAAGTATAATCCAGCAAACTAGACTATCCTTTTGTTTTAAACACAATGGGAAAGCAAATAATAATGGCAAATACAAGAATATTCCCCCAATTATTCCATCAATCGCAAAAGGTGTTATTGGATTATCTCCACTATACGAATCTAAATTACTAAAGGCAGTTGCACCAATACCCAAAAAAGGATACTGAAAGAATATCTCAAAAGCATTTTCCATTAGGCCAGATCTGTTGTCTCCAGTCATAGTTCCATCATTACCAAACTCCAACCGGCCTAAAGTCAACCTATATATAATCTCATAATCAGTATCCTGCAATGCATTAACAAACACTACAACTCCCACAAAAACACTTGTGATAATAAATATTGTACTAATTTTTTTCACCTTAAACGCCAATAAATAAACACATAATTGAATATAATAGGCTAATGAAAATGTAAATGCAAGACTAACCAACAGCACCCGTTCTATTTTGACATTTTTGATATATAAAATATTATATATCAATGCAAACACCCCCCAAAAAGCCATACTTCCAGGTTCATCAAAGAAACCGGAGTACCTAATAAACCGATCAATTTTTGTATTAGTGCATGATATGCCATAGAAATAACCAGTACGACCATCTGCATTAACATATTCAAGTAATGGTTGACGGTTGAACAACATTACCCCCAAGAAGGCAACACATCCACCAATACCCATCCATAAAATAACTTTATTATACGTAGAAACAAATTTATATATCCCCTCTTTAATATTCCATAAACACATCAATAATAGGTAAGTATCTACCAAAAAAACAATTCGGGTAATATAGCTACCATCCGCATGATAAACCGACATTAAGAACCAAAATACACCTTGAATAAAGATTAAATAGCTAAGCGACGCCGGAAGCTGTGAAATATGTTTTTTATGTAAAAGAAATAGAAAATAAATACCAACAAACAATAGAACTATGACCTGCGGGCCCGGAATGGGGAAAATAACAGGAATCACAGACGGAATTAACAACAGAATATTAATTACGCCTAACACAGGAAGGAAATACTTAATCATCAACAATGGGATGAACGATAAACAACGACCAGGATGCAAGCCATCATATGATTAAATACATATACTCAAAGTCTTCTTAATATTTGAATACACATTGTTTTTTTGAATAAACCTTATTGCATTTTTAGAATAATCTATAGAATAAGCACTATTCAATATTTTAATTATGGCATTTCGCAGTTTCAAACTATCATAACACGACACTAATATTCCATTAACCCCATCTTGTATAATCTCGGGAATTCCTCCAGTAGCAAATCCGACACAAGGTAGTCCACATGCCATTGCCTCAACTAATACATTCGGATAATTATCAGCCAGCGAAGGTGTGACGAAAACATCGCAGGCACTATATAAATCAACCAATTTGTCTACATCACTAATACGTCCTAACGAATAAAGGGGAACTTCTATCTGAGACTGTATATCCTCCTCAACATTACCATATATAACACATTCTGCATCAGCAATTGGATCCTTCAACGCATCGCGCAAATAATCCCATCCTTTATATGGACTATGAATATTATCAGCACCGAAAAGAATCAACTTTTTATCAATCGGCAAACCTAATCGCTTTCTGGCAGCTGATTTATCTCGCCGGCAAAATACATTAGTATCTAAAACATTAGGCACGACATCCACGTTGTGATCTTTAAATAGGCCGCTTCTTTTTACTTGATTGGCAAGCCACCTACTGGGTGTCAGAAATGACAGATTCGAATATGGTGAAAGCCTTCGAAGTTTTTCTTCATATTGCCAATATGATAGATCTTTCACTCTATGATGTCCTTGCTTATTGTTATACATCGGACAGGCGCCACAATGCGTTTGAAATTTATCGCATTCAAAAGAATGATGACACCCCCCGGTTATCGGCCACATATCGTGCATGAACCAATATACCTGTTTGCTCGATTCAAGTATTTTTTCTATAGACCGAATTGAGGCAGTAAATCCATTTATCCAATGCAGGATTACAATATCTGCATTTTTGACTGACGGTTCTGAGCTAATATCGCCGCCATAATGATTCCAAGACCATACCGCATAGAACCTCGCCTCTAACATCAGAAATTTATTGATAGCTTTTCCCAGCCAAAACTTTACACTTGGTTTCTTAAGCTGAATTATCCCCTCATCTTCCGAACGTTTATCCAACACCAGCATTTTCGACTCAATCCCCATTTGCTTCATCGCTTCATGGTGACGATATGCGGCTATAGCAGCTCCTCCTTGTTTATCAGAGTAACTAATATGGACTACTTTCATTATCGTTGTATCAATTTATCAGAAGACAATAGCAATTCTTTCTTTTCCTCGTAAGATAATCCTCTCGTTGAAATTCCGTTATTATGCTGCTTGTCCGCATATTCGTCAACCATACCTATTTTCTTTGCAGGAACACCGCCCCAAACCTCACCTCTCGGTATGGATTTCGTCACAACACTACCTGCTGCCACTATTACATTCTCACCGATAGTCACACCCGGAAGTAACACAGAATAGGCGCCGACAAATGAATTCTTTTTCACGGTCACTCTACCGAAAAGATCTGTGAATTCCGGGCATGGTTTAGAAATGGCATTGTCGTGCGTAATAATTCTTACACCTGTAGCAATTGTCACATTGTCTTCTATCGAAATAAGATATGTCTCAGGACCAATTATATCTGAAAATATTCCGCAACATTGACCTATTGATGCACCTTTAGAACGTAGCAGTTCTTGATATTTCACCTGGTTCACTAAGGGGTTGCTCCCTCTCAAGATTCGAATAATTTGCTTTTTTATCAGAGATACTAAATTAACCTTCATTATACACGGTATTAAGGATTTTATGCATCTGACTTTCCCAACTCAAATCGGCAACAGTAGAACGTATTAACTCGGGTTGGGAATCAATAATTCGTATAAATTCAATAAGGTTTTCAATGTTTATCGATGAATCATCTTGAGAAGCCTTGATTATATATGGTCTTCCATCGAAATCCGAGTTATTCTCCGAATAAATGAACGGGATTCCGCGAACCGCATATTCAACATTTTTCAAGGTTTTAAGAGCCCTGATCCCATTTCTATGTCGCCCCAAGCTACCGATAGCTACATCACTTATATTGAATAGCTCATCCAAATCCTGTCCCCAAACTTCGCCTTTAAATACGACAATATCGTTCAGATCCAGGCTATCCACCAGTAATTTTAATTCTTTTATATCTTCATTTTCCGCACCTGAGACAATATAAAATTTCACCTTTTCCGAATCAACCTTTGACACATACTCCTTTAGGCCTCTGATAATTCTATCGAACCCATGCCAATATCTCAAGTTAGCAACACCTAACATTACAAATCCCTCGTGCTTCTCCGGCCGTCTAATCGAAATTGTGGAAAAATCAATGCCATTGGAAATCCTTATGGTTTTCTGACCAAAAATTCTGTCATCTGACGAAAAAGTAACTATGTACTGAAATTGTTTTGCCAAAAATCTCCTTGTGAAGATATCTAAATAGGTTAATCTATTTTTATTCTTTACCTCGCCATCGTAAGGATAGGTTGGAATTTCCATAACACATCTGACACCGCTCCTTTTCATTCTGCGGAAAAACATAATAACAAAAGGATCACTTAATGCATTAAATCTATAATAGATGAACTGTATCTTATTATCAATAACAAAGGCCTCTATTTTTTTAAAGTAGTGTAATTGGCCTTTTATATCAGACACTCTTGCGATTTTACCAACTCTTTGTCCATCTATATTAAACCACAGATTATCATCTATCATCCCTATGAAGGCTCTTTCAAATCCACAATTCTGGATAGCTTGTGCTTGCGCCTTGATCTTTTTCCCAACCCCCGTATGTGATCCAAAAGTTGCCAATGTTAAATGTAACGCATTCATAGATTTCGAAATTTATATTCAAATTATAATTAGGAGAAGGTCGCCGCATTCACTTTGAAAGTCTCAGCATCTCATAAGAGAAGTGATAAAACTCATTGGATCGGTCAAATTTAGCATATTATCCCTGTGATGAAACTTGCCCGCAACAGAGCGTGAATATTATAATGTGAATTATATTGCTGTCATCTATTTAGTCATTATTGTATTGTTTGAGGGTTTTCACAGCTTCACCGCAAAGCAACCCCATCTCTTTAAGACACGAATCCGAGAAATAAATCATCCTTCCACATGCAGACGAGAGAGTTAATTCTCCAATATATACCTTGTCCGCAATCTCATAGAAATCAACCCGCATTTGAGGAAAACCTTTCGACAATTCCGAAGCTATCGAAATCATGCGATTAAGTTGAGAAGGCTTGGGCATAGGAACCAAGGCTTTCCTATGGACCGCATCGTAATTCAGATTGCCATCCTCTATCCGGGCCCAACTTTTGGCATCATATAGATCAAGAGTGCAATGTTGCTTCGTTCGCTCACTGCACACAAGGCATTTTTCAACATGCCCGTTAAAACACCAAAATTTATAATCGACCAATGAAGTGGATTTTACCCTTTGCTTTGTGACATCCAATAATTCCTCTGCTATAATTTTAGGGCTAATTCTGAGATAGTGAGGCTCTGCCGAATCGCGTCCGAATTTTGAATTCAAAACAGCTGCAAAATATTTTCGAATTTCTTCTATATCTGTCGGGCTGTTCCTATCCACAATCCGGATATCACCGCATCCATTATTGGCCTTCAGTACAAATTTTTCAGGAAGCCCTTCAAACGAGATATCATATGCATTGTCCCAAGTCCTAAGCAACGGAACTAACGTATCTTCGAATCCTTTTTCTTTGACATAGTCACGAACAGCGTACTTATCGGCAAGCACACTCCATTGAGTGGTATCGGTACAAAATTCCAACCAATTGATCCACTGATTCAAATCTTCAGGATACTCCCAATTGATATGTCGTCCATATTCTTTTAAGTAAAGATAGTCCGCATACCGTTTAAAATTCCTTGTTTTTTTCCACCAACGGACTCTGATTCCATTGTAAATTCGCAGAGGCTTGAAACGAGCAAAATTCATTATGTTATTTTTTATATGCATAATCGGATTCTGATCAAGATACTTCATCATCATCCATCTATGGCTCTCACACTGAAACAAATTAAGAAAATGCACAGCATCCGCGCGAAACCTCTTCTTGCCAAACAATGGCTTGGCAAAATTTTTCAGCAAAGCAAACTTACTGAACGGTTTTGCTCCGCCCAATTGCAATGCCAAATTATAAGTTTCTTCAAGTGAATCATATAATGATGACAGATACTTTCTATAATCGATCTCGCTTGCCAATAAGTCATTTAAATAGTTGGCTTGTTCAACTCTCTTTGGAGATAGATCAACATCGATACATCTTGAAATAAAATCATATTTCAAAAACTTCATGGATATTGAATTATCTTTAGTATCTACTACCGCAACATATGAATTAAACCATCCTTCACAAGAAATACTGTTATCAGTGACTTCAAATGCAAAATTCCCCAAACTGTATGCTATAAGGCAACCATTATAGATTTCCCAACCTTGCGGAACATGGGGATGAGAGGCGATTACACCGTCTGCACCTAAATCTATGAAAGAACGATACAATTCCCTCCATTCAGGTAGCGGCGCATCAGTATATTCAACACCTGCATGAATCAAAAGATATAACCTATCGACTTGTGATCTAATTTTGCTGATTATAACCGGCACTTTGGGCGAGGTTACCATGGCAGTACCAAGATTATTTCCCGTGCTACAATCGACACACCCGAATTCCTTATGCGTCAACCCTAAAAAACCAACGGTTTCACCCCCAATTTTTATGATTGCTACCTCATAAGCAGTATTATAGGTTCCAATACCTGTAAGCGTCGGCGTATTAAAAGCCTCAATCGTAGCCTGCAAACCTTCTTCGCCATAATCCAACGAATGATTGTTGGCCAAAGTGATAAGATTGAAGCCGTGACGCTCTAACCATTCTGGGGTTTGAGCGGATTGGCTTAAGACTGGGCCTGACTTATGTATTGGCTTGCCGATAGCTATATCCACTGGGGCCTCAAAGTTTATCCCTTTGACATCGCAATCATCCAATAGTTTTTGAAGTTCAGGCCCAATTGTGTGTTCCGATGGGGCTTTTATCACACAGTCTCCGCAAATAGCTATTTTCATAACTTAATCCGGGATAAAATTCCTTGTTTGACTTTTTTGCAAACGCATCGTTCCTGTTCATCAAGTCCAAACTTATATATTAGCAGCATGTATCCAATCGTTATCAATACTCCCGCACCTAGAAATGCGATAAAAGGCACCTGACTCCTATAAAGCACACTATATGCAACAACCATAACTACAAATGGTATTGAGATCCTACAGAAAACGTTACGTATAAAATTCATAATACTAAATCTGCCCGACCTTTTTACAAAAGGTAATCTGCAAAGGGAGCATACCAATTCAAAAAAGACGTAGCACCAAATTGAATAACGAAGCGATATCCCACAATATAACATGCCATACAAGACGGGAAGTGTTAATATCTTAATAGTATTGATGATCAATGCATAGGACCTGACATTACCGATGGCCAGATTGGCCGTAATAAGCCCAGCCGTTATTTGATCAATTAGTGCAGTAATCAATATAACCCTACAGAATAGCTCACTATTTTCAGGCACTTCACCCAACCATAACTTCAAAATATCATGGATAACGAAACATGTTGGTACTACAAGGATCGATAATAATAAGAAACTGAATTTAGATGCGACTTCAGCCAATTTAAACATCCTCAGTCTATCGCCCTCTCCCTCCGCCTTAATTATCTGTGGATTAATAGCCATTATTAAGGCTGACGATATGAAGTTTATAGACCCACTTATTTGAAGCGCAATACCAAATGCCGCATTGACTACTGTACTGAAAAAACGATTTAGAATTATTGCAGTTCCTTGTGTTCGACCAACAACGCATCCGGTACTATACAGTTGCCAACCGATAAAAGAACTTATAGATTTAAAATAGCATTTGTCTAAAAGTTTAAGCTTGGGTATAATACATTCCTCATACTTCTTATGGGTATAATATGTGTATGCAATAAAATCCATAACATTTATACCACACATCAGAATCCCATATGTGATTAGCTTATCATGCCCCCAGAACGTCAAGGCAATTGCGACAAATACTTTCAGAACACCATCACAAATCTCGATAATTGAGGTATACACCAAATTTTCATGAGAAATAAGAAGAGCCTTATATGGTGCTGTGAGAAAAGATAGAATTACCATGAAAATAGTGCATTGATACACCATTTTTGCGGCATATATTCTGTCTGGGACGATGTTTAAAAATCCTTCAAATATAAATAGTCCAACGATCTCCAGTACAATCAGAATACCGATACTGAAGAATATATGGAGGAACACGCTGTTACTGAAAATTTGCTGTTGTAGCAACAAGCCACCCTTACTCTGATGATACGATAAAAAACGTTGTGTAGTAGAAATCATAGCATTTGTAACGAATGCCAACATAGAAACCACACCGGCTATGAGTACTAAAATACCGTAATCTGCAATGCCAAGAATATTTAGAATCAGTCTTGTGCTATATAGAGACAATGCAATATTAATTATCGTACGCGTATATTGGGCACACGTATTTATAATCAATCTAACACTACTGTTCTTCCCTTGCATCCAATACTAATTTAACATGAAGCATTATCCAATAGATATGCGATATAGCTATTTATAACTAACTACAGACGTTTAATTTGCTGTCCCACTCCAATATTAACACTATCAACGGTACATCGAAAACTCGTATCGTAGCAAACCACACAGACAGCCAGGTGTGACGACGACGAGCAGCAACAGGCCTAACGTCCGGAGAAAATCGACATAGGTATCCCTTGTCGAAGTGATTGTAGGCATATTTTATCAATTTTTAAAATCAGTCCCGCGAGAAGAGGTCTCTGGTATAGACACGGTCCTTCACATCGGTCAACTCCTCGCTCGTGCGGTTGGCGAGAATGGCCCGGGAAAGACGTTTGAACTCGGCAAGGTCGTTGACCACGCGCGAACCGAAGAAGGTCGAGCCGTCCTCGAGGGTAGGTTCGTAGATGATCACCGTAGCACCTTTGGCTTTGATGCGCTTCATTACCCCCTGGATCGACGACTGGCGGAAGTTGTCGCTGTTAGACTTCATCGTCAGCCGGTAGACCCCGATCACGCATTCGTGTTCGGGAGCGCTGCCGAAGGCATTGTGGGCCGAATAGTTATAGTAGCCGACCATCTTCAGCACCTGATCCGCGATGAAGTCCTTGCGCGTGCGGTTGCTCTCCACGATCGCCGACATCATCTGCTGCGGCACATCGCTATAATTGGCGAGAAGCTGCTTGGTATCCTTCGGCAGGCAATAACCGCCATATCCGAACGAAGGGTTGTTGTAGTGGGTTCCGATCCGCGGATCCAGCCCGATCCCCTCGATGATGGCCCGGGAATCAAGCCCCTTGACCTCGGCATACGTATCCAGTTCATTGAAATAACTCACGCGAAGCGCCAAATAGGTGTTGGCGAACAACTTCACCGCCTCAGCCTCCTTCATGCCCATGAAGAGCGTCGGAATATCTTGCTTGACGGCTCCCTGCTGAAGCAACGAGGCGAATTCGTGCGCCCTCTGTTCCAAAAACGCAATATCTGCAACCTTGCAGATAACCTCGTTCTCGTCAGCAAACTCGTCCTGCTCGATCATCTTCGGGTATCCGACAATGATCCGCGACGGATAGAGATTGTCATACAAAGCCTTGCTTTCGCGCAAAAACTCCGGAGAGAACAGCAGGTGGAACCGTTTGACTCCTCGGGCGGCATATTTCATATAAAGACTGCGGCAGTAACCCACCGGAATGGTGGACTTGATCACCATCGTCGCTTCGGGGTTGACACGCAGCACCAGATCGATCACCTCTTCGATGCAATGCGTATCGAAATAATTCTTCACCGGATCGTAGTTTGTCGGCGCAGCAATCACTACAAAATCGGCATCACGATAGGCCTCCTCACCATCGAGCGTGGCTCGCAGATGCAACTTCTTTTCGGCAAGATATCTTTCGATATATTCATCCTGGATCGGGGAGCGTCCCGAGTTGATCAACTCCACTTTTTCGGGAATCACATCCACGGCCGTAACCCGATTGTGCTGTGCAAGAAGCGTAGCTATGCTCAACCCGACATATCCGGTCCCCGCCACTGCTATATTTTTGTCCATAACCTTTTGATTATTTGCATTGGAATGTAGCCCAACTCTTCACAAAGAGTGTTCAGTTTTTCATCATTTCCCGTTGAAGATCATTGACGAGCGATTCGCAGAGGGCGGCGACGACGCAGGAAAGCGCCTGCAAGCGGGTCGGTGCGAGAAGCGAGGACGAGGCGGACAGCGCGTCGAGGCAGCGGGCGATCCGACCGGCGGACAGGGAATCGACGGGGTAGGCATTGCCCTGCATCGCCGCGTCGTACCAGACGGCGAATGCGGCGATCGGCGGCATGGAGCGGGAGAGCGTCTCCGCCGCGCGCGGGCCGTCCGCCGCATGCACATCTGTCAGGACCGCAGACATGCGGGCCGCAGAATGGCCATACGCCCGCCGGATCGCATCGTCGAAACGATCGTCGAGAAACATATAGGAGTAGCGGTTCATCACCTCGACGCGCTCCAGAGCCAGGAGCCCGGACACCCCCGCCCAGCCGCCGTGTCCGTCGAGCGTCCGGGCCCAAAGGTCGATCCGGTCGGACAGCCGGGGCAGCCATTCCGCGCCGGCAGCGTCGTCGGGATAGCACAGGTCGGCGATGCAGCGGCAGACGCACGCATGAGCCAGATCGTCGGCCCGCTCCTGCGTCGAATAGTCGTGCAGCAACCCCAGGGCCGCTTCGCGGCAGGCATCCGCCCGTGCGGCATCGTAGGAAAACGACGTCTCGCCGCTGAGGAAAAACGCCGCCGAAACCAGACGGGCCCGCCGTTCGAAATCGGACTCGCTACCGGCACGGCGCAGCAACACGGGAAAAAGCGCATCGGAAAGCCGGGCGTAATCCGATCGGCGGCCGAAGGCTTCGGCATCGCCGCAAACCACGGTCAGCCGATAGAGCGCGACGTAGACACGCACCAACGCCGACAAATCCTCGACATCGCACGCCTCCGTCGGTCGTTTCTCCAGGAAGAGCGGCAACAAGGCCTGCAAACGGGCTTTCTTATCCATGATGTTATCTTACTGTATTGAACGGAATCTATCAATCGGCGCAATCCGCAACCGGTTCGATCAGATCGGGATGAATCGTCGCCATGGCAACCGCCACCACCCCTTCGACGGCGATGACCACCCGGCGGTCGCGCGCCCCCTTCACCTTGACGAAGACCCCCTCCTGACCGCAGAACGGGCCGCCGGTGATCCGCACACGGGTTCCGCGGGCCCAGTTGACCTCCTCGGGACGCAGCCACAGCAGGTGGTCGTCGCAGGTTCCCGCCACGGCGATGAAACGCCGCATCTGGTCGTCGGGAACGACAATCATGCGGCCGGTCGCCGCATCGGGAATGTATTGCAGATAGCCGGCACGGGATTTGATCCGCTTGACGGTCGCCGGCGCGGCATGGACGAAAATCAGGTTGCGGATGGCCGGAACGAGCCGACGAACCCGGCGGCCGCGGATCAGCAGCGTCTGCTGACGCATGGGAATGAAGTGTTCGACGGCCTCCTCTTCGAGCAAACGCTTGGCCGCCATCTCCCGATGGAAAATGGCACGCATGGCAAACCAGGATTTTTCATCTCCCGTCGTTTCCGAAGTGTTCATAAAATCGATTGAAGGTCCGCCGGACGGAACCGGCCGCACTGGGATGGATATACCCCCGGTTCATCGCAATTCAGGCAAACAGCTGAATCACAATGCGTTATTTCGCACCGAAAGAAAATAGGCGATCTATGTCCGCGTGCATCGGATAGAGGTTTCTACGCAAGAAACCGTCGTGTTTATGTATATTGCTTGTGGCCAATTGATTTTGTGCCTGATGTTGCGGCAGAATAGGCTTGTCTCGCGCGCGTTGTCCGCAATATCGGACATGTTTTTTTGTTCTCCGACAAAATCCCCTTTTGCGCCGGTCGATTGTTGTATGTCGCTTCGGAAGCCGTACTTACATAAATATATTTCCGATATTCGTTGGATGATTTCTGTATTTTATCTATATTTGTAAAGTCGTTGTGCGTCTCTTGCGTAGAATCCTGCATCCGCCGAAAACCGGCCGACGGCACGCACGACGAGGGTCCATCATCCCGCTCCGTAAGATCCCGGCACAAAAGACGCCGGGAAAATCCCCGACCCGAACAGACGACGGCTACGCCGAAGATACTCGCCTCGGCTTTTCGTACTTTGGCTTCGCCATAGATACTCTCATTCGGCAAACTGCAAACAAGTTTGTATTTGTCCTCGACTTATTTCGTATCTTTGACTTCGGCTACACCTCGGCTTAGATAATCTCGTTCGGCAAACTGCAAACAAGTTTGCGTTTGCCCTCACTTATTCGTATCTTTGTCAATCAATACGATCACCCGATCATGAATCCGAACATCGAACAACTGCGCCGGTGGTGGCGCGAAACATTCCGCAAGCGGCGTTTCTGCATGCTCAACGCCACCGACAACAGCGAGGAGTGGCACGTCCACCTCTCGCCCGCCAGCGCCTTCGCCGCCATAGTCGCCTTCGTCCTGCTGCTCTTCATCCTCACGCTCTCGCTGGTAGCCTACTCGCCCGTACTGGAGATGCTTCCCGGCTACCGCACGGCGGCCGACCGGTCGCGCGAAAGCCTCGCGCACAACATCATCCGGCTCGACTCGATGGAGCGGATGATGAACGACATGATGACCTACAACGAAAACATCGCGCTGATCCTCGAAGGCCGCACCCCCGTCGTCCGCACGGTCGACGCCTCGCAGGATTCGCTCCACGCGACGCGGATGCTGGTCATGCCGTCCGTCGAGGATTCGCTCCTGCGCGCCCAGATGGAGGGCGACGGTCCCTACGCCCTTTCGGGACGCAGCGACACGCGCCGCAGCGTGCGCGAGGCGCTCGACCTGACGCGCCCCGTGGAGGGGATCATTACCGACCGGTTCGACATCGCCGCGGGGCGCCTCGGCATCCGCATCGCCGCACCGGCCGCCGAGCGCATCGCCGCCATCGACAAGGGCACTGTGATCCAGAGCCTCTGGACGCCCGAAAGCGGCTATACGGTCATCATACAGCACGGCAACGACCTGCTGTCGGTCTACCGGGGACTGTCGCAGTCGCTCGCGCAGGCGGGTCAGAGCGTACAGGCCGGCGATCTGGTGGGATACAACGCCGAGACGGCAGACGGCGACGTGCGTCTTTTCGAGTTCGAACTCTGGAATAACGGCAAGCCCGTCGATCCGGAGGGATATATCGTCTTCTAAAAACCATGAAACAACCCTTAGCCATCCTAGGATCGACCGGCTCGATCGGCGAGCAGACGCTCGACATCGTGCGCGAGAATCCCGACCGGTTCGAAGCCCGCATCCTCACGGCCAACCGCCAGTGGGAGCGTCTGGCGGCACAGGCCCGCGCGTTCGACGCCGACACGGTGGTCATCGCCGACGAGCGCTACTACGCCCCGCTGCGCGACGCGCTCGCCGACACCGACACCAAGGTCTACGCCGGCGACGATGCCGTGGCGCAGGTGGCGGGCGGCGGCGACACGACGACCGTGGTCAACGCCCTGGTCGGTTATGCCGGCCTGGCACCGTCGGTCGCGGCGCTCCGGGCCGGCAAGAAGCTCGCGCTGGCCAACAAGGAGTCGCTCGTCGTGGGCGGCGCCCATGTCATGGCGCTGGCCGCCGAGAAGCGCGCGCCGATCCTGCCGATCGACTCGGAGCACTCGGCGATCTTCCAGTGTCTCGCGGGCGAACGGGCGCCCGTAAGGCGGCTGATCGTCACGTGCAGCGGCGGCGCGCTGCGCGACGTGCCGATGGAACGGCTCGCCCGTGTGACGGTCGACGAGGCGCTGCGCCATCCCCAATGGTCGATGGGCGCCAAGATCACGATCGACTCGTCGACGCTCGTGAACAAGGGGTTCGAGGTGATCGAGGCCCACTGGCTCTTCGGCACGCCGGCCGAGAAGATCGACGTCGTACTCCACCCCCAGTCGATCGTCCACTCGATGGTCGAGTTCGAGGACGGGGCGATCAAGGCCCAGCTAGGCACCCCCGACATGCGCATGCCCATCAGCCTGGCGCTGATGTACCCCGACCGCGCCATACGACCCCAGGAGCGGTTCGACTTCCTCGCCCACCCGCAGCTCACCTTCGCCGAGGTCGACCGCGTGAAATACCCGGCGCTCGACATCGCCTACGACTGCCTGCGCCGCGGCGGCACGGCGGCCTGCACGATGAACGGCGCCAACGAGGTGGCCGTGGCGGCGTTCCTCGCCCGCCGCTGCGCCTGGACCGACATCGTGCGCGCCATCGAATACGCCCTCGACCGGGCGGCCTTCATTGCGACACCCTCGCTCGACGACTACGCCGCCTCCGACGCCGAGGCGCGCCGTCTGGCGGAGGCATACCTCAACGGCAACCGATAACCCACCGCAAAACAAGCCGAATCCGTGGAAATATTCATCAAGATCATCCAGTTCTTCCTCTGCTTCACCATCCTCGTGGGACTCCACGAGCTGGGACACTTTCTCATGGCGCGCCTGTTCCGCATCCGCGTCGAAAAATTCTACATCTTCTTCGACCCCTGGTTCTCGCTCTTCAGGTTCCGCCGCGGCGAGACCGAGTACGGCGTGGGCTGGCTGCCGCTGGGCGGCTACGTCAAGATCGCCGGCATGATCGACGAATCGATGGACAAGGAGCAGATGCGGCAGCCCGTCCGTCCCGACGAGTTCCGCGCCAAATCCGCCTGGCAACGTTTTCTGGTGATGATCGCCGGCGTGGTGATGAACGTCGTGCTGGCCATCGTCATCTACTGCGGCATCTGCTACACGTGGGGCGACACCTACTTTTCGAACGACGACGCCCGCTGGGGCTACGCCTTCAACGAGGCGGGACACCGCCTGGGGCTGCGCGACGGCGACCGCTTCGTCTCGATCGACGGCGAACGGATCGACGACATCTCGAAGATCGTCCCCTCGCTCATCATCACCGAGAGCGACCGCACGCTCGTCGTCGAGCGCGACGGCCGGGAAGTGACGCTGACGCTCCCGCTCGAAGAGCTGATCGCCATACGGCAGAACAAGGAGTTCGAGGAGCTCTTCCGGCTGCGCGTACCGTTTCTCGTCGACAGCGTCGCCTCGGCCGGCGCCGCCGCGCTGCGGCCGGGCGACGAGATCGTCGGCATGGACGACCGCCGCAACATGGAATTCAGCGACTACAAGGAGTACCTGAAGCTCCATGCCGGCGACACGGTGCGCGTCGAGGTGGTGCGCGAGGACGACATGGTGCTGGAATACGACCTCCCGGTCTCGGCCGAAGGGACGCTCGGCGTCGTGGCGGCCGTTCCCTACACGTTGCGCACGCGGGAATACACGTTGGCGGAGGCCATCCCCGCAGGGCTGCGCAAGGCGGGACGCGTGATCGCCTCCTACTGGGAGCAGCTCAAGATGATCGCGCAGCCCAAGACCCGCATGTACGAGGAGCTGGGCGGCTTCATCTCCATCGGCAGCATCTTCCCCGGGGCGTGGGACTGGCAGGGCTTCTGGCTCACCACGGCCTTCCTGTCGATCATCCTCGCCGTGATGAACATCCTCCCCATCCCGGGGCTCGACGGCGGGCATGCCCTCTTCACGCTGTGGGAGATCCTTACGGGCCGCAAGGTGAGCGACCGGGTGCTGGAGGCGGCGCAGTACGTCGGGCTGGTCATCATCCTCGCGCTGCTCGTCTACGCCAACGGCAACGACATCTACCGCTTCTTCCTCAAATAACGACGCCATGCCCACCGAACTCGACAAGATGCGCTCCGGGGCGTTCTACGACATCTCGACCGAAGAGAACATGGCGTGCATCCGCCGCCGGAGCCGGCTGCTGGAGCGGTTCCACCGCGCCGCGGCCGACGACGATGCCGAGCGCCGCGCCGCACTCGAGGAGCTCATCCCGGGCATTCCCGCCTCGACGGTGATCGTCCCGCCCTTCCACTGCGACTACGGGACGGAGATCCGCCTGGGCGCGAAGGTCGTCGTCAACGCCAACTGCACGCTGCTCGACGGCGGCGGCATCACCGTCGGCGACCACACGCTCATCGGCCCCGGCTGCCTGCTCCTGACACCCGTCCACCCCACCGACTACCTCGAACGGCGCAAACCGATCGAGCGGGCCGCACCGATCCGCATCGGCGACGACTGCTGGCTGGGCGGCGGCGTGACGGTCTGCCCGGGGGTGACGATCGGCGACAGGTGCATCATCGGCGCCGGCAGCGTCGTGGTGCACGACATCCCCGACGATTCGCTAGCCGTGGGCAACCCCGCGGTCGTCAAACGCAAACTCCGCTGACCCCATGATCCGAACCATCCGCCACATGGCCTCCCTGGCATTGGTCGCCGCCGCGTGCTGCGCCTGCACCGAGCGCGAGGAGGTCTTCTACTCGACCCGCTACGACATCGTGCGCGTCGAGGCCGCAGTGACCCTCGCCGCCCCGGAAGAGGAGGTCGACGACACGGCCGACAGCGCCGCTGCCGAAGCGCTCCGTGCCGAGGTGCTCGCCGAGGCCCCCGTCGCCGCAGGCGGCAGCTACGCGCTCGATTTTGTGCACTACGACGGCGGCCCGCTGACGGTCGTGGCGGCGCAGGGAGGCGAAGCGCTCGCCGGCACGTTCACCAAAGAGCCCGGCACGGCCTCGATCCGTTTCGCGTTCGGCGAGGCAGACTATACGGCGACCCTCTGGCACTACGTCGACGGCGACCGGAGGCTGACGCTCCTTGCGGTGGACCTCACCGAGCTGCTGCGCGAGCGGCATCCCGACCTGGCGATCGAAAGCGTCGTGCGCAACGAATATACCTCCACCCCCTATCGATAAACGACGATGGCAAAAGTCAAGAAAGCCTATTTCTGCAAGGAGTGCGGATTCGAAGCCCCCAAATGGCTGGGCAAATGCCCCTCGTGCGGCGCCTGGAACACCTTCGCCGAGGAGATCGTCGCCCGCGAGAGCGCTTCGGTGCCCGCGGCGATCGCGGGCGCCGTGCCGAAGGCCGCGCCGCAGCGCGTGCGCGACATCCGCCGCAGCGACCATCGCCGGCTCAATCTGGGCAACGCCGAGGTCAACCGCGTGCTGGGCGGCGGCATGGTCCCCGGATCGCTCGTGCTGCTGGGCGGCGAGCCGGGAATCGGCAAGTCGACCCTCTCGTTGCAGATCGCGCTGGCCGCCAACGGGCTGAAGACGCTCTACGTCTCGGGCGAGGAGTCGGCCGAGCAGATCCGCATGCGCGCCGAGCGGCTCGGCATCGGCAACGACGAGTGTCTGGTCTACCCCGAGACGCTGCTCGAGAACATCGTCGCGCAGATCAACGAACAGCGGCCCGACCTGGTGGTCATCGACTCGATCCAGACGATCTACACCGATCTGGTCGAATCGTCGGCCGGCAGCGTGTCGCAGATCCGCGAGTGCGCCGCCACGCTGCTCAAATACGCCAAGTCGACCTCGACGTCGATCCTCATCATCGGCCACATCACCAAGGACGGCACCATCGCCGGCCCCAAGATCCTCGAACACATCGTCGACGTGGTGCTCCAGTTCGAGGGCGACAGCAACAACGTCTACCGCATCCTGCGCGGCATCAAGAACCGCTTCGGCGCGACGTTCGAGATCGGCGTCTTCGAGATGCTCGACGCGGGGCTGCGCGGGGTCGACAACCCGTCGGAGATCCTGCTCACCCACTACGAGGAGCCGCTGAGCGGCATCGCCGTGGGCGCTTCGGCCGACGGCATCCGCCCCTACCTGATCGAGGTGCAGGCGCTCGTCAGCGGCGCCGCCTACGGCACGCCCCAGCGCACGGCCACGGGATTCGACAACCGCCGCATGAGCATGCTGCTCGCCGTGGTCGAGAAACGACTGGGGATGAAGATGTTCCAGAAGGACGTCTTCCTCAACTTCGCGGGCGGCTTCCGCGTCGCCGACCCGGGATTGGATCTGGCGGTCACGGCCGCGGTCGTCTCCTCCTACTTCGACAAGCCCGTCGCCGAGGGGGTCTGCTGCGCAGGCGAGATCGGCCTCTCGGGCGAGGTGCGCCCCGCGCCCCGCACCGAGCAGCGCATCGCCGAGGCCGCGCGTCTCGGATTCCGCCGCATCATCGTCTCGGGCTACATGGCCAAGAGCGCCAAGCGCCCCAAAGGGATCGAGGTGGTGACGATCAACAGCATCCAGGAGCTGCCGCGGGCGCTCTTTATGGAGTAGGCGCCGCCCGCAAGGCCCGCCCCCGAGGCGGAACATCCGCCGCGGAAGGGCCCGCAAAGGCATTTGCCACACTACGGAACGAAAATTGCGTCTGCCGGAGAAAACCAAACCGGCAAACGCATGAAAAATTTCGAAAAACTGATCTGGCGCGACGCGATCACGCTCGTAGAATTCTCCACCACCCGCTGCAACGCCTGCGAACGCGCCCGGGCGGAGACGGCCCGGTTCCAGCAAAAGATGGGCGGACGGATCGACCTGCACCGCGTGGATATCGAGGATCCCGACCTGCGCCCCGTACTCGAACGCTACAACATCCGCTCGGCACCCGCCGTGCTCTTTTTCCGCAACGGGCGGGAGCTCAACCGGATCGTGGGGCCCATCACCTACGCTTCGCTCTTCGCGGCACTCGACCGCGTCGAAGCGGCCGAACACGCACAGTAGGTCTCAAATCAAACTCCAGCGGGGCGGGTCGACGGAAACACGAGAGCCGCACCACCGACCGCATACGGCGAACCTCAAGCCCGGGGATCGGGCAACCGCCACGCGAGTTCCTCGCGCAGGTAGGCACCGCCCGGGCCTTCGCCCGACAGCCCGACAGCCCGCACAACGGTATGTCGGGCCGTTTCGTTTTCGCCCCCGAAGGCTGCGCACAACGCCACGGCGCCCTGCGCCACGAGACGGGCCGCATAGCGGTCGACCGTTCCCGCCTCGGCCAGCCCGTCGGCTCCGCGCACCGCCGCGACCGCCGCCTCGACCCACCCGGCCGACACGTCGCCACGCCGCGCAGCGGCCAACAGCGCGGCATATTGCAACAGCGGGCTGTCCGTCCGGGCGATCCATTCATCGAAAAGCGCCGGGAAATCCTCCGCGCGCCAAAGCAGCGCGAAAGCGGCCTCCTCGGCCAGCTCCGAATTGACGATCCCGTCGGCCCACGAGGCAAGCCCGTCGCCCGCGAGCTGCGCGGGGAGGGCCAGGTGCAGCGCCGCGAGCCGCAGCTCGCGAACATCCTGCCGCCACAGATAGCGGGCGAACTCCGCATCGGGCGCCTCACGCTCCGCGAGGCGCCGTACCGTGGGGAGGCTCACGCCGTAGTTGAGTCCGCACGCCGCGCCGTAGAGACGCATCGCGTCGGCCACGGCGCCGTTGCGCTCGCGGCGGAAATCGGCCAACAGCGCGGTCATGCGCGAGGTGAGGTTCATTAGCGGCCCCGGATAAAGGCTACGTTGACCGTCTTGCCGAACTCGAAGATCGGCAGCACGGCGCGGACGTATTCGCGGCTGCCGCAGATCACCGTGCAGGTCGAGGGATCGGCCACGCGGCAGGCGACCACCTCGCGGACCTTGGGGTCGGCCTCGATGCCCGCCGGGATGTCGCCCGAAGGCTCGATGCGCAACAGCACCATGTCGCCCGAAAGATCGCTCTCGGGAAGCAGACCGGCCGCCTCGCTGAAGCGGGCGACGATATACTGGCGCTTGTCGGCCGCCGGATAGACCACGCGGCGCTGCGTCTCGACGGTCACCACGCGCTTGCCGAGGAAGAGTTCCAGATAGCGCTGCTCCATGCGGTCGATCTCGGCCAAAGCGGCCTGCAACCCCTCGCCGAAGACATTCTCGCCCGCCTCGCCCGTGATGAGTTCGGTGCGGTGGCGGCGCAGCGAGAAGATGGCCGAGGCGGCGTTGCGGGCGGCATCCTCCAGCGCCAGCACCGTCATGTCGGTCTTGTCGGGCTGGATGCGGGCGAAACCGTCGTCGGAGACGGCATAGCGCATCGTCTCGCTGCGCGACGGCTCGACCGCCGGCGCCTCGAGGGCGGCACGCTCGTCGAGCAGGGCGACCGAAGCGCCCGTGACGCTCCACACGGTCTTGTCGGTGAGCGGCGCCAGCACGCCGAGGTATTTCTGCGCATAGCGCGCATAGGGTCCGCAGAGGACCTTCTCGCACTGCACCGTCACGTCGACGCCCAACACCGTCCGGGGCTGCGAGACGACGATGCCCGCTTCGCTCTGCACGGCGCCCTGCACGGCGATGTAGGGATTTTGAGCCGCACCGGCACCGCACCAGAGCAGTGCGCAGGCCCAAAGGATCTGTTTCATAATCGTAAGGGTTTTGTTGCTGTAAAAATAGCGTATTTTGCCGGGAAGTCAAAATTTCAGGTAAAAATCGCGCGTGAGCGCCCGGTAGGCCTCCGTATAGCTCTCGTGAGCGCCCGTGCCGATCGTCAGCGCCTCCTCGACGACCGGCCGGTCCGCATCGCAGGCGTCGGCCGCACCGAACTCCAGCAGCACGCGCCGGGGCGCCTTGCGGGGCGTGGTCCGCACCTCGGTGCGATGCAGCAGGGCGAGGTGCCCGCGGCACAGCGCGACGAAGCGCGCCCCCTCCTCCACGGGCAGCACCACGGTGAAACGGCCGTCGACGGCCAGCAGCCGCACCACGGCGTCGCGCAGCGCCTCGAACGGAAGCGACACGGCATGGCGCGCCGTCGTGCGGCCCGCATCGGGGCACGTCAGCGAGTCGACGAAAAACGGCGGATTGGAGACGACCAGATCGAACCGCACACCGGGCTCGAAACGCTGGACGGGGACCTGCTCGAACGTCACACAGTCGCTCCACGGCGAGGCGGCGGCGTTGTCGCGCGCCTCGTCGACCGGCTCGATGTCGATGCCGACGACGCGCGCGCCACCACCGTCGGCGGCGAAAGGCTCCGTGCGCTGCGCCAGCATCAGGGCGATGAGGCCCGTGCCCGTGCCGATGTCGAGCAGCAGCCGGTCGGTCGGCCGCACCGTGGCCCAGGCGCCGACGAGCACCCCGTCGGTGCCCACCTTCATGGCGCTGCGCTCCTGCCCTATGGCAAATCGTTTGAACCGAAACGTCGACATGGCGGATCAGATCGGTTGCAGTTTGCCCTCCATGCCGGCGCCGAAGAGCGCGAAATCGAACCGCACGGGGTCGTCGGCATCGTAGGCGCGCAGCGCCGCAGTGATCTGCTCGACGGCACGCCAGTCGTTCTGACGGCGCGACAGCAAACCCAGCAGACGTCCCGTCTCGCCCGCATGGACATCGAGCGGCAGGTAGAGCGCCGACATGGGAATACGCCGCCACAGACCGAAATCGACGCCCCGGTCGTCGTGCCGCACCATCCAGCGCAGGTACATGCAGAGCCGCTTGCAGGCGGCGCCCCGCTCGACGGACGAGAGGTGTTTCTCGCACCGCGGGGCGTGGTCGGCCGAGAAGAAGGCGCGCCGGAAGGCGGCGAAAACCGCGGGGAGGCTGCGCGTCGCCTCGTAGTGCGTTTCGAAGAAGGCCCCGATGCCGCCGTACTGCGCGTCGAGACGACGGAGCGCCAACACGAAATCGCGCAGATCGCCGCCGTTGAAGGTGCGGTGGACGAAGCGGTCGAGCGCGGCGAGCTCTCCCGCGGAGGCGTTGCGCACGAAATCGGCCGGCGCGTCGTCCATGCAGCGCATCATCCGGTGGCCGCTGGCGACGATCGCCTTGCGGTTGCCCCACGCGATCGTCGCGGCGAGAAAGCCGGCGATCTCGCGGTCGGCCCGGTCGGTATAGCGGTGGGGCACGGCGATCGGGTCGCACGCGATGAACTCGGGGCGGTTGTAGCGGTCGTGGAGCCGTTCGAGCAGCTCGCGGAGTTCGGGGTCGGCCATGGCTCCTTTATTTGCGGTCCGACACGATCCGCCCGTCACGCATCGTGATCCTGCGGTCGGCCATCGCGGCCAGCCCCTCGTCGTGGGTCACGATGACGGTGGTCTGCCCCAGCCGCTCGCGCAGGTCGAAGAAGAGACGGTGGATCTCGTCGCGGTTGCGCGAATCGAGGTTGCCCGAGGGTTCGTCGGCCAGCAGCACGGCAGGAGCATTGATGAGCGCCCGGGCGATGGCCACGCGCTGCTGCTCGCCGCCCGAAAGCTGCCCCGGCTTGTGGTCACGGCGCGACGCGAGGCCCATCATCGCCAGCAGCTCCGCGGCCCGGCGCTCGACCTCGGCCCGGGGCCGGCGGCCGATGTAACCCGGGATGCAGACGTTCTCGAAGGCCGTGAACTCGGCCAACAGGTGGTGGAACTGGAAGACGAAGCCGATGCGTTCGTTGCGGAACCGCGACAGCGCCTTGTCGTCCAGCGCGAAGGCGTCGACACCGTCGATCACCAGCCGCCCGGCGTCGGGATGCGAGAGCGTGCCCATGATCTGCAACAGCGTGGTCTTGCCGGCGCCGCTGGCCCCGACCACGGAGACCACCTCGCCCTGCGCCACGTCGAGCGACACGCCCCGGAGCACCTCCAGCGTGCCGAAACTTTTATGAATATCGGTTACTCGGATCATCCTTGTCTATCGTTTCGTTCGTAAAGCGCGAAGAGCCGCACCGTGTCGACCGCCTCGCGCACGTCGTGCACACGCAGGATCGCGGCCCCCTGCCGCAGACACTCCCACCCCAGCGCGACCGTTCCGGCGAGCGATTCGGCGGGCGTCGTGCCGAGCGCCCGGTAGATCATCGACTTGCGCGAGAGACCCGCCAGCACGGGATAGCCCAGCTCGCAGAGGCGGTGCAGACCGGCGAGCAGCTCGTAGTTCTGCTCCAGCGTCTTGGCGAAGCCGAAGCCGGGATCGAGGATCAGATTCTCGCGCCGGATGCCGGCCGACAGCAGCTCTGCCGTCCGCCGTCGGAAATAGTCGACCACCTCGGTCGTGATGTCGCGGCGGTAGGTCGCGAGCGACTGCATCGTCTGCGGGTCGCCCTTCATGTGCATGGCGACATAGGGAAGGCCCAGACGCGCCACCGTGGCGACCATCCCGGGATCGAGCTCGCCGGCCGAGATGTCGTTGACGACGAGCGGCCCGAAGCAGGCGACGGCCCGCTCGACCACCTCGCTGCGGAACGTGTCGACCGAGACCGGGATCGTCGGGGCCAGCCGACGGACGGCGGCGATGCCCAGCTCCACGCGCCGCCACTCCTCCTCGGGCGGCACCTCGTCGGCGCCCGGGCGCGACGAGTAGCCCCCCACGTCGACGATCGAGGCCCCCTGGGCCAGCACTTCGGCGACACGCCGTCCGACGGCATCGGCATCCGCCGTGCGGCTTCCGTCGTAGAACGAGTCGGGGGTGACGTTGACGATGGCCATCACCCGGGGACGGCAAAGGTCGAGCTCAAGGACGGCCATGGCGGAACAGGTAATCGAGCTCCTTGACGGCCGGTTCGAGGTCCGTCTCGAAGATGTTGACGATGGTATAGTCGGCCCGTGCGCAGAGCGTGTCGTCGTCCAACTGGGCGGCGATGCGCCGGCGGATCGCTTCGGGATCGCTCTTGTCGCGGCGCACGGCGCGCTGCACCCTCAGCTCGACGGGAGCCAGCACGGCGACCGTCTTGTCGACATACCCCTCCAGCCCGGCCTCGAAGAGGATGGCGCTCTCCAGGACGACATACTCCCCCTGCTGCCGGTCGCACCACGCGACGAAATCGCGCATGACCGCCGGGTGCACCAGCGCGTCGAGATCGGCGAGCGCCTGCCCATCGCCGAAGACGATCGAGGCCAGACGAGCCCGGTCCAGCTCGCCGTCGCGGTAGGTCTCGGGGCCGAAACGTCCGACCAGCGCCGCGCGCAACGCCTCGTCGTCGTGCATCAGCCGCCGGGCCTCGCGGTCGGAGTCGTAGACCGCCGCGCCGCGCTCGGCGAACAGCCGGCAGACGGTGCTCTTGCCGCTGCCGATACCCCCCGTGACACCCACCCGGATCATCGCTCCGCCGGATTGTCGATCTCGGGAACAGGTCCCATCGAGATGAACTTGATATCGCTGATCCGCACCGAGATGGCGTTTTGCAACGACTGGGGATCGATCACCAGCTTGCCTTCGTGCCCCTCCTCGCGCGAGGGCGCATAGTGGAGCTCGGACAGAGGCACGCGCAACCGCTTGGTCGCATAGACCCGGTAGCCGAACAGATTGGTGCCCAGCCCCTCGACGACGCACGTCACCTCGAAGTGCTGGCCGTCGACATTCAGCCGCACGGTCTGCTCGGTGGTATAGGTATAACTCAGCTTGGCGATGTACCAGAGGATGAAGGCCGCCACGAGCATCGACAGAAAGACGGGCGAGACGTAGCGGTGCAGCAGCTTCCAAAGATTTTCCATAGACCGGAGGGTTTTCCAGCGCAAAGTTAAAAAATAAAACGGGCCGCACGCAAGGTGCGACCCATTTTTATTCTATAAGGTATCTCCCGGCTCCCGGGGAGCGAAAGAGACCCGCGGCCTTACTCCTTGTCGAGCTTGGCGCGCTTGGTCATCAGATCGTAGGCCACCGGCGTCGCGATGAAGATCGTAGCGGCGGTACCCACGACGACGCCCACCGTCAGCGCGAAGATGAAGCCGCGGATGGTCTCGCCGCCGAAGAAGAAGATCGCCAGCAGCGTGACGAGCGTCGTACCCGACGTGTTGATCGTACGCGAGAGGGTCGAGTTGATGGCGTTGTTGACGTTCTCCTTGAGGTTGCGCTTGGGATAGAGCCCGAGGAACTCGCGGATACGGTCGAAGACCACCACCGTGTCGTTGATCGCATAACCGATGATCGTGAGGATCGCGGCGATGAAGGCCTGGTTGACCTCCAGGTTGAAGGGCACGAAACCGTAGAGCATCGAGAAGAGACCGATGATGAACACGGCGTTGACGGCCAGGGCCAGCGTAGCGCCCGAAGCCCACTGCCAGCGCTTGAAGCGGAAGGTGATGTAGAGTCCGATGGCCAGCAGCGAGAAGAGCACCGAGTAGATGGCGTTCCAGGTCATGTCCTTGGCGATCGAGGGACCGATCTTGTCGGCCGTCAGGATACCGTTCTCGTCGGTCTGCGTGTTGCGGAACTGCTCGAAGGTGATGTCGTAGGAGTAGAGCGACTTCATGGCGTCGTAGATGATACGCTCGACCTCGGCCGTAGCCTCGTCCGACGTGTCGTCGTAGCGGTACTGCGTCACGATGCGCATCTGGTTCTCGTTGCCGTACTGCTTCACCTCGAAGCTGATGGCCGAAGCGTCGGCATCGGCGAACTTCGCGAACTCGGTGTCGAGGTTGCGGCGCACGTCCTCGGCCGACACGGCCTTGTCGAAGCGCACGACATAGGCGCGGCCGCCCGTGAACTCGGCGCCGAGGTTCAGACCGCGGACGAGGAACGAGACGCACGACAGCGCGATCACCGCGGCTGCGACCGCATAACCTACCTTACGGGCACCGATAAAGTCGATGTGGGTGTTGTTGAGGAAGTTCTCCGACCACTTGCGCGAGAAGGAGATCGAGCCCCAGCGCTCGACGATCCACTCGATCAGAAGGCGCGTGATGAAGACGGCGCTGAGGAACGAGGTGATGATACCGATGATGAGCGTCGTGGCGAAGCCCTGGACGGGACCGTTACCGAAGACGAAGAGCACGATACCGGTGATGATCGTCGTCAGGTTACCGTCGATGATGGCCGAATAGGCTTTCGAGAAACCGTCCTTGATGGCCAGCGACAGCCCCTTGCCGCCGCGCAGCTCCTCCTTGATACGTTCGTAGATGATGACGTTGGCGTCGACGGCCATACCCATCGTCAGGACGATACCGGCGATACCCGGCAGCGTCAGCACGGCGCCGAACGACACGAGGATACCCATCAGCAGGAAGACATTGGTCAGCAGCGCCAGGTCGGACATCCAGCCGGCCGTCTTGTAGAAGAGCCCCATGTAGAGCAGCACGAGGATGAAGGCGATGACGAACGACATCAGACCGGCGTCGATCGACTCCTGACCCAGCGAGGGGCCCACCACCGTATCCTGGATGATCTTGGCGGGAGCGGGGACCTTACCCGAGTTGAGCACGTTGGCCAGGTCCTTGGCCTCCTGGATCGTGAAGCCGCCCGAGATCTCCGACGTACCCTTGTCGATCTTCGTGCGGACGACGGGAGCCGAATAGACGTAGCCGTCGAGCACCACGGCGATGCACTTGCCGATGTTCTCGCCCGTCAGACGCGACCACTCCTGCGTACCGGCGGCGTTCATCGCCATCGAAACCACGGCCGAAGCGCCGCGCTCGGCATACTGCTCGCGGGCGTCGGTGATGACCGAACCGTCGAGCGGAGCACGGCCGTCGGGCGTCGAGATGCGGATGGCATAGAGGTAGTAGCGGCCGTCGATGGCATCCTCGCCCTTGACGGCCCACTTGAAGTCGATGTCGGCGGGGAAGAACTCACGGACGGAGGGCTCGGCCAGGTAGGCATCGATGGCGGCCATGTCGGCCTTGTAGGCGGCACCTACGACGGCACCTCCGGCGAAGGAGGGATCCAGCAGCGCGAAGAGCGGGTTCTGCGCACGGTCGTAACGGCCCGCAGCGGTCTCCTCGACGGGAGCGGCGGCGCCGACCTCGGCGATCAGCCCCTCGCCCTCGGCGGCGGGAGCGGCCTCGGCGGTCTCGGGCTCCACGGCGGGAGCGGCCGAAAGCTCGTTCTTGATGAACTTGTCGGCAGCGACCAGCGCGGGCAGCACCTCGCGGGCGTCGTAAGTGGTCCAGAACTCAAGCGAGGCGGTACCCTGCAGGAGGTTGCGCACGCGCTGCGGCTCCTTGACACCCGGCAGCTCGACCAGAATGCGGTGCGAGTTGGGCAGACGCATGATGTTGGGCTGCGTCACGCCGAAGTGGTCGATACGGCTGCGCAGCACGTTGAACGAAGCGGCGATGGCGGCCTCGGTCTCGCGCTTGAGGATCTTAGCGATCTCCGAATCGGAGGTCTCCAGGGTGATCTCCTTGCGGTCGGGGCTCACGAAGATCGCAGCCAGCGAAGCGCCGTTCGAGTGCTTCTGGTAGGCCTTCACGAAGTCGTCGATGTAGTCCTTCGACGTGCCCTGCTTGATCGCCTCGTTGGCCTCGGCGATCGCGGCCCGGAAGGCGGGATCGTTCTGGCTGTCGCCGGCCAGCGCCTTGACGACATCCTCGACCTGCACCTCCAGCATGACGTTCATACCGCCCTTGAGGTCCAGACCCAGATTGAGCTCCTTCTCCTTACACTCCTTGTAGGTGAAATTTTTGAGCCCCAGCATGTTGAATACCGGGAGATTCTGGACCGAATCCAGATAGTGCTGCTCCGCCCCGGCCTGTTCTCCGAGGGGGAACTGCGCGGCATAGGCCGCCGCCTTCTTCTCTACGCTCCGCGTCTTGAACGAGAACGAGAGCTGATAAACGCACGCAAGCGCAAGAAGCACGGCGAGTAGTTTGATAAAGCCTTTACTTTGCATGAAACGATAAATATTTGATTGTTTTACGTTTTATCCTTGGTCCGGTTAGCGTGCAAAGATAGAAAAAATATGATGAAAAGCGAAAAGTGCGCTGCTAAAAGTGCCCGGCGCCGCAAAATTCGCTATTTTTGCCGCCGCAATGGGTCGTTTCCGCACATACCGCTACCATGCAGCCGCGCTCTTCACCGTCTCGGTGTGGGGCGCCACGTTCGTCTCGACCAAGGTGCTGATCGCCCACGGGCTCACCCCGGCATGGATCTTCCTGCTGCGTTTCGCCCTGGCCTATGCGTTCATACTCTTCGCCGTGCCGCGGCCGCTGCGTCTGCGCTCGGCGGCCGACGAACTGCTCGCCGCGGCGGCCGGCGTCACCGGCGGGTCGCTCTACTTCCTGCTGGAGAACATCGCCCTGGAGTACGCCCCGGCGTCGAACGTCTCGCTGATCGTCTGCACGGCCCCCGTATGGACCGCCCTGCTGCTGGGCGCGCTCGACCGGCGCGAGCGGATGTCGCGCAGCCAGGCGGCAGGATCGGCCGCAGCCTTCGTCGGCATGGCGCTCGTGGTCCTCAACGGCCGGTTCGTGCTCCACCTCTCGCCCGCCGGCGACCTGCTCTCGCTCGGGGCCGCGCTGCTGTGGATGGTCTATTCGCTGGTCGTCAAACGCATCATCGGCCGCTACCCGACCCTGCTGGTCACGCGCAAGATCTTCTTTTACGGGCTGGTGACCATCCTCCCCGTGGTCGTCGCCCGCCCGCTCGACCTCTCCCCCGACACCTTCGCCCGGCCCGTCGTGTGGGGCAACCTCGTCTTTCTGGGGCTCGTGGCCTCGATGCTGTGCTATCTGATCTGGAACGCGGTGATCCGTCATCTGGGGGCCGTGCGCGCCACCAACTACATCTATTTCAACCCGCTCGTGACGATGGTCACGGCATGGCTCTGCATCGGCGAGCGCATCACCGCCGCGGCGCTCGCCGGCGCCGCCCTGATCCTCGGCGGGATGTGGCTCTGCGAACGGAAGGGCGAGGCGTAGGGCAGGCTTGCGGAGACACAGGCCGGCCGCTCTTTTTCGTTGAACGGGGATTTTAACGTTACATAATCGGAGTTGCAGTCCGCAGCCGGCGGAGGCTGCCGGCGAGCTTGTGCGAGACGAGCAACCCTCCGCCCGGGGATGGCTGCGGGCTGCCGGCCTGAAGGCCGCTTTTTGCCGTCAAATTCGGGTCCCAGACAGCGAAGGGCGCGACAAAGTCGCGGGCCCTCGCCGCCGGAGGCTGCGGCCCGCCAAGAACCATACGACACCTAACAAGATAGCTTCTTTCAACTTTCCATTTTCAACTTTTTCGTATTTTTGGCTAAAGCCGAAGATACTGCGCCTCGGAAAAAATGCGAACAAGTTCGCTTTTTTCTCTCGGCTTTCCGTATCTTTGCAAAAACCGACTTTAAAATGAACCGACTCACCCACCTCCTCCGCACCTGCACCCTGTGCGCCTGCGCCCTGCTCGGCGCCGCAAGCGTCGCAGCCCAACCGGGTTACGTCCCCGCTCCCGAGAACCTCGCCGCCCGGCAGCAGTTCGCCGACGGCCGCTTCGGCATCTTCCTCCACTGGGGACTCTACGCCATGTTGGGCCAGGGCGAGTGGCACATGACCAACGCCAACCTCCACTACCGCGAATACGAGAAGCTCGCCGGCGGCTTCTGCCCCGCGCGCTTCGACGCCCGGGCCTGGGTCACGGCCTTCCGCGAGGCGGGCGCCCGCTACATCTGCTTCACCACGCGCCACCACGACGGATTCTCGATGTTCCGCACGGCGCAGTCGCCCTACAACATCGTCGAGGCGACTCCCTTCGCCCGCGACGTGGTCAAGGAGCTGGCCGAAGAGTGCCACCGCCAGGGGTTACGCATCCACTTCTACTACTCGCTCATCGACTGGTGGCGCGAGGACGCGCCGCGCGGCCGCACGGGCCTCGGCACGGGCCGTCCCGACGAGAAGGAGGACATCGACGCCTACTTCGACTTCATGAAGGGGCAGCTCACCGAGCTGCTGACCCAATACGGCGAGGTGGGGGCCATCTGGTTCGACGGCGTGTGGGACCAGGACCACAACCCCTCGTTCGACTGGCGTCTGGGCGAGCTCTACGCCCTGATCCACCGGCTGCAACCCGCCTGCCTCATTATCAACAACCACCACCTCACCCCCTTCGAGGGCGAGGACGCGCAGGCCTTCGAGCGCGACCTGCCGGGCGAGAACACCGCCGGGCTCTCGGGCCAGGAGGTGAGCCGCCTGCCGCTCGAGACGTGCCAGACGATGAACGGCATGTGGGGCTACCGCATCGCCGACCAGAACTACAAGCCGGCCGACGCGCTCGTGCAGTACCTCGCCGGAGCGGCCGGACGCGGCGCCAACCTGCTGCTCAACATCGGCCCGCAGCCCGACGGTGCGCTGCCCGCGGCGGCCCTCGACCGCCTCGCCGCGATGGGCGGGTGGCTGCGCGCCAACGGCGAGACGATCTACGGCACCGAGGCGGGGCCCGTCGCGCCGCGCCCGTGGGGCGTCACCACGCGCCGCGGCGACCGCGTGTGGGTCCACATCCTCGACTGCCCCGACAAGGAGCTCTTCGTGCCGATCGAGGGGCTGCGCGTGAAGCAGGCCGTGCGCTTCGCCGACCGCAGCAAGGTCGCCTTCGCGCAGGACGACGCGGGCGTGCTGCTCCGCCTGGGCGAGGTCCCCGCCGGGCCCGACTGCATCGTCGAGCTGACCGTCGCGGAGAAATAACCACCGCCGGAGTGCGACAAATAAAAACCGAAAGGGAGCCGTTTTCTTGCGAACGGCTCCCTTTTTATCCTGCCGAGACCTACACTCTCCCGGCATGCTCCGTATCCCAGAACCCGCGCCGATACCGGATCGGCGAACCGCCCCGTCGGAGCCCTCGCCGATGCCCGCTCCTCCGCCGCTTCTGACACCTGGCACACCGCCCGACAAAAACAGCCCCGCCCCGGAAATCTCCGGAGCGGGGCTTCGTCAAGAGGGTATCAAACCCTCTGCGGGAATTACTTCACCTCCTCGAACTCGACGTCCTCGGGCTGCTGCTTGGCACCGTCCTGCGCCGCACCCGCGTTGCCTGCCTGGGCACCGCCCTGGGCGCCTGCGGCTCCCTGAGCGGCCTGCTGCTGGGCGTAGATGTCCTGCGAGGCGGCCTGCCATGCGGCATTGAGTTCGGCGATGGCCGTGTCGATGGCCGCCACGTCGGCGTTCTTGTGCGCCTCCTTGAGTTTGCCGAGCGCAGCCTCGATAGCCGACTTCTTGTCGGCGGGCAACTTGTCGCCGTACTCCTTGAGCTGCTTCTCGGTGGCGAAGATGTTCGAGTCGGCGGCGTTGATCTTGTCGATGCGCTCCTTCTCGGCCTTGTCCTTCTCCTCGTTGGCCTTGGCCTCGTCGCGCATGCGCTGGATCTCCTGCTCGGTCAGACCCGACGAAGCCTCGATGCGGATCTTCTGCTCCTTGCCCGTGCCCTTGTCCTTGGCCGAAACGTTCAGGATACCGTTGGCGTCGATGTCGAACGTAACCTCGATCTGCGGAACACCGCGCGGCGCGGCGGGAATGCCGTCGAGGTGGAAGCGGCCGATCGACTTGTTGTCGCGGGCCAGCGGACGCTCGCCCTGGCAGATGTTGATCTCCACCGAAGGCTGGTTGTCGGCCGCCGTCGAGAAGACCTCCGACTTGCGGGTCGGGATGGTGGTGTTGGCGTCGATGAGCTTGGTCATCACACCGCCCAGCGTCTCGATACCGAGCGACAGCGGCGTCACGTCCAGCAGCAGCACATCCTTGACCTCGCCCGTGAGCACACCGCCCTGGATGGCGGCGCCGATGGCGACCACCTCGTCGGGGTTCACCGACTTGTTGGGAGCCTTGCCGAAGAACTCCTCGACGATCTTCTGGATCGCGGGGATACGGGTCGAACCGCCCACGAGGATCACCTCGTCGATCTGCGAAGCCTCCAGACCGGCGTCGCGCAGCGCCGCCTTGCAGGGCTCGACGGTCTTGCGGATCAGGTGGTCGCAGAGCTGCTCGAACTTGGCACGCGTGAGCGACATGACCAGGTGCTGCGGGATGCCGTTGACGGGCATGATGTAGGGCAGGTTGATCTCCGTGGTGGTCGACGACGAAAGCTCGATCTTGGCCTTCTCGGCAGCCTCCTTCAGACGCTGGAGGGCCATCGGATCCTGACGCAGGTCGATGCCGTGCTCGGCCTTGAAGGCCTCGGCCATGTAGTCGATCAGCACGTGGTCGAAGTCGTCGCCGCCCAGGTGCGTGTCGCCGTTGGTCGACTTCACCTCGAAGACGCCGTCGCCCAGCTCCAGAATCGAGATATCGAACGTACCGCCGCCGAGGTCGTACACGGCGATCTTCATGTCCTTGTTCTTCTTGTCCATGCCGTAGGCCAGCGCGGCGGCCGTGGGCTCGTTGATGATGCGGCGCACCTTCAGACCGGCGATCTCGCCCGCCTCCTTGGTGGCCTGACGCTGCGAGTCGGAGAAGTAGGCCGGCACGGTGATGACCGCCTCGGTCACCTCCTGACCCAGGTAATCCTCGGCCGTCTTCTTCATCTTCTGGAGCGTGATGGCCGAAATCTCCTGCGGCGTGTAGAGACGGCCGTCGATGTCGACACGGGGCGTGTCGTTGTCGCCGCGCACGATCGCATAGGGTGCGCGTGCGATGTCGGCCGTCACCTGGTCGTAACGCTCGCCCATGAAGCGCTTGATCGAGAAGACCGTGCGCTTGGGGTTGGTGATCGCCTGGCGCTTGGCCGGATCGCCCACCTTGCGCTCGCCGCCTTCGGTGAAGGCCACGACCGACGGGGTCGTGCGGTGACCTTCGCTGTTGGGAATAACTACGGGCTCGCTGCCCTCCATCACTGCAACGCAGGAGTTGGTCGTACCTAAGTCGATACCGATAATCTTTGCCATAATCTTATTTGGTTTTAATTGTTATTCTGTTTCGCGTGCCCCTTACGGCGCACGCCCCCGATCCGAACAAAGGTTATACCAAACCCTGCGGACTGCCAATTTGTCACGCGATTGGCAGAATCCCGCCCCCGCACGCCCCGGCGAGGTGCTATTTTGACAGCATGCGCCCCGCAGAGAGCCCCCGGCACGAAAAAAGGCCTGCGTCGCCGCAGGCCCCGAAACGGTCGTCGACCGCCATCAGTTGTTCTCACCGAGGATACGCATCGCCGCATCCAGGATCGCCGTGTCGTCCAATGTCACGACACCGCCGTCCGGCCCCGGCTCGAAATGCACACCCACGCACTCCTTCGACTCGTGCGAGCCGCCGAAATAGTTGCGAACGGTCTCAACATCGATTCCTAACTCATCTGCAATACGCTGCGAACTGCCGCTGGGCAGCCGGTCCTTGATTCGGCGCAACTCGTTGAATGTGATAATCATATCCTTTAAGATTTAGGTTTGAATATTCCGCTTGACTAAATTAGGCCTTTTTTTTCTAATTTCCAAGAAAACAACCCGAAAATCCGAAAAATTCTAAAAAAAGCGACGCATCCTGCGGGGATGCGTCGCTTCGTTCGGTCGGAATGCCGGGCTACTCCTCCTCCTTGGGTTCGATATAGAACTGGAAGATGAGCGGCGTGAACGCGGGGATTTCGGTGCTGACCGTCGTGGTGGTCGTGGTGGTCGAGCTGTCCGTCGAACTGCCGTAGCCATAGCCGTAACCGTAGCCGCCGTAACCGTAATAGGGGTTGTAGTAGCCGCCCATGTAACTGCCGTAGTAGCCGCCGTAGTAGCCGCCGTAGCTGCTGCCGTAGTAGCTGTTGGCGTAATTGAGGTAGTTGAGATAATTGTAGTAGTCGGCCATGCTGGTGTTCGACGAGGAGGTGGTGGAGGTCGACCCGCTCTGCCCCGAGACGCCGTAGGCGTGGGTCGAGGAGGTGACGAAAGCCGCCCACTGGCCGAACTTGAGGTTGGGCACGATGTAGTTGAAGGCCTGGATCAGACCGCCGTCCTCGGGCTTGTAGCTCAGGACAGAACCGGCGCTGCCGACCTCGCCGTAGACGATCTGCTTCACCTCGTCGATGTTCGTATCGAAGATGAATCCGTCGAGGAAGCGGCCGATATACCAGATCTTGGCCGTGCCGGTCTGCTTGACCGAGTCGGCATCGAGCGCCTTCACCCCCTCGTAGGCGGTCACCGCCTCGCCGAACCGCTCCTTCAGCGCCTCGGCGATGCGCCGGTCGATATCCGACATCGAGGCCGCGTCGACATAGGGCTCGAAGCCCGAGCTGTAGGGGGCGTCGAAATGGAGCGGACGGTCGGGACGATAGCGGTAGTTGACGTAGAGCTGCGGAATCGTATCGCTGGCCGACGACCACTCCTCGGGGATATTGTAGGGGTGGTCGGCCGCCTCGGAATCCGACGGGATCGACGAGACGTAGTCCTCCGACGAGGAGCTCTCCTCCTCGTCGCTCTTCTCGTGCTGGTAGAGACGCAGGCCGCCGTTGGCGGGCGCCTCGCAGAAAGCGTCGACGGCCCGACCCTCGGCCTCCAGCGGATTTTTCACCGTGTCGCACACGGCCATCGTCACGATCATCGGGCGCCCCTCGTCGAGCGAGAACTGCCCCTCGTAGCCGCCCGTACCCGATACGCCGCTGCCGATGACCGTCGAGGGGAGGTAGAGCACCACCTTCGAACCGCGGCGCAGCACCAGCTCGCGCGAGGAGAGCCGGCGGTCGGGATCGTCCTTGTATTTAGCGTAATACGCCTCCGACAGAGTCAGCTTGTTGCGCATCGCCAGCCAGGTGCCTTCGAGCAGACTCGAATTCTCCTCGCCGCAGTAGCGGTAGAAGGGCACATAGTGCGTATAGCGGGTGAAGGTCCCTTCGAGCACCGCCTCGGCCGCGTTGCGCGTCATGACGATGTTGCCGCTCAGATCGCGTCCCGAGTAGTCGAAACGCACCCAGCAAACCGTATCGTTGACGGGGCCGTACTGCGGATCGCCGGCATCGAGCACGTCGACGTAGTAGCCGCCCTGCTCCTGGTAATTGCCCTCCAGATCGGGCCGATGCTGGTGGATCCAGGCCTTGAGGGCCAGCGTTTCGTATTTCGAGGTATCCACGTCCGGCTCTTTGGCGCAGGACGCCGCCGCCACGAGCAGCAGAAACGCAAGGCCGGCTTTCAAATCGAGTAACTTCATATTTCGGGTTTTCGGTTTATTCTATGCTGTCGACGGTGAAGAAAATCGCGACGGGACTCTGCCGGGGCACGACCGAGAAGTCGTCGTCGCCGTAGGCCGCGTCGTAGGTCATGTAAGCCTCCACCTCGTCGCCCTCGCGACATCCGAGTAACGCGAGGCGCAGCCCTTTTAGTATGTCGCCGCGCCCCATTTCGATCCGCCGCGGCTCGAAACTCCAGTAGGAGGGGTCGAAACCCTCCAGCGCGAGCAGGGCGTCGCGCAGCAACGGGTCGTTGGTATAATAAGGCATCGTGACGCTTTGTCCCGCCGTGACGATGTTGGCATACGAGAAGACATAGGCGCGGAAGGTGATCGCAACGGTCGATGTCTCCTCCACCGCGCGCCGCGACGGACGCTCGGGATCGTAAAGGTTGGCAACGTAGCGGTAGACCGAGTTGTCGACGACCGAGAAACAGGGCAGCCGGTCCTCGTCGTCCGTCTCGTCCTCGCGGACCAGGCGCGGCGCATGGGTCGAGCGCAGGTAGTTCTCGATACGGCTCCGCTGATCGGGCAGCACCTCCTCCTCGTCGGAGCAGCCTCCCGCCGCGAGCGCCCCGAGGAGCGCCAGGCATGCGAACAATCGTTTCATCGGCAACATATCGTACAAAGATAGGACAAATTTCGTTTCGCTCCAATTTTTGGCGTCACAACATCTTCAGCGCCAGCCGCACGATCTGCTCGACGGCGGCGTCGGGCTGCTGCCGCACGATCTGCCGCACGGCCTTCTCGGCAGGCCCCTTGGCGAAGCCCAGCATCGTCAGCGCGGCGATCGCCTCCTCCGTATCGCCCGCCGAAGCCGCCGCCGAAGCGCCTCCCTCCAGATCGTCGGAGAGGGCCAGTTTGCCGCTCAGCTCCACGATGATCTTCTGCGCCGTCTTGAGCCCCAGCCCCTTGACGTTCTTGAGCAGCACGGCGTTGCCCGCCGCGATGATCCCCTGCAACTCGCGCGGCGAGTAGGTCGACAGGATCGTCCGGGCCGTATTGCCGCCCACGCCCGACACGCCGATCAGCAGGCGGAAGAGCTCGCGCTCGGCCTTCGTCGCGAAGCCGTAGAGCAGCTGCGCGTCGTCGCGCACGACGTGGTGCACGTAGAGTTTCGTCTCGGCGGCGTGCTCGACGGCCCCGAAGGTTTCGAGCGAGACGTGGAGATAGTACCCCACCCCGCCCGCATCGACGACGACATGGGTCGGCGCCGCTTCGGCCACCTTACCGCTTATATATTCATACATGATCCGTTCGTTTTTTCGCGAAAGCAGGGCAAAAATAAAGATTTTTTTCTATCTTTGTCGATCATAATTGGAATTATAAACCAAAACGCATATCCGAACATGAAGAAGATGTTATTTTCGGCACTGGCCGCGGCTCTGGTTCTGACCGCCTGCGGACCCAAGCAGAACGCCACGGAGGCCCAGGCCGAAGAGGCAACGCGCGAGCTCGGCGCCTCCGACATCGCCATCGTATCGCCCGAGGCCGTGCTGGCCCAGAGCGAGCTCTACAAGAACGAGGGTGCCGCCCTCCAGGAGAAGACCCAGAAGGCACAGAAGAGCTGGGCGCAGCGCGAGCAGAATCTCCAGGCCGAAGCCGCCCAGTTGCAGGAGAAATACCAGAAAGGGCTGATCACCACTAGCGACGCCCAGGCCAAGCAGAAGCAGATCGAGCAGCGCGCCACCTCGTTCCAGAACTCTGCCCAGAAGGAGGCCCAGGCACTCGACGAGGAGAACTTCGTATTCACCAACCGCGCACAGGACCTGCTGCGCCGCGCCATCGAGCAGGTCAACTCCGACAAGCGCTACAAGCTCATCATCAACGCTTCGGCACTGATCGACGCCGACTCGACGCTCGACATCAGCACCGCCGTGCTGGAGAAGGTCAACGAGCTCTACGCCGCCGAGAAGAAATAGCGAAAAAGGGTCCCGCCCGACAATACGACGACCGTCCTTTGGAAAAGGGCGGTCGTTTTTGTGCGGCACGAAGGGCAGTCACCGCGGGCGGAGGGCCGCTCTGTTCGCGTAGGTACACGCACTCCGCCGGCTGCGGACTGAAGTCATTTTATCTGCGCATCAATCCGCAGCAGATTTTTGCCCTTTCTTCTAAAGAAAGGGCTCAAAAACCTGCGCACGCAGAAAATGGCGGGACGCAGCCTCCGGCGGCGAAGGCCCGCAACTTCGCTCGTTGCTCGTGCGCCCTTCGCAGGCTACGGTCCCAATTTAGCGACAACCCGGCGGCCTTTCAGGCCGGCAGCCCGCAGCCACCCCGGGCGGAGGGCTGCTCTCCCGGCTGACGCCTTCCGAGCGCCTCCGCTGGCTGCGAGCTGCTTTTTCCCTCGCAAAGTTCAGCTCTTCGGAACCGTGCGGGACGCCGCCTGCCAAGACCGCATACGCGCCAAGAGTTGGGGGCCTCCGCGCCCGGGAGGCTGCGGCCCGGCGCTCTTCGGACATGTCGAAGCGACGAGTCGGCCGGAGCGAAGTGCGACGAAGCGGATCGCGCCCCGGGACAGCCCGAAGCGCGATCGAACCGTTCGCCCGGCCGGGCCTCAACGCTTGCGGAGGAAGACCGTCGCCGTGCGCGAGGTGTTGTAGATGCGGATGCGCGGCCAGCGCTTGCCGTCGTCGCCCTCGACGTCGAACGAGAAGTGTTCGGCGTCCATCGCCTGACGCTCCTGACCGCCGAAACGCCGCTCGTCGGTCGAGAGGATCGGCACGTACTTGCCCGCGGCGGGCACCGGCAGCTCGTAGTCGGGGATCGAGGCCGTGGGGTGCCAGTTGAAGACGAAGAGCAGCCGCCCGTGCGAGAAGACCATCGTCTTGTTATGCTCGTCCATCAGCTGGTTCCAGGCATAGCCGTCGGCGAGCACCTTGTATTTCTTCACGAGACGGATCATCGCCCGGTCGAAGTCGCCCAGCCACGAATAGCGCAGAAAGCCGTTGGAGGCCAGCGACCACTGGCGCCGCGCATGGGCGTAGCTCCAGCCGTTGCCCTCGCGCGGGAAGTCGATCCACTCGGGGTGGCCGAACTCGTTGCCCATGAAGTTGAGGTAGGCCTGGCCGCCCGTGGAGATCGTCATGAGGCGGATCATCTTGTGGAGCGCCATGCCGCGGTCGATCACGAGGTTCTCCGACGCGCGGTCCATATGGAAATACATCTCCTTGTCCATCAACCGGAAGGCGAGGGTCTTGTCGCCCACCAGCGCCTGGTCGTGCGACTCGGCGTAGGCCACGGTCTTCACGGCCGGCAGGCGGTCGGTCATCACCGACCACATCTCCCAGATGTTCCACTCCTCGTCGGGCACCTCCTTGAGGTACTTGATCCAGAAGTCGGGGATCGCCATGCCCAGACGGTAGTCGAAGCCGATGCCGCCGTCGGCGATGGGGATGCACATGCCGGGCATGCCGCTCACGTCCTCGGCGATGGTGACGGCTGCCGGACGGAAATCGTGGACGAGGCGGTTGGCCAGCGCCAGGTAGGTCAGCGCCTCCTCGTTGACCCCGCCGTCGAAGAACTTCTCGCGGGCGTCGAAGTCGACGTAGCCGTGGTGGTGGTAGATCATCGAGGTCACCCCGTCGAAGCGGAAGCCGTCGAAATGGAACTCGTCGAGCCAGTACTTGACGTTGGAGAGCAGGAAGTGCTGCACCTCGCGCTTGCCGTAGTCGAAGAGCTTCGAATCCCAGTAGGGCTGGTAACCCGCCTCGCCGGGCAGCGAATAGAGGCGGTCGGTGCCGTCGAGCTCGTTGATCCCCTCGTTGAGGTTCTTGACGTAGTGGGCGTGGACGAGGTCCATGATGACGGCCAGCCCCAGTTCGTGGGCCCGGCGGACGAGCTCCTTCAACTCCTCGGGCGTGCCGCAGCGCGACGAGGGGGCGAAGAAGCTCGACACGTGGTAGCCGAACGACCCGTAGTAGGGATGCTCGGCGATGGCCATGAGCTGCACGGCGTTGTAACCGGCCTTCTTTATAATGGGGAGAATCCGTTCGGTGAATTCGCGGTAGGTGCCGACCCCCTCCTTCTCCTGCGCCATGCCCACGTGGGCCTCGTAGATCAAAAGACTGCCGTTCGCGCGGGCGTCGAACGCGTCGCCGCGCCAGTCGAAGGGCTCGGCCGGCGCCCAGAACTGGGCCGTGTAGTCCTTCGTCTCGTCGTCCTGCACCACACGCGCGGCATAGGCCGGGATGCGGTCGCGCCAGCCGTTGTCGCCGTGGACGTGGAGCTTGTAGAGCGACCCGTGCGTGAGCCGGTCGCGGTACATCGCCGCGGGGAAGAAGGCGCTCCAGACACCCGTCGCCGGATCCTTGCGCATGCGCAGCTCGGTGCGCTGCCAGTTGTTGAAATCGCCGAAGACATAGACGTCGTGGGCGCCGGGCAGCCACTCGCGCAGCCACCAGCCGTCGAGCGTCTCGTCCCACTGCCAGCCGAAGTAGCGGTAGCCGTTGGCATAGTCGACCAGCGAACCGGCCGACCGTTCGATATCGGAGAGGCGCCGCAGGTAATTATCGTGACGACGGTTCATTTCGGCTTCGACGGGACGGAGCCACTCGTCCTGTGCGACGATCGGCAGACGGGGTGCGGTTGTTTTCATGGCGGAAAGGTTAGTCTAACAAATATAGACAATAAAAACGAAGAATCGCAGCACCTCCCGCCGATTTCGACATTTATGTGCGAAAAGGCGGGATTATCGGATTTTTTGACTATCTTTGGCAAGATTAAACATTTCCGAAAACCTATCTACTATGTTCAAAGGACAACCCAAGGGTCTCTACGCCCTTTCGCTGGCCAACACGGGCGAGCGTTTCGGGTACTACACCATGCTCGCCATCTTCACGCTGTTTCTGCAGGCGAAGTTCGGCTACACGGAAGCGGTGACGACCCAGATTTACGGCATCTTCCTCGCCGCGGTCTATTTCATGCCCTTCTTCGGCGGCATTCTGGCCGACAAGTTCGGCTTCGGCAAGATGGTCTCGCTGGGCATCTTCGTGATGTTCGGCGGCTACGCGCTGCTCTCGATCCCCACGGGCACGGGCTTCGCGGGGCAGGCGCTCATGTTCGGCGCCCTGGCGCTGATCGCCTGCGGCACGGGCCTCTTCAAGGGCAACCTCCAGGTGCTGGTCGGTAACCTCTACGACGATCCGGCCTACGCCGCCAAGCGCGACAACGCCTTCTCGATCTTCTACATGGCGATCAACATCGGCGCGATGTTCGCCCCGGGCATGGCCAAGCGGATCACCAACCATTTCCTGGCGCAGGACGGCCTGACCTACAACGGACAGATCCCGGCCCTCGCGCACCAGTACATGGAGCTGGGCGACAAGATGCCGGCCGAGCCGCTGGCCAAGTTGCAGGAGCTGGCGACGGCCGCCGGAGGCAACGCCGCCGACCTGGGCGCCTTCTCGCAGCACTACGTGGAGAAGCTCTCCGAGGCCTACAACATGGGCTTCGGCGTGGCGTGCGTCTCGCTGGTCATCTCCTACCTGATCTACGTGGCCTTCCGCAAGACCTTCAAGCACGCCGACGTGACGGCCAAGCAGCAGGCCGCAGCGGGTGCCTCGGCGCAGGCCGAGCTGACGCCGGCGCAGACCAAGTCGCGCATCACGGCGCTCATGCTGGTCTTCGCCGTGGTGATCTTCTTCTGGATGGCCTTCCACCAGAACGGCTCGACGATGACCTTCTTCGCCCGCGACTACACGACCCCCGAGGCGACGGGCATCACGCGTATGGGCTTCAACATCTTCAACCTCGTGCTGGTGATCGTGGGCGTCTACGCCGCCTTCGGGTTCTTCCAGTCGGAGAAGGGCCGCGGCAAGATCGTCAGCGCGGGCCTCTTCGCCGCCGTGGTCGGCGCGCTCTTCTACCAGTGGACGCAGACCCCCGACCCGATGTCGATCCTCCCGTCGGACTTCCAGCAGTTCAACCCCTTCTACGTGGTAGCCCTGACCCCCTTCTCGGTGGCGATCTTCTCGGCGCTGGCCCGCAAGGGCAAGGAGCCCTCGGCTCCGCGCAAGATCGGCATGGGCATGATCATCGCCGCGTTCGGCTTCCTGATCCTCACCGTCGGATCGTTCGGCCTGATGTCGCCCGTGGAGGTGAAGGCCGCCGGTGCGAGCGACATGTTCGTATCGCAGAACTGGCTGATCTCGACCTACCTGGTGCTGACGTTCGCCGAGCTGCTGCTCTCGCCCATGGGCATCTCGTTCGTATCGAAGGTGGCTCCCCCGAAATACAAGGGCATGATGATGGGCTGCTGGTTCGCCGCGACGGCCATCGGCAACTACGCCACCTCGCTCATCGGCTACCTGTGGGGCAGCGGCATGGCCCTCTGGATGGTATGGGGCGTGCTGATCGTCCTCTGCCTGCTCTCGGCCCTCTTCATCTTCTCGATCATGAAGAAACTGGAGAACGCGACGGCTTAAGCGGGCGTTTCCCGCTCACGGAAAAGACAGCGCAGACGGATATCCGTCTGCGCTGTTTCGTTTCGGACGATTTCCGATTCTCGATTTTTTCGATTACCTTTAGCCGGAAAAATATCATCATCTAACAATTCCATCAAACGATGAACACGATCAAAAGACTCTTATTGGGTGCGCTTCTGCTGCTGTGCGGAAGCCTCGCCGCGCAGGAGACGCCGCTGTGGACGCGTTATCCGGCCATCTCGCCCGACGGCAGCAAGATCGCCTTCTGCTACCGCGGCGACATCTTCGTCGTCGACGCCGCGGGCGGCCGTGCCGTGCAGCTCACCACCCACGCGGCCTACGACGGCCACCCCGTCTGGTCGCCCGACGGAAAGACCATCGCCTTCGTCTCGGCGCGCGACAAGGGGATGGACCTCTTCACGGTGCCCGTCACGGGCGGCACGCCCACCCGGCTGACCCACCTCTCGGGCGGAGCAGCCACCCCCGAGTGCTTCACCCCCGACGGGAAGCGGATCCTCTTCCGCGCCTCGATCATGCCCGACCGCGCCTACGGCCAGTTCCCCTTCGCCGGGCAGGTCTACAGCATCCCGGTCGAGGGCGGACGTCCGGAGCTGTTCCTCTCGTTCGAGGCCTACAACATCGCCTTCGACAAGTCGGGCGAGCGGATCGTCTACCACGACAAGAAGGGCTACGAGGACGAATGGCGCAAGCACCACACCTCGTCGATCTGCCGCGACATCTGGCTCCACGACCTGAAGAAGGGCACCTTCGCCAACCTCACCGACAAGCAGGTCGAGGACCGCTACCCGGTGCTCTCGTCCGACGACCGGACGGTCTACTTCGTCAGCGAGCGCTTCGGCGACGCCAACGTATGCAGCTTTACGCTCGACACCCCTGGGCGGATCACGCAGCTCACCCGCTTCGAGAAGCACCCCGTGCGCTTCCTCACCCGCTCGAACGACGATCGGCTCTGCTTCTTCTACGACGGCGAGATCTACACGATGAAGCCGGGCGCGGAGCCCCGCAAGGTAGCGATCACGGTCGTATCGGACAACCAGGAGCCCGCCGTCGAGGAGTGGACCCGCTCGGGCGGCGCCCGCGAGGTGGCCGTCTCGCCCGACGGCAAGGAGTTCGCCTTCGTCCTGCGCGGCGACGTCTTCGTGGCCGACGCCGAGTTCGGCACCACCAAGCGCATCACCAACACCGCGGCGCAGGAGCGCAACGTCGACTTCGCCCCCGACGGCCGCTCGCTGGTCTACGCCTCGGAGCGCGACGGACAGTGGCACATCTACCTCGCCCGCATCAAGGAGAAGGAGGATCCCTCGTTCGCCTACGCCCGCGAGATCGAGGAGGAGCAGCTCACCTTCGGCGACAAGGCCACGTTCCAGCCCGCCTTCTCGCCCGACGGAAAAGAGATCGCCTACCTCGAGGAGCGCACGACGATCAAGGCCATGACGCTCGACAATAAGAAAAGCCGCGTCGTGCTGCCCGGCACCTACAACTATTCGTACAGCGACGGCGACCAGTCGTTCGAGTGGTCGCCCGACGGCAAGTGGATCCTGGCCGAGTTCTTCGAGGAGGGCGGCTGGCAGCATCCCGACGTCGCGCTGGTGAAGGCCGACGGCAAGGGCGAGATCCACAACCTGACCAACAGCGGCTACAGCGACGGCAACGCCCGCTGGGCGCTGGGCGGCAAGGCGATCGTCTGGAGCACCGACCGCGAGGGCATGCGCAGCCACGGCAGCTGGGGCGCCCAGCGCGACGCCTACGCCCTGTTCCTCGACCCGAAGGCCTACGCCGAGTTCCGCCAGTCGAAGGAGGAGCGCACGCTGGCTGCGAAGATGAAGAGCGACAAGGAGAAGAAGCGCGAACAGAAGGATTCGGTGAAGACGGCCGACAAGCTGCCCGAACTGGTCTACGACTTCGACGACCTGGAGGAGCGCATGGTGCGCCTGACGATCCACTCGTCGAACCTGGGCGACGCCGTGCTGACCCACGACGGGCGCAAGCTCTACTACCTGGCCGCCTTCGAAGGGGGCTACGACCTCTGGGTGCGCGATTTCGACGACAACAGCACGCGCCTGCTCTCGAAAATAGGCCGCGGCGGACGCCTCGAGCTCTCGAAGGACGGGCGGACGATCTACCTGCTCTCGGGCGGCCAGATCCAGACCGTCGACCCCAACAGCGGCCGCACCAAGCCGATGAACTACACGGCCCGCTTCGAGTGGAAGCCCGCCGAGGAGCGCCGCTCGTTGTTCGCCCACGTATGGCAGCAGGTGCTCGACAAGTTCTACGACAAGGAGTTCAAGGGCGTCGACTGGAACTACTACAAGGGGGCCTACGAACGCTTCCTGCCCTACGTCAACAACGACTTCGACTTCGCCGAGGTGCTGGGCGAGATGCTGGGCGAGCTCAACGCCTCGCACACCGGCGCCCGCTACTACGGCAGCTACGGCCGCCCGGCGACGAGCTCCCTGGGCGCCTTCTACGACAAGAATTACACGGGCGACGGCCTGCGCATCGCCGAGGTGTTGCAGGGCGGTCCGCTCGACACGCCCGACACGAAGATCGAGGCGGGCGTCGTCATCCGCAAGATCGACAACCGACCCGTCGAGGCCGGCAAGGACTACTTCCACCTGCTCGACGGCAAGGCCGGACGCCGCACGCTGCTGACGCTCTACAACCCCAAGTCGAAGAAGGAGTGGGAGGAGTACGTGACGCCGACGTCGCTCGGCGCACAAAACAACCTGCTCTACAAACGCTGGGTGAAACGGCGTCAGGAGCTGGTCGACAGCCTCTCCGACAACCAGATCGGCTACATCCACGTGGCGGGCATGAACAGCCCCAGCTTCCGCAAGGCCTACTCGGAGATCCTGGGCAAGTACCGCAACCGCAAGGCGATCATCGTCGACACGCGCTACAACGGCGGCGGCTGGCTCCACGAGGACCTCGTGCACCTGCTCAGCGGCAAGCAGTTCGCCGAGTTCGTACCGCGCGGCCAGTTCATCGGCATCGACCCCTTCGCCCAGTGGACCAAACCGTCGGCCGTGCTGGTGAGCGAGGGCAACTACAGCAACGCCCACGGCTTCCCCTGGGTCTACAAGGAGCTCAAGCTGGGCAAATTGGTCGGCATGCCCGTGCCGGGCACGATGACCGCCGTGTGGTGGGAGACGATGATGAACGGCGTGGTGTTCGGCATCCCCGAGGTGGGCATGAAGGACAACGCGGGTCGCATTCTGGAGAACATGCAGCTCGAACCCGACATCAAGGTCTCGAACGATCCGGCCTCGGCCATCGCGGGCCGCGACCTGCAGCTGGAGGCCGCGGTGAAGAGCCTGCTCGAAGAGACGAAATAACGGCACCTCCGCCCGGAGCCCCACGGCTCCGACAAACGAAAAGACCCGCTTCGGCGGGTCTTTTTTCGTCGTATCGTGTCTGGCGGCCCGCAGCACGGCGGAGGTCGTCTTTCGGGCGGCAGCGGGAGGACGCCCCTCCGCACAAAGGATCGGATCCGCGGCGTGCTGCGATGTCGTTCGGCCCGCAGCGCGGCGGAGGACGTCTTTCGGGCGGCAGCGGGAGGACGCCCCTCCGCACCGGGTGGCTTCAGGCGGTCCTTCCCTTGCAAATTACGGCTCCTCGGGAGCCGTGCGGGCCGAAGCCTCCTCCCGGCGAAGGCCCGCAACTTCGCTTTCTGCTCGTTGCCATCCTTCGCAGGCTGCGGACCGAAAGGCGTGTTGCAAATATGCGGTCTAAAGGCCGCACGACCCGTAGCCACCCCGGGGCGGAGGGCTGTTTCTTTCGCTGTCGCTCCGAAAACCGCCTCCGCCGGCTCCGGGCCGTTTCTCTTATGGTAAATGCAGTTCCCTGAGGAGTTGCGCGGGCCGAATTTGGGAACAAGGACAGCCTTTTTCGTCTGCGGGCCGGTTTTAACCTCGTTTCGCCCGCTTTCCTCCTTCTTGCTCGGCATAGTCCGCACGGCGGCGGCCTCTGCCCTCGCTGCATGCGTCGGTTTACGGCACTCTTTGTCGGTTCAGATAGCGCCAACAAGCAAGCTACTGCGGAATGAAGATGTAGGTGATGGTGCCCACCTGCTTGGCGGGCGCCGACTCGTCGATATTGAAGAGCGAACGGCGGGCCGAAGCCAGCGCGCACTCGCGCATGCACTCGTCGCCTCCCTCGCGCACGCGGGCGGCGACGACCTTGCCGCCGCGGTCGACCGTGATCTCGATCACCACGTCGCCGCCCCCCTCGCACCGGTAGGCCGGCACGTCGAGATGGCGCGACGTGCGGACGGGGTTGTTGAGCGAGAACGACACCGTCACGCGCCCCTTGATCTTGCGGTCCTGCCGCTCTTCGCCGTCGGCCTCGCCGGGCTTCGAGTCGCGGAGGGCCTGCTCCTCGGCCAGCCCCTGCTCGTAGGCTTCGCGATTGGCTCGCATGCGGCGCTCGGCCTCGGCGGCCGCTTCGTTGATCGCCGAGGTATTGGTCCCGCGGTCGTCCTTCAGCTGCTCGTTGGTGGCGTTCTCGTTGGAGGTCGCGTTGCGGATCTTGCGCCAATCCATCTCCTGCTGCTCCAGCCGCCGGCGCACCTCCTCCTCGAGGCGGTCGCGCTCGTTCTCGAGATCGGCCAGCGCCTGCATGTCGATGAGCATCCCCTGCATGTGGGGACGGCGTCCGACGACGATTTTCGCCGACACGAAGGCGATCATCAGCGCCAGATAGACGATCAATGTCACGCACAGGCCCACGCGGTGGTCGTAGGCCCACGAACCCGCATCCTCGCGCCGGTTGTCGAACGGGAGCACGAGCCGCGGGCGGCGGACGGGTTTCGGTTTGTTATCGGGAAGGTTCTCTGCCATTACGAAAGCGATCGCAATTTTGCGCAAAAGTAGCGTTTTTTGGCGAAATTTCATACCTTTGTCATCGAATCCCCATTCGCCGCACGACAAATCAACACGATAAACCATCCGCTCGATGAAACGCATCGCCTTTCTGGACTACGTACGGGTGTTCGCCTGCTTTCTGGTCATCCTCGTACACGCCAGCGAAAATTTCTACGGCGCCGCCGACGCCACCGACATGGTCGGCCCGCAGGCCTTCCTGGCCAATGAAGCCGACCGGCTGTGGGTGTCGATCTTCGACGGCTTCTCGCGCATGGCCGTGCCGCTCTTCATGATCGTCTCGGCCTATCTGCTCGTCCCGATGAAGGAGGAGCAGACCGCATGGCAGTTCTACCGCCGGCGCTTCGGCCGCATCCTGCCGCCCCTGCTGATCTTCATGGTGCTTTACAGCACGCTGCCCATGCTGTGGGGCCAGATCGACGCTGCCGGCGCCGTCTCGGACCTCTGCCGCATCCCGCTCAACTTCCCCACGCTGGCCGGCCACCTGTGGTTCATGTACCCGCTCATCGGTCTCTATCTGTTCATCCCCGTCGTATCGCCCTGGCTCAGCCGGGCCTCGGCCGCCGAGGAGCGCTTCTTCATCGGGCTGTTCCTGCTCTCGACCTGCATGCCCTACCTCAACCGCTGGTTCGGCGAGGTGTGGGGCCAGTGCTTCTGGAACGAATACCACATGCTGTGGAACTTCTCGGGCTACCTGGGCTACCTCGTCCTGGCGCACTACATCCGCACGCATCTCGCCTGGAGCCGCCGCACGCGGCTCGCGGCCGGCGGCGCGATGCTCCTCGCCGGCGCCGCGGCCACCATCCTCTCGTTCTACGTGCAGGCCGTGCCGGGAGAGATCCTCTCCACCCCCGCGATCGAGATCGGATGGGCCTTCTGCACCATCAACTGCGTGGTGCTCACCACCGGAGCCTTCCTGCTCTTCTCGTGCATCGACCGGCCGGCGGCCCCCCGGCTCGTAACGGAGGTATCGCGCCTGAGCTACGGCATCTACCTCATGCACATCTTCTGGCTGGGGCTGTGGGTCGCGCTCTTCAAGACGACGCTGGCCCTGCCCACCGTCGCCGCCATTCCGGCCATCGCCGCGGCGACGTTCGCAAGCTGCGTCGCGACGACGAAAATCGTCTCGCTGCTCCCCGGCAGCCGCTGGATCATCGGATAAAGCCCCAACGGGAGCCGCAAAAATTTGGTTTTGCGGCCCGCTTGCACTATCTTTGAGCGATCATTTACAGAAATACGGCAATTATGACAACCAAACAGCAAACGCTCAAGGCCCCGATCTCGTTCTCGGGTAAGGGACTGCATACGGGTGTCGAGGTGACGATGACCGTCCATCCGGCCGAGGCCGACACGGGCATCGTTTTCCGCCGCACCGACATCGAGGGACAGCCCCTCATCCCCGCACTCTGCGACAACGTGGTCGACACGTCGCGCGGCACGACCATCGAGGTCGGCGGCCACCGCGTGAGCACCATCGAACATATCGTCTCGGCGCTGTGGACCCTCGGGGTCGACAACGCGATGATCGACATCGACGCCCCCGAGACCCCCATCATGGACGGCTCGGCCCGCGAATACGCCGCCGCCATCGCCGCGACGGGAACGGTCGACCTCCAGGCCGAGCGCAAGTTCTACCACGTGACCGAGAAGATGGTCTACACGATTCCCGAGAAGGGCGTGGCGATCATCCTCTATCCCGACGACGAGTTCACCGTCTCGCTGCACGTCGACTACAACTCGAAGGTCATCGGCAACCAGTACGCCACCTTCAACCCCGGCGACGACTATGCCGGGAAGATCGCCCCGTGCCGCACGTTCGTCTTCCTGCACGAGCTCGAACCGCTCATGAAGATGAACCTGATCAAGGGCGGCGACCTGGACAACGCCATCGTCGTGGTGGAGAACCCCGTCGACGACGCGCAGCTCGCCCACCTCAAGCAGCTCTTCAACAAGCCCGACATCGAGATCAAGTCGGGTTATCTCTGCCATCCCGACCTGCACTGCAACAACGAGCTGGCGCGCCACAAGCTGCTCGACCTGCTGGGCGACTTCGCGCTGCTGGGCGTGCGCATCAAGGGCCGCGTGTGGGCCACGCGTCCGGGCCACTTCGCCAACACCGAGTTCATGAAGCAGCTCAAGCGCACGATCCGCAAGGCTGGCGAGAAGCCCCGCTTCACCTACGACTGCCGCAAGCCGGCGCTCTACGACATCAACGACATCCGCCGCATGCTGCCCCACCGTCCGCCGTTCCTGCTGGTCGACCGCATCTTCCACCGCGACGACACGTCGGTCGGCGGCATCAAGAACGTGACGATGAACGAACCCTTCTTCGTGGGCCACTTCCCCGAGGAGCCCGTCATGCCGGGCGTGCTGATCGTCGAGGCGATGGCCCAGTGCAGCGGCATCCTGGTGCTGGGCACGGTGCCCGACCCCGAGAACTACTCGACCTACTTCATGAAGATCGACGGCGTGAAGTTCAAGCGCAAGGTCGTCCCGGGCGACACGCTCCAGTTCGAGATCCAGCTGCTCGAACCCATCCGTCGCGGCGTGGCCGTGGTCGAGGGCAAGGCGTTCGTGGGCGAGACGCTCGCCTGCGAGGCGGTCATGATGGCCCAGATCGTCAAGAACAAACAGAAAACCGAGCAGAAATGATCAGCCCGTTAGCCTACGTCCACCCCGACGCCCGGCTGGGCGCCGACGTCACGGTCGAACCCTTCGCCTACATCGCGGGCGACGTCGTCGTCGGCGACGGATCGTGGATCGGTCCCGGAGCGGTGATCCACGACGGCGCACGCCTCGGCAAGCGCTGCAAGGTCCACACCGCAGCCTCGGTGTCGTGCCTGCCGCAGGACCTGAAATTCGCGGGCGAGAAGACCCTCTGCGAGATCGGCGACGACAACGACATCCGCGAGTACGTGACGATCAGCCGCGGCACCGCCTCGACGGGCACCACGCGCATCGGCGACGGCAACCTGCTGATGGCCTACGTGCACGTGGGCCACGACTGCGTGGTGGGCAGCCGCTGCGTCATCGCCAACCGCGTGTCGCTCGCCGGCGAGGTCCACGTGGGCGACTGGGTGGTCATCGGCGGCCATGCGGCGATCCACCAGTGGACCCATATCGGCTCGCACTCGATGATCCAGGGCGGCGCGCTGCTTGGGCAGGACCTGCCGCCCTACGTCATCGTGCGCAACGACACGCTGCGTTTCGCCGGCATCAACAAGATCGGCCTCTCGCGCCGCGGCTTCACTCCGGAGCGCATCGGCGAGATCCACGAGGCGTGCCGCATCCTGTTCCAGAGCGGCCTGAACTACCTGAACGGCTGCGACGAGGTGGAGCGGCAGGTACCGCAGAGCCCCGAACGCGACTACCTGGTCGAGTTCGTCCGCACGTCGAAGCGCGGGGTGATCAAACCCTACGCCGCCCGCCAGCGCGAGGAGTAGGCGCCGGACAGCCTAAGACTCGGCCGGCCACGCGAAGAGCGGGTGCCGCACAACCGGAATCCGTCCGGCTGCACGAGGTGAAAAAGCCGGACAGCCGGCGATCCGGCAGGCTGCGCAGGAGACGGCAACGCAGGAGACGGCAGCCCGAAAATCGGGCAACCGCCCGGCTGTACGGCGAACACCGCCGACGGCCCGAGACGAGAGACGGAAACGAGAGACGGAGGCGAGGAAAAATTCCGCGTATAAATATTGGTATATCGGAATTTTTACGTATATTTGCATGTCGAAAGACACGCGAGCGATAAGGGGACGGAAAGTCCCCTTATTTCATAGTTGTCAGGAAGCGAATCTCACGAATATGATAGACACCGAGAAGATCATCGAAGCGGCGACGACCCATCTGGAAGGAACCGACATGTTCGTGGTGGGGTGCACGGCATCGCCCGCCAACGAAATCGAACTGACGATCGACAGCGACACGTCGGTCTCGATCGAAACCTGCGTGACGCTCAACCGCGCCATCGAGGCGCAGCTGGACCGCGAGACGGAGGATTTCGCGCTGACGGTCATGTCGGCGGGGATCGGGTCGGAGCTCCGCTGCCTGCGCCAGTACCGCAAGATCGTCGGACGCCCGGTCGAGGTGCTGCTCGCGAGCGGCATCAAGATCCTGGCCAAGCTCGACGCCGCCGACGAGGAGGGCATCACGCTTTCCTACGACGAAAAGCAGGCCGTCGAAGGCAAGAAACGCAAGCAGACGGTCACCGTCGTGCGCCGCTACGGCTTCGACGAGATCAAATACACGAAAGAGTATCTCGACTTCAAGTAAGAACAATAATCGAAAAACGAAATAAAGCAACATGGACAATCTGAACCTGATCAGCAACTTTGCGGAGTTCAAGGAGCTGAAGAACATCGACAAGCCCACGATGATCGGCGTGCTGGAGGACGTTTTCCGTCACGCCCTGCAGAAACAGTACGAGACGGACGAGAATTTCGACGTGATCATCAACCCCGAGAAGGGCGACCTCGAAATCTGGCGCAACCGCACCGTCGTCGAGGACGGCGCCGTGGAGAACCCCAACGCCCAGATCGCCGTTTCGGAGGTGAAGGCCATCGACCCCACCTACGAGATCGGCGACGAGTACGCCGACGAGATCAAACTCGCCTCGTTCGGCCGCCGCACGGTGCTGTCGCTGCGCCAGAACCTCGCCTCGCGCATCCTCGACCTGGAGAAGGCCAACCTCTACGAGAAGTACTCGGAAAAGGTGGGCGAGATCATCACCGGCGAGGTCTATCAGGTATGGAAGAAGGAGGTGCTGATCCTCGACGACGAGGACAACGAGCTGATCCTCCCCAAGGCCGAGCAGATTCCCAATGACTTCTACCGCAAGGGCGATACGATCAAGGCGATCGTCAAGTCGGTGGAGATGAACAACAACCAGCCCCGCATCATCCTTTCGCGCACGGCCAACCAGTTCCTTGAGCGGCTCTTCGAGCAGGAGGTACCGGAGATCTTCGACGGGCTGATCACCATCAAGAAGATCGTGCGCATCCCGGGCGAAAGGGCCAAGGTGGCCGTGGAGTCCTACGACGAGCGCATCGACCCGGTGGGTGCCTGCGTCGGCATGAAGGGCTCGCGCATCTACTCGATCGTCAAGGAGCTGCGCAACGAGAACATCGACGTGGTCAACTACACGGCCAACACGCAGCTGATGATCCAGCGCTCGCTCAACCCGGCCAAGATCTCGTCGATCACCCTCGACGAGGAGAAGATGACCGCTTCGGTCTACCTCAAGCCCGACCAGGTGTCGCTGGCCATCGGCAAGGGCGGTCTGAACATCCGCCTCTCGAAGATGCTCACCGGCTATGACATCGACGTCTACCGCGAGGTCGAGGAGGAGGACGTGGCCCTCACGGAGTTCGCCGACGAGATCGATCCGTGGATCATCGACGCGCTGAAGAGCGCCGGATGCGACACAGCCAAGAGCGTCCTGGAGCTCGCCGTCGAGGAGATCGCCGCCCGTGCCGACCTGGAGATCGAGCAGGCCCAGAAGGTCGTAGAGATCCTCAAGGCCGAATTCGAAGAGTAATCACCAAAACCGAAAGAAAGGAGAACACACGATATGGGGAATGAAAGAAAATTAAGGCTCATTCAGGTTGCAAAGGAGTTCAAGGTCGGTCTGAACACCATCACGGACTTCCTGCACAAGAAGGGCATCAAGAGCGACGGGTCGCCCAACACGCTGGTCGACGCCGACACGTACGCCATTCTGGAGAAGGAGTTCGGCTCCAACCGCAGCGCCGCCGGCGCCCGCGACTCGGTGCGCGAGCGCATCGCGCAGAAGCAGACCACCATCACGCTCGAAGAGGCAAAGAAGCAGCAGAGAGAAGAGGAGCGCGAGGTGGTGATCAAGAGCAACGTCATCAGCATCAAGGACGAGGTGCAACAGGCCCGCATCCTGGGCAAGATCGACCTCTCGCCCAAGCCCAAGGCCAAACCCGCGGCAGCGCCGACCCCCAAGCCGGAGGCTCCCGCCGTCAAGCCCGCCGAGATGGCACCGGCACGCCCCACCGAGGTTAAACGCCCCGAGGCGCCGGCAGCGCCGGCCGCAACGCCGGCCACGGTCGTGACGAAGGCCCCCGAAGCCCCCGTGACGGAGGCTCCCAAGGCCGTCGAAACCCCTGCGGCAGCCCCCGCAGCGGCTCCGGCTCCGGCTCCGACCCCGGCTCCCCAGGCGGAGAAGGCCGCAGAGGCTGCCAAGCCCGAACCGCCGAAGGACAACGTCTTCCGGCCGGAGATCGCGACCCTCACCGGGCCGCAGGTACTCGGCACGATGGACGTGTCGGGCTTCGTTCCGGGCGGCAAGCACAAGCGCAAGCGTCTCCAGAAGGAGAAGGTCGATGTCAACAAGGCCCAGAAGGGCGGCGGCCAGGGAGGCAACCGTTCGGGCCAGGGCGGTCAGGGCGGATCGAGCAACTCGAACGACCGCAACCGTCCGGGCGGCCAGAACCAGCCCAAGCCGGGCGAGGGCCGTCGCAGCAAAAACAAGAACAAGAGCCCGAAGCCCGTCGTGCGGCCCGAAGTGAGCGACGAGGAGGTTTCGAAGCAGGTGAAGGACACCCTGGCCCGTCTGACGGCCAAGGGTGCCAAGAATACGGGCGCCAAGCACCGCCGCGACAAGCGCGAGGCGGCCGCCGAGCGCATGAACGAGCAGATGGAGCGTTCGGAGATGGAACGTTCGACGCTCAAGGTCACCGAGTTCGTCACGGTCAGCGAGCTGGCCACCATGATGAACGTCTCGCCCATGGAGGTCATCTCGGCCTGCATGAACCTGGGTCTGATGGTGTCGATCAACCAGCGTCTCGACGCCGAAGCGCTGGTGGTCGTGGCCGAGGAGTTCGGCTACAAGGTCGAGTTCGTCTCGGTGGAGATCCAGGAGGCGATCGCCGAAGAGGGCGACAAGGAGGAGGACCTCGTCTCGCGTCCGCCGATCGTCACGGTGATGGGCCACGTCGACCACGGTAAGACCTCGCTGCTCGACAACATCCGCAAGACCAACGTCATCGAGGGCGAGGCCGGCGGTATCACGCAGCACATCGGCGCCTACAGCGTGGAGCTCAACGGCCAGAAGATCACCTTCCTCGATACGCCGGGCCACGAAGCCTTCACGGCCATGCGCGCCCGCGGTGCCGCCGTCACGGACGTGGCGATCATCATCGTGGCGGCCGACGACAGCGTGATGCCCCAGACGGTCGAGGCGATCAACCACGCGCAGGCCGCAGGCGTGCCGATGGTCTTCGCCATCAACAAGATCGACAAGCCGAACGCCAACCCCGAGCACATCAAGGAGCAGCTCTCGCAGATGAACTACCTCGTAGAGTCGTGGGGCGGCAAATACCAGGACCAGGAGGTTTCGGCCAAGAAGGGCCTGAACCTCGACAAGCTGCTGGAGAAGGTGCTGCTCGAGGCCGAGATGCTCGAGCTGAAGGCCAACCCCAACAAGAAGGCCGTGGGTACGGTCATCGAGTCGACGCTCGACAAGGGGCGCGGCTACGTCTCGACGGTACTCGTGCAGAGCGGCACGCTGCGCATTGGCGACGTGATCCTCTCGGGTACGAACACGGGCCGCGTGAAGGCCATGTTCAACGAGAACGGCAAGAAGGTCCTCGAGGCGGGACCCTCGACCCCCGTGCAGGTGCTGGGACTCAACGGCGCCCCGCAGGCCGGCGACACCTTCAACGTGATGGAGGACGACCGCTCGGCGCGCGAGATTGCCAACAAGCGCGAGCAGTTGCAGCGCATGCAGGGTCTGATGACTCAGAAGCACGTGACGCTCGACGAGATCGGCCGCCGCATCGCCATCGGTTCGTTCAAGGAGCTCAACATCATCGTCAAGGGCGACGTCGACGGTTCGGTCGAGGCCATGTCGGGATCGCTCATCAAGCTCTCGAAGGAGACCGTGCAGGTCAACGTCATCCACGCCGCCGTGGGTCAGATCTCGGAGTCGGACGTCCTGCTGGCCGCCGCGTCGAACGCCATCATCGTCGGCTTCCAGGTCCGCCCGTCGGCAGCCGCCCGTAAGGTGGCCGAGAAGGAGGAGATCGAGATCCGTCTCTACTCGATCATCTACGATGCGATCAACGACATCAAGGACGCCATCGAGGGCATGCTGGAGCCGGTGATGAAGGAGGAGATCGTCGCCTCGGTCGAGGTGCTGGAGATCTTCCGCATCTCGAAGGTCGGCACCGTCGCCGGATGCGTCGTGCGCGAGGGCAAGCTCCAGCGCTCGACCCCGATCCGCGTGATCCGCGACGGTATCGTCATCTACACCGGCAAGCTCGGCTCGCTCAAGCGCTTCAAGGACGACGTCAAGGAGGTCTCCTCGGGTCAGGACTGCGGTCTGAACATCGAGTCGTTCAACGACGTGCGCGTGGGCGACATCGTCGAGGGCTACGAGCAGGTCGAGGTAAAACGCAAATAGGACACCAACAACCACTAACTCTCATAACTTCAAAAGGTAATGACTACACCCATTCACTTTACCACTCCCGAGGAGGCCGTCAAGGTCATCAAATCGGGCGACCACGTCCATCTGAGCTCCGTGGCATCGGCGCCTCAGTGTCTGATCAACGCCATGTGCGCTCGCGGCGAGGCCGGCGAACTGAAGGACGTGCATGTCCACCACCTTCACACCGAGGGTCCGGCACCCTATGCCGATCCCAAATTCGAAGGCATCTTCCAGCTCGACTCGTTCTTCGTGGGCGCCAACGTCCGCAAGGTCACGCAGAGCGGCCATGCCGACTACATTCCGATCTTCCTCTCGGAGACGCAGCGCCTCTACCGCTGCGGCGCCGTGCCGTGCAACGTGGCGATGATCCAGGTCTGCCCGCCCGACAAGCACGGCTACGTGTCGCTCGGCACGTCGGTCGACGCCACGCTGGCGGCCGTCGAGTGCGCCGACCACGTGATCGCCGTCATCAACAAGCACGTGCCCCGCGCCTTCGGCCAGGCGATGATCCCCCTGTCGAAGATCGACATCTTCGTCGAGGACGACACGCCGCTGATCGAGGCCCACTTCTCGACCCCCAACGAGGTCGAGACCGCCATCGGCAAGCACTGCGCCGCGCTGATCGAGGACGGCGCCACGCTCCAGATGGGTATCGGCGCCATCCCCAACGCCGTGCTGAGCCAGCTGGGCGGCCACAAGAACCTGGGTATCCACACCGAGATGTTCGCCGACGGCGTGCTGCCTCTGGTCGAGAAGGGCGTCGTGAACGGCGAGGCCAAGAAGACCGACCCGGGCAAGATGGTCTCGACGTTCCTCATGGGTTCGAAGACCGTATACGACTTCATCGACGACAACCCCGGCGTGCTGATGATGGACGTGGGCTACACCAACGACCCCTACATCATCTCGCAGAACGACCGCTTCGTGGCGATCAACTCGGCATTGCAGATCGACCTCACGGGCCAGGTGTGCGCCGACTCGCTCGGCACGAAGTTCTGGTCGGGCGTGGGCGGTCAGATCGACTTCGTCTACGGCGCCTCGCTGTCGAAGGGCGGCAAGGCGATCATCGCCATGCCGTCGATCACCAACAAGGGCGTGTCGAAGATCTGCCCGACGCTGCTCGACGGCGCCGGCGTGGTCACCACGCGCAACCACATCCACTGGTTCGTCACCGAGTACGGTGCCGTGGATCTCTACGGCAAGACCATGCAGGAGCGTGCGCGCCTGCTCATCTCGATCGCCCACCCGTCGGCCCGCGAGGAGCTCGACCGCGCGGCCTTCGAGCGCTGGGGTTCGCACCACCACTACATCAAGAGCTACATGGACAAATAGCGGATCCGATCCGGCACCGCGGCCATCCGCCCCGAGCGGTTTCGGACCATCCGGCCGAACCGCACCGAGCCCTGCGCCCGATCCGCGAAAACCGAAAGGCGCCCCTTGCAAAAGGGGCGCTTTTTTCGTAACTTCGTCGTCGTAAAAACAACGACTCTTTTCCGACATGAAACAGCTTCTACTGTGCAGCGCCCTCGCTGGGCTCCTCGTCGGTTGCCGGCAGGCACCCCGGGAGGAAATCGCCCTGATCCCCGCATCGGCCTTCGAGGCGACGATCGACAACCGCCCCGTGGGGCTCTACACGCTCCGTGCGGGCGACCTCTGCATGCAGGTCACCAACTACGGCGCCCGCGTCGTCGCGCTCTGGACCCCCGACCGCGACGGCCGTCTCGACGACATCGTACTGGGCTACGAAACCCTCGACCGCTATGTGAACAACACGGGCGAGCGCTTCCTGGGCGCCGTCGTAGGCCCCGTGGCTAACCGCATCGCCGACGGTGCGTTCTCGCTCGACGGCGAGCGCTACACGCTGCCGCAGAACGACCACGGCCAGACGCTCCACGGCGGCCAGACGGGTCTCGACCGCGTGGTGTGGGACGTCGTGGAGCAGAGCGACGACCGCCTCGTGCTCCACTACCTCCACGGCGACGGCGAGGAGGGCTTCCCCGGAAACCTCGATATCACGATGACCTACGCGCTCACCGACGACAACGCCTTCCGCATCGACTACGAAGCGACGACCGACCGTCCGACCGTCGTCAACCTCTCGCACCACTCCTTCTTCAACCTCGCAGGCGAAGGTCGCGGAACGATCCTCGACCACGAGCTGATGATCCGCGCCAGCCGGATCGTCCCGGTCGACGAGAGGCTGATCCCCACGGGCGAGATCGCCGACGTGGAGGGGACGCCCTTCGACTTCCGCACGCCGACGGCGATCGGAGCCCGCATCGACGCCGACGACGAGCAGCTGCACAACGGCCGCGGCTACGACCTGAACTGGGTCGTCGACCGTCGGAGCGACAGCGACGTGGAGCCGATCGCCTCGGTCTACGAACCGACGACAGGCCGCGTGATGGAGGTTTGGAGCGACCAGCCGGGCATCCAGTTCTACAGCGGCAACTTCTTCGACGGCGCCACGGCGGGCAAGTACGGCCGCCCGCTGCGCTTCCGCGAGTCGATCGCCCTCGAGGCGCAGAAGTTCCCCGACGCCCCCAACCACGAGGCCTTCCCCTCGACGACGCTCCGCCCCGGCGAGCGCTACACGCAAACCTGCATCTACCGTTTCGCAACCCGATAGGCCATGCGTCACCTCGCCCTTCTCTCGCTCCTGCTGCTCGGCAGCTGCGCCGCATCGCGCAAAGCGTCCCGCACCGAGGCTCCGGCCGGGAAGCAATATGCCGTCATCCTCTCGATGGACGCCTTCCGCTGGGACCTGGCCGATAGGGCCCACACACCGACGCTCGACTCGCTCAAACGCGTCGGCAGCTATGCGGAGACCTACCCCATCTACCCGTCCAACACCTTCCCGAGCCACTATGCGATGGCCACGGGACTCCATCCCGACCACCACGGCGTAGTCAACAACAACTTCTACGACCGCACGCAGGAACGCGAGCTCTCGGTATTCAACCCGCAGGATGTCCGGATCCCGGGATTCTGGGGCGGCGAGCCGATCTGGAACACGGCCGAGCGGCAGGGACTCACGGCCCATATCTTCATGTGGCCCGGCAGCGAGGTGCCCATCGGCGGACGACAGGCCACCCTCTGGACCCGCTACTCCGACAAGCCCACCTACTACGAGCGGGCCGACTGGGTGATCTCGGCCATGACCCGGCCCGAGGAGCAGATTCCCGACCTGGTGATGTGGTACTTCGAACAGCCCGACGCCGTCATGCACACCTACGGCCCCACGTCGCCCGAGGCCGTGGCGCAGGCCGAGCATATCGATTCGGTGCTGTGTTACTTCTTCCGCGAGATCCGCCGTTCGCCCGTCTTCGACCGGATCAACTTCATCGTCACGGCCGACCACGGAATGGCGGAGCTCGCGCCCGAGCGCTACATCAACCTCTACCGGCTGCTCGACACGACGCAGGTCATTCGCACCGTAGGCGGCAATCCGTTCGGGATCGAGGTCCGCGAGGAGTATGTCGACGACGCGCTCCGCACGCTGCGCCGCAACGGACATATCCGAGCATGGCGCCGAGAGAAGATGCCCGCCCGTTTCCACTACGGCACCAACGGCGATCGGCTCACGACCCTCATCGCAATCCCCGAAACGGGGTGGACGCTCGACTACGCCCCCACGGACCGTCCGCTCCGCAAACGCGGAAACCACGGATTCGACAACCGCGACCGCGACATGCACATGGTGTTCTACGGCACGGGGCCCGCCTTCCGCAAGGGATACCGCCAGCGCTCGTTCCAGAACCACAACATGTACCTGCTGCTCTGCCGCCTGTTGGGGATAGAACCGGCGCCCAACGACGGCGACGACCGCGCCTTCGGCAAGATGCTCCGAAAGAGCGATGCGGCAGATCGCGGCGGGAGCCGGTAAACACGCTTCGGGGTTTCCCGAAGCGCGGCGGCCCGCCCTGCTGCCCACGGAGGCTTTTGCGCAGTTCTCGGACCGCAACCGGCGGAGGTGCTTCTCTCGCGCTGCTCGGGAAGCAGCCCTCCGCGCCGGGTAGTTGTGGGTCGCTACTCTTCGGATGAATCCGAAGAGTGCATCTTTGCAACACACGCCCGGCATCATTCCGCAAATCGTTACCCTGCCCACCGATGTTCCGCGAACGACGTCTTCGGAGCCTGCTGCTGCGGCTCGTTCTGCCCCTCTTCCTCACGGCCTGCATCTCCGACCGCGAGGAGGAGGGTGCCGAGTTGCAGCCCGGCGACGCGGTTCCCGTCTTCTCGGTCCGGATGGACGACGGCACTCCGCTCGACGCGCACATGTTGAGCGGCCGAATCTCGCTGCTCGTCTTCTTCCATACCGGCTGCGCCGATTGCCGCCAGGCGCTTCCGGTTATCCAGCGCCTCTACGACGAAGCGAACCCCTCGCTCTCCGTCTACTGCATCAGCCGCGAAGAAAGCGCCAATGCCGTGGCGGCCTACTGGCTGTCCGAAGGACTCACGCTCCCCTACTCCGCCCAGGAGGACCGGGCGGTCTACCGCCTCTTCGCCCGCTCGGGCATTCCGCGCATCTACCTCGTCGGCCCCGACCGGATCATCCGCCGCGTCTTCACCGACCGGCCACCGGTAACCTACGAAGCGCTGCGCGAGGCTTTGGAGGCCGTGCAGGCTGAATAGTCCCACGGCCGATCCGTCCGGCGGACAAGATGCTCCGCGGAGACAAACCGACACCGCACACTCCGTTTCTCTCGATTCGATCCACCAGTTCGGGCACAACCGGCGGCAAACTTCACCAGTGCCTCGATCTCCGTCTGGAGCAGCTCGTCGAGCTCCTGCGCCTCGCCCAGGAACTGCCGCTGCGGGATGCGCATGTGCCGCGTGTGGGCGCGGACCTGCTGCTCGCCGCGCCGCGTGCGGCGAACATGCGCCGGGACGACGACCTCGCCGTCGAAGCCTTCGTTGTGCACCTGGGCGTAGCCGACCTTCTCGTTGCCGAAGGAGACGACGACCTTGTCCGGGAGCTTCACGACGCTCAAGCTCCCGCGCAGGGCGCCCGACTTGACGAGCTCCGAACCCTGCCGCCGCGGGTCCTTGTTCTGCGGCCACGGGTTGCCGTCGAAGGCCTTCCGCGTAAAGGCATCCTGGAAATACTGACCCGCGAGCTCCGCGATGAGTTCCGGGAGCTGCCCGAAGATTTCCGATATTTTGTCGGACAGCTCCCCCGAAATATTGATTTTCATATTTTTTTACTACTTTTGTCGTGAAGTGTATTTTTCGGCCGTTAATATGACAAATCCTCGCGGGTGGTGGATTTGTGCGGAATATTTGATCGGAGGAGAATATATCAACCCGAAGCAGCACTATGGCACTGGCTATCCAAGCCGTTGAGAATGCACGCGAGACGCGATCCCGCAGCAAACGACAGTACGGCCGGACGCAAAGACATAGTGCTACGATTTTTTTATAAGCAGCCCCCGTCGATACCGCCACCTCGGATCCTTGTATCGTTCGCTGGGGGAAGGCTTATTTCTTAATTTTGGCTTCTGAATAATCTCAAACCATGTAGTTATATGGTATTCGAGATCCTCCTCCACCTCGCAAATCACGTTGATCACCTTTCCCTCATAAAACTTTATAAAGTTTAGATTTTTAAACGCATTCACATAATCGTTCAGCCACACCTCGTCGGGGTTTTTCAGGATCTCGGGCACTGCCTCGAGCAGCTCCACACGCATCGAGTGCGACCCGGTAGTATGCGTTGCGAAGACTTTCTCGTCGATCGTAACCTTCCGTCCCTCGTAGTCTTCCAGCACCCGATGCTCGTCGTACCACGCCTGGGCTTCGCCTTCGTACTGCGGCATCGGCTCGGTGGCCCGCGCCAGTCGCTTGCCGAAGGATTCCAGGCCCCAGTCGTTGTAGTAGAGCTTGCCCAGCTGTTTCGACGCCTTGTCCTGGAAGCGGCGGATGTAGAACTGGTTTTGCGTGAAGACCGCGCCCACCAGGGCACCGATGAAGAATACATCGGCCTACGCGCTCGCTGATTTCCCGATGCAGAGAAAAGCCTATCCCCGCTAACCGACGAGACAATGCAGAGCAAGAGAACTGCCGCCATCTATTCGCCTACGAACCACCATTTTCAGATTGCCACGAACAACCAACCCGAATCGCAGGCAATATCGACAGCTGCCGCTTTCCCAAAAGCACACACCCGGCAAGTCGCAGACGCAACGTCCCGTCCACCTCGGCGCACACCGCAATACCCCACCCGCTTTTTATCGCCTCCCGCACCGACCAGCTCACATAGCCCATTCGCCCGCCTCGAAATACCCCGCAGCATCCCCAGCCCCGCCGTTTTACACCCAATACCAGCCCAAGGGTTCACAGCCAACCTCAGACTACAATTATATCACAAGTAGAGCAAAGCAGGCGCCCCGAACCACTCACATCCTTCGCAACCACCTTTGGAAGACGGAGAAATCGCCGCCCCAGACCAACCACAAACAGAGCAAAGAAGCCGCCCCGAACGACTCCCAACCTTCGCAGCGGCC
>CANASP010000012.1 GCA_947364365.1 uncultured Alistipes sp.
AGGACAAGCTGGGCGCCATCATGGATATCAACGCCGGGGCCGGCGGCACCGAGGCGCTCGACTGGGCCTCGATGCTCCTGCGCATGTACACCCGCTGGGGCGAGGCCCACGGCTACAAGGTCAAGGTGCTCGACTACCAGGCGGGCGACGAGGTGGGCGTCAAGTCGTGCACGCTCGAATTCGAGGGCGACTTCGCCTACGGCTACCTCAAGAGCGAGAACGGCGTCCACCGCATGGTGCGCCTCTCGCCCTTCAACGCCAACAACAAGCGCCAGACGACCTTCGCTTCGGTCTTCGTCTCGCCGGCGGTCGACGACACGATCGAGATCAAGATCAACCCCGCCGATATCGAGTGGGACACCTTCCGCTCGTCGGGTGCCGGCGGGCAGAACGTCAACAAGGTCGAGACGGCCGTGCGCCTGCGCTACCACGGCAAGGACGCCGACACGGGCGAGCCGATCGAATACCTGATCGAGAACATGGAGACCCGCTCGCAGCTCATGAACCGCGAGAATGCGATGCGCATCCTGCGGTCGAAGCTCTACCAGCGCGAGCTGGACAAGCGCATGGCCACGCAGCAGGCCCTCGAGGCCTCGAAGAAGAAGATCGAGTGGGGGTCGCAGATCCGCTCCTACGTCTTCGACGACCGCCGTGTCAAGGACCACCGCACGGGGGTACAGACCTCGGCCGTCGAGGCGGTGATGGACGGCGAACTCGACGCATTCATCAAGGCCTACCTGATGGAGTACGGCGGGACGGTCTGATTGCGCGTAGTCCCTCTGCGCCGCAACCTGCCCGGCCTGCGTCGGCTGCGTCCGGTACCTCACCTCGTCCGGCTTGGCCCGCGTCGGCTGCGTCCGGCGCCTCGCCCCGTCCGGCTCGGCCTGCGTCGGCTGCGCCTGTGTCCGACCTGCGTCCCGTCCGCTCGCCCCGTCCGCCCCGGTCTGTGTCCCAGCGCCTCCCCGGCCTGCCCGGTCCGCCCTGCGTTTGTGCGCACACCCGTCCTGGTGTTTCCGTGTCCCGGTGCCGCATCGGCCCGTTCCGGCTCTGCACCCGCCCGCACCTGCCCGTTCCCGTCCGGCTTGGTCCGCGTCGGCTGCGGCCGGCCTTTCACCCTTTCACTCTCTGTCGCATGAAACAGCTCTTTTTTTCGCTGCTCCTCCTCTTCGCCGCGTCCGTCCCGGCGCCGGCATCGTCGCAGGAGGTGCTGGTCGGCATGACCGACACGGCAGCCTATTTCCCGCTGCTGCGCGGGCGGCGCGTGGCGGTGCTGGCCAACCACACGGCCGTGGTCGCGATGCCCGGCTGCGGCGTCGAGGCCGATGCCGCGGGGCGGGTCCATCTGGTCGACCTGCTCCATGCGCGGGGGTTCGACCTAAGGGCGATCTTCTCGCCCGAACACGGCTTCCGCGGGACGGCCGACGCCGGCGATGCGGTCCGCAGCTCGGTCGACGAGCGGACCGGTGTCGCCATCCGCTCGCTCTACGACGGCAATGCGCAGCGCCCGTCGGACGAGGCCATGCGGTCGTTCGACGTGCTACTGGTCGACATGCAGGACGTGGGGCTGCGCTTCTATACCTATTATATATCCATGTTGCGGATGATGGAGGCGTGCGCCGACTTCGGCCGCGAGGTGGTGATTCTCGACCGCCCCAACCCCCACGGCGACAAGGTCGACGGACCGCTTCTGGACATGCGCTACCGATCGGGCGTCGGGGCGCTGCCCCTTCCCGTGCTGCACGGCCTGACGATGGGCGAGATCGCCCGCATGGCCGTGGGCGAGGGGTGGGCGAAACCCTGTGCGCTGACGGTCGTCGCCTGCCGCAACTATACCCACGCCACCGAATACGTGCTCCCCGTGGCTCCGTCGCCCAACCTGCCGACGCAGCGGTCGGTCTACCTCTACCCGACGTTGTGCCTCTTCGAGGGCACGGTCCTGAGCGTCGGGCGCGGAACCGACCGTCCTTTCGAGTGCTACGGCCATCCGGCGCTCCGCGGGTGCGACTTTTCGTTTACGCCCCGGCCGACGGCGGGGGCCCGCCAGCCGCTTTTCGACGGCGAACGTTGCTATGGGTACGACCTGAGCGCGATGCCGATGGACGAGGCGCGGGCCCTGGGGTTCCGGCTCGACTACCTGGTCGACGCCTACCGGCGGCTGGGGCTGGGCGCCGGGTTCTTCAAGCCGATCTTCGAGAAGCTGGTGGGCGTCGGCTACGTGCGCGAGATGATCCTCGCCGGCGCCTCGGCCGAGGCGATCCGCGCCCGCTGGCAGGCCGACCTCGCATCCTACCGCACCCTGCGGGCCCGGTATCTGCTCTACGAGTAGCCGGCTGTCACTCCCGGGCGAAGGGCGGCTCCTCTCGCATTGGCTCGAAAAGCCGCCTCCGCCGGCTGCGGGCCGATTCTTTTGTCGATCCTGCCATCCGGAACCCGCAGCGCGCAGAATAGTGTTGTTTCGATGGTATGTTCAATCATTTTGTGTCGTTTTGTTTGTAGATCAGGGTTGCGTTCGCTATCTTTGTCTGAAGAAAACGTGTATTTGTTCGCACAAACTCCCGATCTATGAAAAAAGTCTTGCTTCTTTTCTTCGTCCTCGTCCTCTCGGGATCCGCCGTCCGGGGCGGAACCCGTAACCTCGCGCCGCTGGCCCGGGCCACCGCTTCGTCGTCCTATGGCGACGGCGACGCCTCGAAGGTCAACGACGGCCTCATCCGCCTCGAACACGGGGGCGAGTGGGTCTCCGACGCCGTGATGCCTTACTGGCAGAAGCTTCCCTTCCCGTGGGTGCGTCTCGACTGGGACGAGGAGGTGACCCTCTCCAGGATCATCCTCTACGACCGCCCCGCGCTCGATGCCCACACCGCCGGCGGCGACCTCTACTTCAGCGACGGCAGCCGGATCGGCGTGGTGGGCATCCCCAACAACGGCGATCCGAAGGTGGTGGAGTTCGAACCCAAGCGGGTCAGGTGGGTGCGTTTCGAGGCGAACGACGCCGTAGGCTCCTACACGGGCCTTTCTGAGATCGAGGCCTTTCCCCCGGCCGAGGCGGCCGGCGATTTCGTCTCGCAGGTCGACCCCTTCATCGAGACCACCAAGGGGCGTTACTTCTTCTTCGTGACGGGCAGCCAGCCCTTCGGCATGATCGGCGCCGCCCCGCTCACGCGCAACCGCAACCAGTACGGCGGCGGCTACAACTACAACTCGACCGAGGTGCTCGGCTTCCCGCAGATCCACAACTGGGTCATCGCCGGGCTCACGCTCATGCCCACCACGGGCGGCGTGGACCCCACGGCGGGCGAGGAGCACTGGAAATCCTCCTTTCTGCACGAGGACGAGATCGCCCAGCCGGGCTACCACCGCCTCTATCTTCAGAAGTACGGCGTCTGGGTCGAGCAGACGGCAACCGACCGCACGGGCATGTACCGCTTCATCTTCACGCGCGACGACGAGGCCGACATCCTGATCAACCTCGGCGGCTACCTCGCCTCGACCACCATGCGCAACGCCCGCGTCGAGCGCGTGAGCGATACCGAGATCGAGGGCAGCTTCGACACCTACGGCCGCCATTGGGGCGGTCCCGAGAACGTGAAGGTCTACTTCGTGGTCCGCTTCGACCGCCCCTTCGAGCGGCTCGACGGCTGGGCCGACAGCTGCCGCTACAGCGACGTGCGGCACTTCGAGGGTTCGTCGAAGATCACGCGCCGCCACGAGCGCGAGGAGCTGAGCTACCTCGACTCGCCCACCTCGGGCGTCTCGGCCCGCTATGCCGTGCGCGCGGGCGACCGCCTCGCGCTGCGCACGGCCATCTCCTACGTCAGCATCGACAATGCCCGCCTCAACCTCGACAGCGAGGCCACGACGTGGGACTTCGACGCCGTGCGCGGCGCCTCGCAGCGCGAGTGGAACGACTGGCTCGGCCGCATCGCCGTCTCCGGCGGCACGCAGGCCCAGCGCACGAAGTTTTACACCGACCTGTGGCACGTGCTGCTGGGACGTCACAAGATCGACGACGTGAACGGCGAGTACCCCGACCTGACCGACGGCGAGCGCTACTACTCCTTCACGCGCAACATCCGGGTGAAGACCCGCACCCTTCCGCGCGACGCCGAGGGCGAGGTCCTCCACCACATGTACAACTCCGACGCCTTCTGGCTCACGCAGTGGAACCTCAACATCCTCTGGGGACTGGGATGGCCCGTCATGCTCGACGAGATGGCGGCCTCGATGATCCGCTACGCCGACAACGGCGGCCTGATCCCGCGCGGCCCCTGCGCCGGCGGCTACACCTACATCATGTCGGGCTGCCCCGCCACGCCGCTCATCGTCTCGGCCTACAACAAGGGGCTGATGACCAAGTGCGATCCGATGCACGCCTTCGAGGCCATGAAGCGCAACCACGCCCCGGGCGGCATGATGGGCATCGGCGACTTCTACATCGAGCACGGATACCAGCCCGGTAATGCGGGGATGACGCTCGAATCGGCCTTTCAGGACTGGGCCCTCGCGCAGATGGCCCGCCGCCTCGGGCTCGACGACGATGCCGACCGCTTCCTCCGCCGCTCGCAGGGGTGGAGCGTGCTCTACCGGCCCGAGCAGCAGCTCGTCTTCCCTAAGGACGAGGAGGGTAGGTGGCTCCACGACGACCCGCTCGAGGGGCGGGGCTGGATCGAGGCCAATGCCTGGCAGGCCACGTGGAGCGTCTCGCACCAGCTGCCCGAGCTCGCCTCGCTCATGGGAGGCGGCGACGCGTTCTGCCGCAAGCTCGACTACGCCTTCCGCCAGGCCGCGCCGCAGGACTTCGTCTTCGGCTACGGCACGGGGTATGTCAGCTACGCCAACCAGCCGGGTTGCTCCAACGCCCACGTATTCAGCTGGGGCGGCCAGCCGTGGCTCACGCAGTACTGGGTGCGCCGCGTCAACGAGCAGGCCTACGGCGCCACGACGCCCGACCGCGGCTACGGCGGTCACGACGAGGACCAGGGTCAGATGGGCGGCGTGAGCGCCCTGATGTCGATGGGTCTGTTCAGCGTGCGCGGCACGGCGGCGGCCGATCCCGTCTACGAGATCACCTCGCCCGTCTTCGACGAGGTGCGCATCACGCTCGACAAGCGCTACTACCCCGCCGACCGGAGCGACACCTTCACCATCCGCACCTACGGCAACTCGCCGGAGAACGTCTACATCCAGCGTGCCCGGCTCAACGGCCGCGAGCTGAAGCGCTTCTGGTTTCCGCACGAGGAGTTCGCCCGCGGCGGCCGGCTCGAACTCTGGCTCGGACCCGAGCCCAACAAGAAGTGGGGCACGGCCGGTCTTCCCGAGGAGTGACGGTTCCGTATACGAAAGAGGCTGTCTGACTTCGGTCAGACAGCCTCTTTCGTTTCGTTCGGAATTATCCTTTTGGGTGTTGTAGTCTTTTCTCGGACCGTAGCCGGCGAGGGTCCGCATGTGGGCGGTAGCGAGCGATGCGGCCTCGCCCGGGGTGGCTGCAGGTCGCCGCGCTTCGGATGGCCCCGAAGCGCGTACACGTCACCGCTCCTGCGCGACGAGCCGGGCGATGCGGGCGATCAGCGCGGCGTTGGTCGCGTCGTCCTCGCGCGAGTCGGTGACCAGCACCGCGAGGATGCAGGTGCCTCCGTCGGGCAGCACCGCGTAGCCCGCGTCGTTGTCGGCGATGCGCCGCCCGTCGGCCGTGCGGTCCGACGAACCGGTCTTGTGGCCCAGCACCGTGCCGTCGGGGATGCCCGCGCGGAGCTTGTCGGGACCCGTCGCCGTTTCGCGCAGCAGGCGGTGGAGCAGCGCGTCGTGCCCGGGCGGCAGCAGACCGCCCTCCAGAAACCGTTCGAAGAGCGCGCAGAGCGCCGAGGGGCGGGCGACGTTGAGCCGCTGGTTCGCGATGTCGAGGTGCATCGTCCGCTCGGTGGCCACGATGCGGATGCCGTCGATGCCGAGCCGGCGGACGTAGGCGTCGATGGCCTCCGTTCCGCCCGCGAAGGGATGAGGCGGTCGCAGGCGATGTTGTCGCTCAGCGAGACGCAGTAGCGGAGCAGCTCCGAGAGCGGCACCGTGCCTCCCGAGGGAGGCAGCGAGTCGCGCAGGGGGCTGTAGGTATCCGCATCGAGCCATTCGGGGTCGACGTCGAGCGGCGTGTCGAGCGGCAGCCTCCGGGCGGCGGCGCGGTCGAGCACGGCCAGCGCCACCGGGAACTTGAAGAGGCTCATCATCGGCAGCAGCGTGTCGCCGCGGAGCAGCAGCGTGCCGTCGGCGAGGCGGACGGCGACGCCCGTGCGGGCGTCGAGCGTCTCGCACGCTCGGTCGATCTGCCGCCGGAGCGCGCGGTGCCGCGGCGAGCAGGCGGCCGTCAGGAGCAGCAGGACGAGCGCGAGGAGCCGCGTCATAGGATCTCCTCCTCGGCGATGCGGTCGCCGGGGCCGATGGGGCGGATGACGCGGCAGGGGTTGCCCGCGGCGACGACTCCCGCGGGGATGTCGCGCGTGACGACGCTCCCGGCGCCGATGACCGTGCCGTCGCCGATCGTGACGCCGGGCAGGATGACCGAGTGGCCGCCGATCCACACGTCGTCGCCGATGCGGATCGGGCGCGAGCGCATGACGCCGGCGCTTCGCTGCGCGGCGTCGAGGGCGTGGGCGACGGTGTAGAGGCCGCAGTGGGGACCGATGAAGACCCGGTCGCCGATCTCGACCGGCGCCTCGTCGAGGATCGTCAGGCCGAAGTTGCCCACGAAGTCCTCGCCGAGCGAGATCTGCGCGCCGAAGTCGCAATGGAAGGGGCTGTGCAGCACGAAGCGCTGGCCCGTGCGGCCCAGCAGCTGCCGGATGAGGGCCTCGCGCTCCCCGCGGCGCGAGGGCGGTAGCGCGTTGAAGCGGTGGAGCAGCTCTTCGGTGCGCTGGAGCGCCTCCGAGATGTCGGGCAGGATGCCGTAGAGCCAGCGGCCCGAGGTCATCTTTTCGAAATTGTTCATCGTCGTCGTCGATAGGGTATGCGGGGAATTAAACCGCGATCGCCCCCTGCCGCGAGGCAGGAGGCGATCGATGCGTAGGGCGCTCGGGGGATTATTCCGAAACGATCGCCTCGCTCGGGCAGACGCCTGCGCAGGTGCCGCAGTCGATGCACTTGTCGGGATCGATCACGTAGATATCGCCGGCCGAGATAGCCTCTACCGGGCATTCGCCGATGCAGGTGCCGCAAGCGACGCACGAGTCAGTGATTTTGTAAGCCATTGTCGTAAGGGTTGTTTGTGAATGTTTGTGTGTTTTTGCAAAAGCAAATATAAGGATATTATTTGATAATATCAAAACCCGTGTAGGGAATCAGCGCCTCGGGGATGCGGATGCCCTCGGGGGTCTGGTTGTTCTCGAGCAGCGCGGCGACGATGCGCGGCAGGGCCAGCGACGAGCCGTTGAGCGTGTGGGCCAGCTGCGTCTTCTTGTCGGCGTCGCGGTAGCGGAGCTTGAGGCGGTTGGCCTGGAACGACTCGAAGTTCGACACCGACGACACCTCCAGCCAGCGCTTCTGCGCCTCGGAGTAGACCTCGAAATCGTAGGTCAGCGCCGAGGTGAACGACATGTCGCCGCCGCACAGCCGCAGGATGCGGTAGGGAAGGCCCAGCGAGCGGACGATCCCCTCGACATGGGCCACCATGCCGTCGAGCGCCTCGTAGGAGCGGTCGGGCAGCGCGAGCTGCACGATCTCCACCTTGTCGAACTGGTGCAGGCGGTTCAGGCCGCGGACATCCTTGCCGTAGGAGCCCGCCTCGCGGCGGAAGCAGGGGGTGTAGGCGGTCATCTTCACCGGGAAATCCTTCTCGTCGAGGATCACGTCGCGGAAGATGTTCGTCACGGGAACCTCGGCCGTGGGCACGAGGTAGAAGTTGTCGACCGTGGCGTGGTACATCTGCCCCTCCTTGTCGGGCAGCTGGCCCGTGCCGAAGCCCGAGGCCTCGTTGACCATCACCGGAGGCTCGACCTCCAGATAGCCCGCCCGCGTGTTGCAGTCGAGGAAGTAGTTGATCAGCGCGCGCTGCAACCGCGCGCCCTTGCCCTTGTAGACGGGGAAGCCGGCGCCGGTGAGCTTCACGCCCAGGTCGAAGTCGATGATGTCGTACTTGCGGGCCAGCTCCCAGTGGGGCAGCGGGTTCTCGGGCAGGGCGGTGTAGTTCTCCACGAGCTTCACCACGAGGTTGTCCTCGGCCGTGCGCCCTTCGGGGACGATCTCGGCGGGGAAGTTGGGCAGCGTGACCAGCTGCGACTGCAACTCGTCCTGGACGCTCCGCGACTCCTCCTGGAGGCGTGTCGACTGCTCCTTGAGCTGGGCCACGAAGCGCTTGTGCTCCTCGGCCTCCTCGCGGCGGCCCTGGCTCATCAGCGTGCCGATCTCCTTGGCGGCCTTGTTCTGGGCGGCGAGCGTCGTGTCGAGCTCGGCCTGGAGCGCCTTGCGGCGGTCGTCGAGGGCGATGATGCGGTCGATGACGGGCGCCGCGTCGACGCCCTTCTTGGCGAGCTTACGTGCGGCGGCCTCGCGGTCGTCGCGGATTTGCTTGAGTGTAAGCATGGTATCTTGTCGTTTCGGTTTGTTGACGTTACGGGGAGCAAAATTACGAAATTCATCGCAATGTTGCTCCCCGCAGTCCGGTTTTTTTCGAGCGGCGGCTATTTGTCGCCGAAGAGCGGCCAGGCCGGATCGTCGACGTGCTCCTCGCGCATGAGCTGGCGGAGCTCCTCGACCTTGTCGGGGTATTCGGCGGCGCGGTCGTGCTGCTCCGAGGGGTCTTCGTCGATGTTGTAGAGCTCCCAGCGCGGGGCGTCGCTGCGGATGTTCAGGTGGAGTAGCTTCCACGGCCCCCTGCGCACGGCCTGGCGCCCGTCCATCTCCATGAACTCGAAATAGAGGTGGTCGTGGTGGGGCTGGAGGCTCTCGTGTCCTTCGAGCAGCGGGAGGAGGCTCATGCCGTCGCCCTCGGGTGCCGGAGCCCCCGCGACGTCGGCGAAGGTGAAGGGGAGGTCCCAGAAGGCGCAGGCCAGGTCGGTCGTCGTGCCCGGGGCGATGCGGCCGGGCCAGACGGCGATCATCGGCACGCGGATGCCGCCCTCGTAGAGGTCGCGCTTGTAGCCGCGCAGGATGCCGTTGCTGTCGAAGAAGTCGGGGTCGGCGCCGCCCTCCATGTGGGGGCCGTTGTCGCTGGCGAAGACGATGAGCGTGTTGTCGAGCATCCCCTTCTCGCGGAGCTTGTCGACCAGCTGGCCCACATAGAGGTCCAGCCGCGTCACCATCGCGGCGAAGGCGGCGCGGGGGTGCTCCTGCGAGCAGTAGCCGCCCTTGCGGAAGGCCGGGCCGCTGTCGCAGCCGCGGAAGGGCGTCTCGGGATACATCCCGCGGAAACGCTGCATGATGCTGTCCTCGGGGACGATGAGCTCGGCGTGGGGGATCGTCGTGGGGTAGAAGAGCAGGAAGGGGGTGTCGTCCGTCTGTTCGTCGAGGAAGCGCAGCGCCTCGGCGTGGATCAGGTCGGGGGCGTAAGTCCCCTGACCGTAGGGGACGGCGTCGGTGTTGTCCTCCAGCTCGACGCGCTCCGCGTCGCTCCACAGGTGGTCGGGGTAGTAGCTGTGGGCCAGCAGCTGGCAGTTGTAGCCGTAGAAGCGGTCGACGCCCTGGCGGGCCGGATCGCCCGTCGAGCCGACGAAGCCCAGCCCCCATTTGCCGAAGGCGCCGGTGCGGTAGCCCGCCTGCTTGAGGCCGAGGAAGAGCGAGGCCGCGTCGTCGGGCAGCGGGAACTGCCCCTCGGGCTGTAGCTCGACGTTGCCGCGGACGGGGGTGTGGCCCGAGTGGGTGCCCGTCAGCAGGCACGAACGCGAGGGGGCCGAGACGGTGGTTCCCGAATAGCATTGGGTGAAACGGAGTCCCTGGGCGGCCAGCGCGTCGATGTTGGGGGTCGCGAAGCGTTGCTGCCCGTAGCAGCTCAGGTCGCCGTAGCCGAGGTCGTCGGCCAGGATGAAGAGGATGTTGGGGCGGGCGTTTTTCGCCGGCTGCGCTTCGGAGCACGACTGGAGAGCGGTCGTCACACCGGCGAGCAGCGTGCCGCCGAGAAGAAATCGGGTATTCATCGGATCGATAGTTAGTGGCATGAATGGCGAAGCTAAATTAGCGATAATTTCCCGAAAACGTGCGGTCGCGGATGGAAAAATCGCGAACTTCGGCTGCGTCCTGGATACTCCCGCCCGGCAATGCCAAATAAATTTGGCATTGCGTCCGACTTATTTCGGGTTGCCCTTCCCCTTCCGCAGCTCTTTATCGGTCCGCAGCCGGCGGAGGCGGCTTTTCGAGCGACAGCGAAAAGAGCGGCCTCCGCGCCGGGTGGCTGCGGGCCGCCACACTTCGGATCCTCCCGAAGTGCGGCTGAATATACACCGTCCGAGACAGAAGCAGGCGGAAGGCTTGCTTTTGCTCTCGCTTATTCGTATCTTTGACTAAAGTCGAAGATACTCCCGCCCGGCAATGCGCAAATAAATTTGGCATTGCCCTCGGCTCTTCGTATCTTTACCGCAAATTGCAACATCGCCTTTCCGTGGAATATGTAGAACTGCTCGCCCCGGCCCGGGATTACGAGGCCGCTGTCGCCGCCGTGGATTACGGCGCCGATGCCGTCTATATCGGCGGTGCGCGGTTCGGCGCGCGGCGCGGCGCCGCCAATCCGGTGGAGGAGATCGCCCGTGTGGCCGACTACGCCCATCGCTACGGCGTGCGGGTCCACGCCACGCTCAACACGCTGCTCCGCGACGACGAGCTGGCGGAGGCCGAGCGCGAGGCGCGGGCGCTCATCGGGGCGGGTGTCGACGCGCTGATCGTCCAGGACATGGCGCTGCGGCGGATGAACCTGCCGGTCGAGCTCCACGCCTCGACGCAGATGTGCAACCTTACGCCCGGGCAGGCCCGTTTCCTGGGCGAGGCGGGCTTCGCGCGCGTGATTCTCGAGCGGGCCCTCTCGCTCGACGAGATCCGGGCGGTCTGCGCCGCGACGACGGCCGAGGTCGAGTGCTTCGTCCACGGGGCGATCTGCGTGGGGTACAGCGGCCGCTGCTTCCTCTCGCGCTCGATGTCGGAGCGGAGCGGCAACCGCGGGGCGTGCAGCCAGCCCTGCCGCCTTCGCTGGGACCTCACCGACGGGCGGGGACGTACCTACGTGGCGGGCAAGCACCTGCTGTCGGTGCGCGACATGAACCTCTCGGCGCGCGTGGGCGAACTGCTCGACGCCGGGGTGCGGTCGCTGAAGATCGAAGGGCGTCTCAAGGACGTCAATTACATAAAGAACATCGTGGCCTGCTACCGCCGGGCCGTCGACCGCGCGCTGGCCGAGAGGCCGGGGCTGCGGCGCGCCTCGGCGGGCGAGAGCCTCGTCGATTTCGAGCCCGCGACGCTCAAGAGCTTCACGCGCGGCGAGAGCGAATACTTCTTCGACGGCCGCCGTGCCGGCGTGGCGTCGTTCGACACCCCCAAGGCGGTGGGCGAGCGCGTGGGACGCGTCGCGGTGGTGGGGCGCGACCGTTTCCGGCTCGACGGAGCGGCGGAGCTCGCTCCGGGCGACGGGCTCTGCTTCGTCTCGGAGCAGGCGACGACGGGGGCCTACGTCAATGGCGTAGAGGGGGCGTGGGTCGCTCCCAACCGCATGGAGGGGATCGCCGTCGGCGCGGCCGTCTACCGCAACTACGACCGTCGCTTCACGCTGGCGCTGGAGCGCAGTCGCACGCGGCGCGTTGTCGCCGTGCGGGCGCGCGTCGCGATCGGCGCGGAGGAGGTGCGGATGACCTGCACCGACAGCGAGGGGGTCGAGGCCTCGGCCGCGCTCCCCTGCGAGACGGCGGCGGCCCGCGATCCCGAGGCCAATGCCGCCGCCGTGCGGGCCCAGGCGCAGCGCTCGGGCGACACGATCTTCGCCGTGGGCGAGGTCGAGGTCGAGGGGGCCGACCGGTTCGTTCCCGCCTCGAAGGTCGCGGCCCTGCGCCGCGCGTGCCTCGACGCGCTGCTGCGGGCGCGTCTCGACCGTCCGTTGCCCCACCGCATCCTGCCCGAGAACCCCGCGGCGCGCTATCCGGCGACGCATCTTACGGGCGAGGAGAACGTCACCAACCGGCTGGCCGAGGCCTTCTACCGCGACCACGGGGTCGAGCGGATCGATCCGCCGCTCGAACTGGCCCCTTCGACCGCCGGGTGCCGCGTCATGCGCTCGGCCTACTGCATCCGCCGCGAGCTGGGCGAGTGCCTGCGCGAGCGGCCGCGCCTGCGCGAGCCGCTCTACATCGAGCGCGGCCGGCAGCGCTACCGCCTGGAGTTCGACTGCCGCCGCTGCGAGATGAACCTGATCGACGAAACGAAAACAGAAAACAACCGATAACCGACCTATGAAACAACTCTTCGTGTGGTGCCTCTCGCTGCTTCTGCCGGCGACGATGGCGACGGCCCAGACGGGCCGCGAGTGGCAGGATCCTGCCGTGAACCAGATCAACCGGCTGCCCATGCGGGCGACTTTCGATGCCGGCGAGCGGCTGTCGCTCGACGGCGTGTGGCGCTTCGACTGGGTGCGCGACGCCGACCAGCGTCCCGAGGGCATCGGGGCCCCCGACTACGACGACAAGGCGTGGGGCCGCATGCCCGTGCCGGGGATGTGGGAGTTGAACGGCTACGGCGACCCGATCTACGTCAACGTGGGCTACGCCTGGCGCGGCAACTTCGCCAACAACCCGCCCTACGTGCCCGAGGCCGAGAACCACGTGGGCTCCTACCGCCGCACCTTCGACGTGCCGGCCTCGTGGACGGGCAAGCAGATCTATCTGTCGATCGGCTCAGCCACGTCCAACGTCTACGTGTGGATCAACGGCCGTTTCGTGGGCTACAGCGAGGACAGCAAGCTTTCGGCCGACTTCGACGTGACGAAGTTCGTCCACGCGGGCGAGAACCTCATCGCCTTGCAGATGTTCCGCTGGTGCGACGGCACCTATCTGGAGGACCAGGACTTCTGGCGCTTCTCGGGCATCGCCCGCGGCGTGACGCTCACGGCGCGCGAGCCGGCCCACGTCGTGGACATGCACGTCACCCCCTCGCTCGACGCCTCCTACCGCGACGCGACGCTGCGCGTCGAACTGGAGACCACGCCCCAGGTCAAGGGCGTGACGCTCTCGCTCGCCGATGCCGCGGGCCGCGAGGTGGCTCATGCGGCGCTGACCCCCGCAGCAGGGAAGGCGGGCTGCGTGCTGGAGGTCGGGAACCCCGCCAAGTGGACGGCCGAGACGCCCGACCTCTATACGCTCCGCGTGGGCGTCACCGACAGCCGCAAGCGCGTGACCGAGCAGATCGAGCAGGCGGTGGGCTTCCGCACGGTGGAGATCCGCGGCGGCCAGCTGCTGCTCAACGGAGAGCCGATCCTCATCAAGGGCGTCGACCGCCACGAGATCGACCCGCTGGGGGGCTACGTGGTGAGCCGCGAGCGGATGATCGAGGATATCCGCATCATGAAGGAGCTCAACGTCAACGCCGTGCGCACGTGTCACTATCCCGACGACCCCGTCTGGTACGACCTCTGCGACCGCTACGGCATCTACGTGCTCGACGAGGCCGACGTCGAGTCGCACGGCATGGGCTACGGCCCCGAGACGCTGGCCAAGAACCCGCTCTATGCCCAGGCCCACCTCGAGCGCAACAGCCGCATGGTCGAGCGCGACCGCAACCACCCCTCGGTCATCATCTGGTCGATGGGCAACGAGGCGGGCATGGGTCCCAACTTCGAGGCTTGCTACCGCTGGATCAAGGAGAACGACCCCTCGCGTCCGGTCCACTACGAGCAGGCGCTGGGCAACCGCCGCGAGATCGACAAGAAGGAGTTCACCGACATCGCCTGCCCGATGTATGCCGATTACGACTGGTGCCGCCGCTACTGCGAGTCGAACCCGATCAAGCCGCTGATCCAGTGCGAGTACGCCCACGCGATGGGTAATTCGATGGGCGGCTTCGACACCTACTGGGAGCTCGTGCGCAAGTACCCCCACTACCAGGGCGGCTTCATCTGGGATTTCGTCGACCAGGCGCTGGTGCGCTACGAGGCCGACGGCAAGCCCACGTTCCTCTACGGCGGCGACTTCAACGACTACGACGCCACCGACAACTCGTTCAACTCCAACGGCGTGATCGCCGCCGACCGCTCCTACCACCCCCACTCCTACGAGGTGCAGCGCCAGTACCAGAACATCTGGACGAAGGCCGTCGACCCGACGAAGGGCGAGGTGGAGATCTACAACGAGAACTTCTTCACGGGGCTGGAGGCCTACGAGCTCGAATGGCGTCTGATGCAGGACGGTGTGGTCACCAAGCGGGGCCGCGTCTGCGCGCTCGACATCGCGCCGCAGCAGCGCCGCGTCTACGCGCTGGGCTTCACTGCCGCCGACTTCCGTCCCGAGGCGGGCGAGATCCTCGTCGACGTGGCCTACAGCCTCAAGCAGCCCGCCGTGCTGCTGCCCGCCGGCTTCACGGTGGCGCGCCAGCAGCTCGTCGTGCGCTCGGCCGACTGCGCCGCAGGCTTCGCGCTGCCCGCATCGGAGCGCGGGGTGGAGATCACGCGCTGGGAGCGCGGCACGCGCGTCGAGGGCGACGAGTTCGCCGTCTTCTTCGGCCGCGACGGCTTCGTGTCGAGCTACCGTGTCCGCGGCCGCGAGATGCTGGCCGAGGGTTCGTCGCTGCGTCCGCAGTTCTGGCGCGCTCCGACAGAGAACGACCTGGGTGCCGGGCTGCAATATAAATATGCCGCGTGGAAGAATCCCGAGCTGCGGCTCAAGTCGTTCGATGCCGAGGTCGTCGAGGACGAGGCCGTGGTCGAGGCCCGCTACGAGCTGCCTGCCGTCAAGGGTGTGCTGGAACTGACCTACCGCATCAACGGCGAGGGCGCGATGCTCGTGGAGGAGCACCTCGCCGAGGTCGATGCCGAGGCGCCGGGCCTTTTCCGCTTCGGCATGCGCATGGAGATGCCCGCGCGCTACGACCGGCTGGTCTTCTACGGCCGCGGCGCCCACGAGAACTACTCGGACCGCCTGACCTCGACCGACCTGGGCGTCTACGCCCAGCGCGTCGCCGACCAGTACCACGTGGGCTATGTCCGTCCGCAGGAGTCGGGCACCCACTCCGACCTGCGCTGGTGGCGCGTGGAGGATTCGGCCGGTGCCGGCCTCGCCATTACGGCCGACGCCCCCTTCTCGGCTTCGGCGCTGCGCTACCGCACCGAGGATCTCGACGTGTCGAATTTCCCGCCCCAGCAGCACTCGGGTACGCTCCGCGAGCGCAACGAGACCTGCCTTAACTTCGAGGCGGCGCAGATGGGACTGGGGTGCATCACCAGCTGGGGCCGTCTGCCCGAGGAGGAGCACATGCTGCCCGCCGCCGAGCGTCGGTTCCGCTTCCTGCTCTCGCCCGTGAAGTAGGGTTTTCCGACGATGCGGCCGCGTTGCTCCGTGTGGGTGGCGCGGCCGCATGCTCTCGGTCGACCGGTCGTTGCGGCCCGACGCTTCGTCGGGCTGCGCAGCCCGCAGCCACCCCCGGCGAAGGGCTGCTCGTTTCACTCGCGCCGCTTCGCTGGCTGCGGACAGTCCGGGGTCCGATGCGGCGCATAAGTCTGAATCCACCATGCAACAGCAACTCACCCCCGCTTTCGGGGAGTACGAACTCCTCGATACGGGCAATTTCGAAAAACTGGAGCGCTTCGGCGACTTCGTCACCCGTCGCCCCGAACCGCAGGCCATCTGGCGGCCTACGCTCTCCGAGACCGAGTGGCGGCGTGCCGACGCCTCGTTTCTGCGCGATGCGTGCAGCGACGAGCGCGGCGAGTGGCGCCTGCGTCCCGGCATGCCGTCGCGCTGGACAGTGACCTATGCCTCGGAGCGTATGCGGCTGCGCATGCGGCTGGGGCTCACTTCGTTCAAACACGTGGGCCTCTTCCCCGAGCAGGCCGCCAACTGGGAATTCATCCACGAGCAGTGCTCCCGACTGGGCGCTGCGGGCACGGCGCCGCGCGTGCTCAACCTCTTCGCCTATACGGGCGGCGCGACCCTCGCGGCGCGGGCCGCCGGGGCCGAGGTGACGCACGTCGACTCGGTCCGGCAGGTCGTCACGTGGGCCCGCGAGAACATGGAGACGAGCGGTCTGGAGGGTGTGCGGTGGATCGTCGAGGACGCCCTGCGCTTCGTCCGGCGCGAGGAGCGGCGCGGCAACCGCTACCGCGGCATCATCCTCGATCCGCCGGCCTACGGGCGCGGGGCCAACGGCGAGAAATGGGTCCTGGAGGACAATATCTGCGAGATGCTGGAGTGTTGCGCCCGGCTGCTGGAGCCTTCCGGCGCGTTTCTTGTGCTGAACCTCTATTCGATGGGGCTCTCGTCGACGCTGGCCCGCACGGCCGTGCGTCAGGCTTTCGGCGCTCCGGCCGACGAGCAGTGGGGCGAGTTGTGCTTCACCGACCGCGGCGGCAAGCAGCTGCCGCTGGGAACCTACTACCGCTTCGAGCGGTAGGGGCGGGCAACGTGCCGCGGGTTCCCGCTTCCGAGGGGCGGACCGCGCATGGCCTCCCGCGGGCATAATGACTTAACCACTTCCGCATGAACAGCAAGGAATTGTCAAAGTATTTCAAAATCATAAAGCAAAGTGTCGATGATTTTGACGATCCGGAGCAGGCGCGGCTTGCGGTCGAAGCGATAACTCCGGCGGCAGAGCAGGGCAATGCGCAGGCGCAATATCTGCTCGGCATGTATTATTACACGTTCTATTGTGAGGATTCCTCCCGCTTTCTATGTTGGATGGAGAAAGCGGCGGAGGCCGACAATCTGAAGGCGATAAAATTCCTTGTCGACTATTACCGCTTTATCTGCGACGACATGGAGCCGGAGCAGAGAAAGCCGTTGGGCAGGAAATGGCTTTACCGGATGATTGAGGTGCTGAAGAAGAAAGCGGACAAAGGTGTTGTAAGCGCGGCAAAATCCCTGATGAATCTTTATGTGCATGACCGTCCCGACGATATGACGGAAAAGGAAGGACGGGAAGCTGCCATGATGTGGCATGAACGCCTGATCGAGATATTGAGGGAAAAAGCCGAACAGGGAACCGTCAGGGATAAGAAGAATCTGGCTGACGCATTGTATAACGGTTGTGACGTACCGGAAGAAATTGACAGCTATCTGCCGGACAGGGTAGATGAGGCGGTACGGCTCTATGAGGAGATTTCCGGTGAAAAGAAGGACGGGGCTTCGTATTACGATTCAGGCCGGATGTACAGCCGTGAGGTATCTGAAGAAAATGCCTTTGCATGTTACATGAAGGCGGCGGAGCTGGGCTATACCCCGGCATACTATGAGATAGCGGCCGCATATCTCGACGGCGAAGGTACTAAAAGAGATTTTGATAAAGCGTTTGAATGGTTCAAGAAAGCGGTTGACAATGGAGATACTTCTGCCAAGTTAAAATTGGCGGAGTGCTACAAACGCGGTGCAGGATGCCAAAGAGATTATGCGGCGGCTATGGCATTGTATCAGCAGGTAGCCGGTGACAAGAGCTTGAAAAGGTATTCTTTCGCAGATGTGGCAGAGTATGAACTCGGCAATATGTACCTGAAAGGACTTGGCGTTGAGGTCGATTTGCGCAAGGCATACGACTATTTCAAACAGGCGGCGAAGAACGATAACCGCGCTGCCGAAAATGCGCTGAACAACAAGAAATTCCGCGATTTCAAATAAAGACGACGCATAGCGGAAAAGTTTCCACTACGATATTCCACGCTGTAAAAAAAAGAAAACCATGACTTTTCTGATCCTTCTGTTCGGCCTTCTGGGCGGATGCTTCCTCTCGGTGCTGGTGGGAATCGTCGGCAGCCGCCGGCGCATCGGCTTCGGCTGGGCCTTCCTGCTCAGCCTCCTCTTCACGCCGCTCGTCGGTTTGCTCATAGCGCTCGTCTCCGACCCGCTGCCGGGCGGTGCGACGCGCTGGGGCTGCCTGGGCTTCGTCGTGGCATTGCTGGGCATCGTCTGCCTGGCGATCTTCCTCGTGCTGCTCCTGGCCGGAGGCGCGGTGCTGGCGGCGATCTGACCGTCAGAACGGATAGTAGATGACGATGCCCGCCGCGGCCGAGAGCGCGATGAGCAGGATGGGGTTGACCTTGCGCCACGAGCCGATCATCACGCCGCCGAAGAGCGCCCAGCTCCACGCGTCGATGAAGTTGCGGTCGCCCGGTGCTTCGCTGTGGGGGAAGATCAGCAGCAGCGCCGCCGCGGCGATCATGCCGACGACGACGGGCCGCATGCCGCGCATGGCCCCCTCGACCAAGCGGTTGTCCTTGAGCCGCAGGAAGAAGCGCGCCACTGCGATCATCAGCGTGAGCGACGGCAGACAGACGGCGAAGGTCGCGACGACCGACCCCAGCAGGCCGTAGGCCGCGCCGCCCAGCTGCGATCCGACGGTGTAGCCCACGTAGGTCGCCGAGTTGATGGCGATCGGTCCCGGGGTGATCTGTGATATGGCCACGATGTCGGCGAACTGGGCGTTGGTCATCCAGGCGTGGCGGACGACCACTTCGTTCTGGATGAGCGAGAGCATGGCGTAGCCGCCGCCGAAGCCGAAGAAGCCGATCTTGAGGTAGCTGACGAAGAGTTCTAACAGTAACATTTCAGGATGACAGGTTATCGGAAGCGGCTCGTTTCGGGGGCAATGTCATTTTTCGGACCGCAGCCAGTGGAGGGGCGAGAGCGGCGTAGCCGATACGAGCGGCCCTCCGCGCCGGGTGGCTGCGGGCCGCCACGCTTCGGAAGGCCCGAAGCGTGCTCATTTCCTGCAACGACAAGGGGGCAATCCCACTTTTAATTTTTCATTCTTAATTTTTAATTTTCCTCGCCATCCTTAGCTCCCAGGCGATGCCCGCCGCAGCGGCCATCGCGAGGATGGCCACGGGCGACCAGCCGAGCCCCCAGATCGCGAGGGCCGCGAGGACGATTATGCCGTACATCGCCGCGTGCATGCCGTGCGCGAGCGACAGCACGGGGCCGATGATGAGCGCCACGACGGCCGGGCGCATCCCCTTGAAGGCGGCGTCGACCACGGCGTTCTGGCGGATGCCGGCGAAGAAGAGGGCAATCAGCAGGATGATCGTGAACGACGGCACCACGGCGCCCAGCAGCGCCGCCACGGCGCCCCGCATGCCGCGGACCTTGTAGCCCACGAAGACCGACGTGTTGACGGCGATCGGCCCCGGAACCGACTGGGCCAGGGTCAGCAGGTCGAGAAACTCGCGGCGGTCGATCCAGCGTCGCCGGTCGATGATCTCGCGCTCGATGATGGGGATCATGGCGTAGCCGCCGCCGAAGGTGAAGAGCCCGATCCGGAAGAACGAGGCGAAGACGGTGCGCAGCGAGACCATTCCTACCCGCGCGTTTTCTTGCCCAGCAGGGTCCGTATGCCGTCGATGAAGACCATCGGGTGCGAGGGGTTGCCCGGCAGCCACAGATCGACGCGGTGGCGCTCGAAGAACGAGCGGTCGACGGCGCGGCTTTCGGCGAACAGCCCGCCCGAGCAGGCGTCCGTGCCGCACGCGACGAGGATCTTGGGCTCGGCCACGGCCTCATAGCAGATCTCCAGCGCCTCGGCCATGTTGGCCGAGACGGGTCCCGAGACCACTACGCCGTCGGCGTGACGCGGCGAGGCGGTGAAGCCGATGCCGAAGCGCCCCAGGTCGAAGTTGACGTTGCCCGTGGCGCCGAGCTCCATCTCGACCGAGGCGTCGCCGCCGGCCGAAACCTCGCGCAGCTGGAGCGCCTGGCCGAAGTAGCGGCGGATTTCGGGCCGGACGTCGGCGGGGTCGAACTTCACGCAGCGGTCGCCCGGGCGGACGACGAGCCCTTCGCGCGTGGGCGCTCCCATGCGGTAGTCGTTGGTGAAGCGGATCGAGCGGGGGGCCCGGCGGGCGCATTCGCCGCAGAAGAGGCAGCGTCCCAGGTCGAGCGCGAAGGGGGCCGTGGCGATGGCGCCGGTGGGGCAGATCGCGGCGGCCGCCGCGAGCGCCTCGCGCTCCGCGCTGTCGGCGGGTTCGGTCAGCTCGGGCCGTCCGCGGAACTCCTCGGTGAGCTCCACGGCGTCGAGATCGGGGATGGCCTGCCGGCCGTGGCTCAGCAGGACCTTTATCTTCGGAAATATCATAGGGAGGCTATTTTCAATTTTCCATCGTTACAGGTCATGCCCGCAGTAGGAGAGGTTGAAGCTCTTGTTGCAGATCGGGAAGTCGGAGATCCCCTCGCCGCGCACGGCCAGCGCCAGCGCCAGCCAGTTGTGGAGGCTCGGGTCCTTCGCGCGGTAGGCAGCGATGCGCCCCTCGGCGTCGGTCACCGCCACGTGGCATATCTCGCCGCGCCACCCTTCGACAAGCCCTACGGAGAGCGACGAGGGGGCCAGCGGCGCCTCGTAGTCGGGGGCCGCGCAGGGACTCTCTCCGGCGGCGTATTTCTGTTCGAATTCGGCGACCAGGCGGTCGATGTAGGCGGCCGAGCGGGCCACTTCGCGGCTGCGGACCGCCAGACGGGCCATGACGTCGCCCTGACGCATGACGACGGGTTCGTGGTGCAGCTCCCGGGCATAGACGCCCCAGGGATGCGAGGTGCGGATGTCGCGCGCCAGACCGCTGGCGCGGGCCGCCTGGCCGACGCCGCCGATGCGCTGCATCTCGTTCTCGGCGACGATGCCGCACTGCTCGAAGCGCGCGAGCAGCGTCGGCGAGCTCTCGATGTCGCGGCGCACCTCGTCGTAGCGGCGCGCGATCTCGGCCACGTTGCGGCGGATCATCGCCGCCTTTTCGGCCGTGAGCGGGTGGTCGGTGCCGTGGGGCCGGACGAGCCCCTTGCCGAAGCGGTTGCCGCACCACGCCTGTGTGGTGTTGATCGTCATCGTGCGCAGCGCCTCCGAGGCCACCTGCCCCAGCTGGTATCCCACGTCCATCGACAGCGCTCCCGTGTCGGCGATCTGCATCGCCATGCGTTCGAGTTCGAGCGCCACGGCCCGCTCGCGGTCGAGCTCGGCGGGGCGGGGACGGCCCGAGAGCTTCTCGATGGCTTCGGCGAAGGCCTCGGCGTGGGCCACGGCGCTGTCGCCGGCGACGGCCTCCGCGAGACACGCCTGCCGCAGGCGGTTGTGCGTCGCGGCGAAGGCCTCCTCGACGCCGCGGTGCTGGTAGCCCAGCGCGATCTCGAGGTGGAGCACCTGCTCGCCGTTGCAGATGAAGCGGAAGGCTCCCGGCTCGATGATGCCGGCGTGGATCGGACCCACGTTGACCTCGTGGAGCGACCCGCCCTCGATCGAGTAGAAGGGGTAGTTGTCCATCGAGCTGCGGCGGTCGAAGCGGTCGTGGGGGAAGCGCAGGGGTTTCTCCCACGGCATGGCGTCGAACCGCACGCCGTAGCGCTCGGCGATGTCGCGCTCGAAGGGGTGCATCTGGGCGTGGCGCGCCGTGAGCGACGGCAGCGGCATGTCGTCGTAATACTCCATGGCGTGCGACGCGACGAGCACCCGCCCCTCGGCGTCGTCGAGCAGCAGCAGGAAGAAGCGCAGGCGTCCGCCGTCGGGCAGGGCGAAGTAGTGGGCCACGTGGTAGCGCGGCTCGGCGAGCCGCGCCGCGACGTCGTCGTAGAAGGCGGCGTAGGAGACCTCGGGAATGTCGGCCAGAGGGATCGACGGGGCCGTATTGTCGGTTACGTAGTAGTTCATAACGTAGCGATTTCGGTGATGATGCGTTGCAGCAGCGCGGGCTGCCAGAGACCCATGACGAGGGCGATCGCCAGCAGCGAGAGGGCCGACCACGACAGGGCCTTGTCCACGCCCGAGGGATGCAGCTGGTCCTGGTTGGGCTGGTAGCAGAGGCGGATCATGCGCGCGCAGAACGAGTAGATGACGATGCAGGTGAGCAGCAGGATGGCTGCGAGCACCCACCAGCGCTCCGCGGCGGCGGCCTCCGAGAGGATCATCAGCTCGGAGACGAACAACGGCGAGGGCGGGAAGGCGACCAGCGCCACCATGCCGATCAGCAGCCCCACGGCCCCCACGCGGTTGATGCGCATGTAGTCGCCCAGGCGGTTGATGCGGTAGCCGTCGTAGACCTGGCGCACGACGCCCATCTGGAGGAAGAGGCTGCTCTTGACGAAGGTGTGGCAGACGACGTGGAAGACCGCGGCCCAGACCCCCGCGCCGCCGATCCCCAGACCGATGGCGGCGATGCCCATGTTTTCGACCGTGGAGTAGGAGAGGAAGCGCTTGTAGTTGTTGGTGCGGCGCAGGAACAGCGCGCCGACGGCCAGCGAGAGCAGACCGGCGATGAGCAGCACGCCCCGCACCCAGCCGAAGACTTCGGTCGAGGCGTAGAGCCGGTAGATGCGCAGGATCGCCAGGAAGCCGGCGTTGACCAGTCCCGTCGAGATGAGGGCCGAGGCGGGGGCCGGCGCGGCGAAGTTGGCGTCGACGCCCACGGTGTAGAGCGGGAAGAGCTCCATCTTGCAGCTGTAGCCGCAGAGTATGAGCAGGAAGGCGATCTTCAGATAGAGCGGGTTGCTCGCGGTGAGGGCCGTGGCGACGGCTTCGTAGCCCAGCGACTCGCCGCGGGTGGCCGAGGCCAGCAGCAGGATGCCGAGGTAGGCCATGGCGATGCCCGTCGAGCAGACGAACAGGTATTTCCACGCCGCCTCGAGCGCCGGGGCCGTGCGGCGGTAGTAGATCAGGCCGGCCGAGCAGAGCGTGGTGGCTTCGAGGAAGACCCACGTGAGGGCCAGGTTGTCGGCGAAATAGGCGCCGGCGATGGCCGTGGTGAGCAGCAGCAGCAGCCCCGTGTAGGTGCGCAGGTGGTTGAATCGGCTCTCTTTGAGATAGGCCTCCGAGTGGTGGAAGGCGTAGAGCGAGACGACGGTGAGCAGCAGGTAGAAGAGCGTGCCCGGCGCGTCGAAGACGAAGAGGCCGCCTGCGTGGCGGGTGCCGGCCAGGCCGCCCCAGCAGAGCGCGCCCAGCAGCGCGATCTGCACGGCATAGAAGAGCAGCCCGGCGGCGTAGAGCGCCCGGCGGCTCCGCACGACGAAGGCCGCCGAGGCGACCGCGATGGATGCGATGAGGTAGAGTATCATGGGATCAATCCTTTACACGGGTGAGCGAATCGGCGTCGTCCGCATGGATCTTGCGGTCGATCTTGGTGAAGAACATGCCGAGCATGAGCACCGACATGAGGATGTCGAGCAGGATGGCGGCGTTGATCAGCAGCGGCATCTCGACGCCGATGGCCGTCGAGAAGAGGAAGACGCCGTTCTCGATCGTCAGGAAGCCGACCATGTGCGAGAAGATGCGCGAGCGCATGACGATCAGCACCAGACCGCTCAGGAGGGCGTAGAGCGCCACGCCGAAGAAGACCAGGTCGGTGGTCGAGTCGGCGATCAGGTAGGTGACCGAGGCGCTCGTGACCAGCGCGGCGACCGATAGCAGCAGCGACTGGAACTGCGATGTGCCGGAGCTCTTCACGCGGCTGATGCCCGTCTTGCGGATCACGGCGAAGAGCAGCGCCGGGACCAGGATGCCCTTGAAGAGCAGCGTCTCGACGGCGATGAAGGTGAGCTCGGCGGGGCTGATGGCGTGCAGCCGCATGAGGGCGATGGCGAAGAGCAGCCACCCCTGCAAGGCCATGATCGAGGCGAAGTTGCGGAAACGTTCGGTGATGGCCAGGTAGACGAGCGAGATGACGTAGAGCAGGATGAGCGGGAGTATCATTCGAGTACGATGATGTTGAGACGGAGCAGGTAGGCGGCGAAGAAGACCAGCGCGGCCATCGCTGCGATGATGAGGATGAAGGTGGTGTTGCGCACCAGTTTGTTGCGGGCCTGGGTCGATTCGACCACGCCGATCGAGAGCCCCGCCAGGAGGACGGAGAGCGGCGCGGCGATCCACCAGCGGCCGCCCAGCGGCGCTGCGACGGCGTTGGCCGCGAGCATCGCCAGCGCGGCGCTCTTGAGCCATCCGGCGATCTTGATCATCGCCATGTCCACGCCCGCGTAGTCGAGACACATCACCTCGTGGATCATCGTCAGTTCGAGGTGGGTGCGCGGGTCGTCGACGGGCACGCGGCCGCTCTCGGTGAAGAGGATGCGCACGAGGATGTAGGCCACGAGCAGCAGGAGGACGGCCAGCTGGAGGTCGCCCGTGGCGTCGGCGGCGAAGATGCGTGCGAAGGAGGTGTAGCCCGAGACGAGGGCCAGCGTGGCCGCCGTGAGCATCAGCCCCGGCTCGACCAGCGCGCCGTAGAGCGCCTCGCGGCTGGCGCCCATCCCCTCGAAGGGGCTGCCGGTGTCCATCGCGGCCAGAACGAGCGCGAAGCGGCCCAGGGCCAGCGTATAGGCGAAGGCTACCAGGTCGCCGTCGAAGGCGATCGCGGGCCGCAGGTCGCCCACGGGAATCATCAGCGCGGCGACGATCGCCGAGGCCAGGTAGACCGAGGGGGCCGTGCGGAAGAGGGCCGACACGGTGGTGGAGTAGACGGCGCCCTTGCGCAGCTGGAGCCGCACGTCGTAGAGGTGCTGGGCGAAGCGGATGCCCTTGCGGCCGGCCAGGCAGGCGCGCGTGCGGGCGATGAGCCCCGGGATGGCGAGGGCCGCCGCGAGAAGCAGGAGGGTAGTGAAGAGTGCCATCGTCAGAGTAGGTTAAGGATCGACAGAAGGAATACCAGACCCAGGAAGGCCAGGGCGAAGAGCAGGTAGTGGTTGATCTTGCCCGTGCGCAGGCGCATGGCCCGCATGTTGATCTGGCGGAGCAGCTCGACCCACCAGGCCGAGAAGAGGCGGTCGATGCGGTCCTTGCGGCGGATGCCGAAGTTGTGGGCCGCGGGGAAGATCTCGCCCTTGTCGACCGTGCACCCCTCGATGCGGTTCTGCGTGAGATGCGCGGCGATCGATTCGAGTCCTTCGGAGAACGATTCGCCCGTGTACTGCATGCGGGTGTTCACCGCCGTGAAGCCGCAGCCCCACGTGGGCCCCTCGGCGACGGTGCGGCCCCTCAGGGCGCGGCGGCGCAGCCAGACGAGCAGGCCGACCACGGCGATGACGAGCCAGGCCGTGCGGCCCGCGGCCGAGAGGGTGGGCCAGAGGGTCAGTCCCACGGCGTCGGAGGGCCAGGGGAGGAAGAACCCGGCGGCGCGCACGACCGCGGCGGTCGCCGCGCGGGGGAAGAGCCCCACCAGGAGGATGCCCGCCAGCGGGAGTGCCATGGCGGCGATGCGGCCGTTGTCGACCTCCTGCGCCTCGGCCACGCAGTGGGTGCGCGGGGCGCCGAGGAAGACCGTGCCGCAGAGTTTGGTGAAGGCCAGCAGCACGATGCCGCCGATCAGCGCCAGCCCCGCCAGCGCGGCGGCCGAGGCGAGCGGGTCGCTGCCCGAGGCGATGCCGTCGAACAGTCCCAGGTAGATCAGCAGCTCGGAAACGAAGCCGTTGAGGGGCGGCAGGGCGCAGATCGCCGCGGCGCCCGTGAGCGAGAGGATCGCCGTCAGGGGCATGTGTTTCGCAAGGCCGCCCAGCGCGTCGAGCGACGTGGAGTGGGTCTGCGAGAGGATGTTGCCCGCGCCGAAGAAGAGCAGCGACTTGAAAAACGAGTGGTTGAGCGTGTGGAGCAGCGCGCCGGCGATGCCGCACAGCGCCATGGGCTGGTTGCCCGTGCTCTTGCCCAGCGCGGCCACGCCCACGCCGATCAGCACGATGCCGATGTTCTCGATCGACGAGTAGGCCAGCAGCCGCTTGACGTCGTTCTGCGCGGCGGCGAGGATCGCGCCCCACAGGCCGGTCGCCAGACCGGCGAAGAGCAGCACGAAGCCGGCCGTGCGCAGCACGGGCAGCTCGCCCAGCGCCGCCGTCGTGCGCAGGATGCCGTAGACGCCCGTCTTGATCATCACGCCCGACATGAGCGCTGAGACGTGCGACGGGGCCGCGGGGTGCGCCTCGGGGAGCCAGACGTGCATGGGGAAGAGACCCGCCTTCATGCCGAAGCCCAGGAGGAAGACCGTGAAGAGCGGCAGGGCGGGCTGCGCGGCGAAGCAGTCGGCCAGCGCGGCGAAGTCGGCCGAGCCGGTGGCGGCGTGGAGCCGCACGAAGCCCACGACGAGCAGCGCGAAGCCGATGTGCATCATGATGAGGTACGACAGGGCGGCCCGCACCACCTCGCGCCGTTCGGCGTCGTAGAGGATCAGCAGGAACGACGCCACGGTCATCAGCTCCCAGCAGAAGAGAAACGAGTAGCCGCCGTCGGAGCAGACCACGCCCAGCATGGCGTAGCACATCGTGGCGAGGGCCGTGTAGTGGAGCGAGACGTGGACCGACGACTTGTGTGCGAGCGTGTGGCGGAGGTAGCCCCGCGAGTAGAGGAGCGAGGCGACGGAGCCCACGGCGATGAGCACGACGAAGAGGGCCGAGAGCGGGTCCAGCGACCCCGAGTCGCCGCCGAAGAGGGTGCCCGGGGTGGTCCACAGCCGGTGCGTCGTCCCGTCGGCGAGCACGCCGACGGCCTCTGCGGCAAGCCGCAGTGCGCCGACGCCCACCAGCGCCAGCGCCGTCCATGCCTTGGCGCGCAGCGGCACGGCGAAGATCAGCGCCGTCAGCAGGGCCAGGGCCAGTAAGGAGTAGATGAAGAACATATCGGAATGACTCTATGATGCTTGCTTTTCGGGTTTTTTCGTGTCGTTCGCCACCGCGACCATCACCGTGGCGGCGACGGCGGCCGTCTCGGTGCGCAGCCGCTCGTCGCCGAGGGTGATCTCCTCGAACCCCGCGGCGACGGCCCGGTCGATCTCCTCGGGCGAGAAGTCGCCCTCGGGACCGATGAGCACCAGCACCTCGCCGCCGGCCCGTAGCGCGTCGAAGAGGTGGCGTTTGCCCGCCCCGGAACGCGCCGCGTCGCAATGGGCGATGAACCGCCGGCCCTCGAAGGGTTCGTCGACGAGCGCCGCGAAGGGCGTCAGCTCGCGCAACGTGGGCCGGTAGGCCTTGAGCGACTGTTTCATCGCCGCCGTGATGACCTTCTCGGCCCGTGCCGGACGGAAGACGCGGCGCTCGCTGCGGGCCGTTTCGAGCGGGACGAACGTGTCGACGCCCACCTCGGTGGCCTTTTCGAGGAACCACTCGTAGCGGTCGGCGTTCTTGGTCGGCGCCACGGCCATCGTCAGGCGGTAGGGGCGGCGCTCCCATCGCTCGAAGGTCTCCTCCACGCGCACCGTGCAGCGCCGCGGGTCGGCCGCCTTGATCCGGCAGCGGTGGAGGTTGCCCCGCCCGTCGGTCAGGTGGAGCTCGTCGCCTTCGGCGAGCCGCAGCACGCGCACGCAGTGTTTCGACTCCTCCTCGGTGAGCGTGTGGTCGGGCGGCGTGATGTCGGGAGCGTAAAAAAGTTGCATCGCGGATCGGATTTGCTGCTTATTGACTATCTTTGTAGACTAAAACACGCGTTTTGGCGTGCGCAAAGGTATATAAAATCAACGATCCATGAAACGTACATTCGGTTTATTTCTTTCGCTTATGCTGCTTATGACCGCCGCATCCTGCACCTCGCCGCAAACCGCCGGCGAGAATCCGCTTCTGGGCGAGTGGACGACGCCTTACGGCGTGCCGCCCTTCGACCGGATCCGTGCCGAGCACTTCCTGCCCGCCTTCGAGCAGGGCATGTCGCTCATGAACGCCGAGATCGGCGCCATCACCGCCTCCGGCGACGAGCCCACGTTCGAGAATACGATCCTGGCCTACGACGATGCGGGCCGTTCGCTCGAGCGAACGTCGCTCGTCTTCGGCATGCTGTGCGCGGCCGAGACCAACGATGACTTGCAGGCGCTCCAGGAGGAGCTGATGCCCCGCCTGGCGGCCCATGCCGACCGCATCCGTCTCGACGGCAAGCTCTTCGAACGGGTGAAGTCGGTCTACGACCGCCGCGCGTCGCTGGGGCTCGACGCTGAGCAGCTGCGTCTGGTCGAGAAGATCTACAACGATTTCGTGCGTTCGGGCGCGCTGCTCGACGCCGAGAAGAAGGCGCGGCTGGCCGCCATCAACGAGGAGCTGTCGGTGGTGGCCGTCCGCTTCGGCAACAACATCCTGGCCGAGAACAACGGCTTCCGCCTCGAACTTGGGGCCGACCAGCTGGGCGGCCTTCCCGTGGGCGTGCGCGACGCCGCGCGCGAGAAGGCGCAGTCGCTGGGCCTGGGTCGCGACAAGTGGGTCTTCACGCTCCACAAGCCCAGCCTGCTGCCCTTCCTGACCTATTCGACCGAGCGCGCGCTGCGCGAGGAGCTCTACAAGGGCTATCTCAACCGCTGCGCCAACGGCGACGAGCACGACAACAAGCAGCTCATCAACGACTTCATCCGCCTGCGCACGGAGAAGGCCCACCTGCTGGGCTACCCCTCCTATGCCGCCTATGTCGTAGCCGACGAGATGGCCCGGACGACCGACGCGGTCTACGCGCTGCTGGAGGAGATCTGGACCCCGGCGCTCCGCCGCGCCGAGGGCGAGCTGGCCGAGATGGAGGAGATCTTCCGCAAGGATTTCCCCGACGGGACCTTCGAGTCGTGGGACTGGTGGTATTATGCCGAGAAGCTGCGCAAGCAGAAATACGACCTCGACGAGGAGATGCTGCGTCCCTACTTCGCGCTGGAGAATGTCCAGAGCGGCATCTTCTTCCTGGCCAACCGCCTCTACGGCATCACCTTCCGGCCCATTTCGGTGCCGGTCTACCACGCCGAGGCCTCGGCCTACGAGGTGCTCGACGCCGATGAATCGCACCTGGGCGTGCTCTACTTCGACTTCTTCCCGCGCGACGGCAAGAGCCAGGGCGCCTGGTGCGGCAACTACGTCGAGCAGAGCTACGTCGACGGCGAGCGCGTGGCGCCCGTGGTGTCGATCGTCTGCAACTTCACCCGCCCGACGGGCAACACCCCGGCGCTGCTCTCGCTCGACGAGACCGAGACCCTCTTCCACGAGTTCGGCCATGCGCTCCACTTCCTCTTCCACGACGTGAAGTACCGCGGTCTGACGGAGGTCGAGGGCGACTTCGTCGAGCTCCCCTCGCAGGTGATGGAGAACTGGGCCTTCGAACCGGAGATGCTCCGCAACTATGCGCTGCACTACCGCTCGGGCGAGGTCATTCCCCAGCATCTGGTCGAGAAGCTGCGCCGCAGTACGCTCTTCAACCAGGGCTTCATGACCACCGAGCTCATCGCCGCGGCCCTCTCGGACCTCGACATCCACTCGACGACCGAATACGCACCGTTCGACCCCGCGGCCTTCGAGCGCCGGGCGCTCGTCGAGAAGCGCGGCCTGATCCCCCAGATCGAACCCCGCTACCGCTATCCCTACTTCTCGCACATCTTCGACGGCGGCTATTCGGCCGGATACTATTTCTATACGTGGGCCGCGGTGCTCGACAAGGATGCCTTCGACCGCTTCAAGTCGAGCGGCGACCTGTTCAACCGCGAGCTGGCCGACCGTTTCCGCCGCCGGCTGCTCGCGCGCGGCGGTTCGGCCGACGGCATGACCCTCTACCGCGACTTCTGCGGCTCGGATCCCGACAAGACGGCGCTGCTCGTGGCCCGCGGCCTGGTGGAGCGCCCCGCGCAGGTCGAGGATCTGCCTGCGAAACTGGAGAAGTAGCGTTTCCGATCATCCGTTATCCCGATCATTCCATGAAAAAACTGTTAGCCGTTATGTCGCTTTGCCTTGCGGCAGGCTGCGCCGACAACGCGATTCCGAAGGCGCAACTGCCCGAACTGGATACGACCAATCCCCTGCTGGCCGCATGGGAGACGCCCCACGCCACGCCGCCCTTCGCCTCCATCGAACTCTCGTACTACGAACCCGCCTTCGACGCGGCGATCGCCTCGTCGCGCGCCGAGATCGCGGCGATCGTCGGCAACCCCCGCAAGCCTTCGTTCGTCAACACCATCGTGGCGCTTGAACGCCAGGGCGAGCTGCTCGCACGCATCGAGGGGGTGTTCTACAACCTCCTTTCGGCCGAGTCGTCGCCCGAGATGGAGCAGATCGCCCTGCGCGTGCAGCCCAAGCTGACCGAGCTGGCGAACGACATCGCCCTCGACCCCGCGCTCTTCGCCCGCGTCAAGGCGGTTTACGACCGCCCCGGGCGCCTCGACAAGGAGGAGCGCATGTTGCTCGACAAAACCTATAAGAGTTTCGCCCGCAACGGCGCGGCGCTCTCCGACGCCGACAAGGAACTTTACCGCCGCTACACTACCGAGCTGGCCGAGCTGACGCTGCGCTTCGGCCAAAATGCGCTGGCGGCGACCAATGCCTTCACGCTCAACATCACCGATCCCCGTCGGGTGGCCGGGCTGCCCGCGTTCGTCAAGGAGGGACTGGCCGCCGAGGCTGCGGCCCGCGGCGAGAAGGGGTGGACCGTGACCTTGCAGGCGCCGAGCTACGTGCCTTTCCTCACCTATTCGTCCGACCGGGCGCTCAAGGAGCGGCTCTGGCGCGCCTCCAATTCGCGGGCCCTGGGCGGCGAGCACGACAACTGCGAGGTGCTCAAGCGCATCGCCGCGCTGCGTCTGAAGATCGCCAACCTGTTGGGCTACGCCTGCTATGCCGACTATGTGCTCGAGGAGCGCATGGCCGAGCGCACGGCCACGGTGCAGTCGTTCCTCGCGGAGCTGCTCGACGCTACGAAGGAGCATGCCGACGCCGACTATAGGATGATCTCCGACTATGCGGCCGCGCAGGGTCTCGAAGGGACCCTCATGCCCTGGGACTGGGCCTACTATTCGGAGCGATACAAGGACGAGAAATACGCCCTGAGCGACGAGGTGGTGAAGCCCTACTTCGAACTCGAGAACGTCAAGCGGGGAGTCTTCCTGCTGGCCGGCAAGCTCTACGGGCTCCGGTTCGAGCCCAACCCCGCCGTCGAGGTCTACCACCCCGATGTCAAGGCCTACGACGTGACCGATGCCGACGGCCGCTTCATGGCGGTGCTCTACCTCGACTTCTTCCCCCGCGCCTCGAAGCGCGCCGGGGCGTGGATGACCGAGTTCCGCGGTGCGAAGCGCGACGGGCAGGGCGAGACGCGCCCGCTGGTGTCGCTGGTGATGAACTTCACCAAGCCTACAGAGAGCACCCCCTCGCTGCTCACCTTCGACGAGGTGGAGACCTTCCTCCACGAGTTCGGCCACGCGCTCCACGGCATGCTGGGCGAGGGGCGTTTCGAGTCGCTCACGGGCACCAACGTCTACCGCGACTTCGTCGAGCTGCCCTCGCAGATCATGGAGAACTGGGCCACCGAGAAGGAGTTCCTCGACCTGTGGGCCGTCCACTACGAGACCGGCGAGCGGATGCCCGCCGAGATCGTCGACCGCATCGTTGCCGCGCAGAACTACCTGGCGGCCTACGCCAACGTGCGCCAGCTCTCGTTCGGCCTCACCGACATGGCCTGGCACACGCTCACCGAGCCCTACGAGGGCGACGTCGTCGCCTTCGAGCAGCGTTCGATGGCCCCCACGCAGGTGCTGCCCGCGGTCGAAGGCACGGCCATGGCCCCTGCGTTCACCCATATCTTCTCGGGCGGCTACGCTGCGGGCTACTACGGCTACAAGTGGGCCGAGGTGCTCGAGGCCGACGCCTTCTCGCTCTTCAGGCAGAAGGGGATCTTCGACCGCGAGGTTGCCGGCTCGTTCCGCGAGAACATCCTCTCGAAGGGTGGCACGGAGCACCCCATGGAGCTCTACGTGCGTTTCCGCGGCCACAAGCCCGAGACCGCGGCGCTGATCGAAAAGATGGGGCTGGGAAAATAGAACGGCCGGATCCCGGCTTTGGGAGGGCTCGCCCGTCGGGGCGGGCCCTTTCTATATATGTATACGAAAAATCGGCAGCAGGGAGTCGTCGCGACTGCCTGCTGCCTGCGAAGGGAACCACCCCTTCAAAACTACTAACCCAAACTTTAAAATGAAGAAACCTCACTGCGGTGTCGTTCCGCAGTCATGGAGTGGTGTTGCAAAGCGCGTGCCAGCGCGTCGCCGGTTAGGGATGAAAAATTGAAAATGAAAAATTGAAAGTGGAAAATTGAAAGAGGAAAGTGGGAGCGGCCAAAGGCAGGGGAGTTGCCCGGGCCGCTGTCCGCTGCGATACGGTGTCCGGTCCGTCGGCTCTTTCGTGTTTTGCTGCGGTTGTCCGTATTTTCGGCTCTGTGCCTATTCGGCTCTTCAGAGCCGGCGGGCCGCAGCCTCGCCGATAGTTTGCGGCCGTTTGGCCGGCAGCCGGCAGTCACCCCCGGCGGAGGCTGCATTCTCTCGCGTCCGTTCGGAAAGCCGCCTCCGCCGGCTGCGGGCCGCGACACCGGTTATGCAGCATCCGAAAGAAGCCCGAAACCATAGGCTTCGCTCCTCCGCCGGCTGCGGAGGATCATTCGGGTCGTCTTGTGCCGAGTGGAACATGCCGGGCCGAAGCGGCACGGCGGAAAACAAAAAGCGACCGGCCGTGCCGATCGCTTTTTTTGGTTGAGCTACCAGGATTCGAACCTGGAATAACAGGACCAGAATCTGTTGTGTTACCATTACACCATAGCTCAATGACGTTTTGGTGATGCAAAAGTAGAACTTTATTTCGCAACTGCAAAGAAAATCGTCAAAAAAAATTAAAAAACCGCCTGCGAGGCCCCGAACGAGCGGATTTGTTGTATCTTTACATGCAATATACGCCCCGCCATGAAAACGACACTTTGGTTGCTGCTGTTGCTGCCGCTCTGCCTCTACGGCCGGGCGCAGGAGACTCCGGAACAGACGGTCCCCTTCTGGGGACGGCAGGAGGCCTATCTGGCCGACCAGACCGAACGCGCTCTCTCGCTGGTCGATTCGATGCTGCGGAGCGATCCTCCGTCGGCCGGCGCCCCCTCGCTCGTGCGCCGGGCCGCCCTTGCGCTGCTCGACGGCGTGCTGCACGACACGCGGCTCGACGGCAGCGCCGTGCTCGCGCGGTTCATGGACGCACGCATGCGCGGAGTCGAGGAGGGGCTCGCCCGCCCGCTTGCCGAAGGGTTGGAGATCTGGAAACTCTACAACGACGGCTTCATCGTCCGCAGCCCCTCCGCGACGGTCGCTTTCGACCTCTACCGCGGCCCGGCCTCGGGCGAGGAGCGGCTCATCGCCGACGAACGGATGCGGGCCCTGGTCGACCGGTGCGACATCCTCTTCCTCTCGCACGACCACCCCGACCACGTCGATCCGGCGGTCGTCGGGATGTTCGCCGCGGCCGGCAAACCCATCGTGGCGCCCACGGCCGTGCTGCCCGGCGACGGGCGCGTGACCCACATCCGCGAGGAGGAGGTCGCGGAGCGCTCGTTCCGCGTCGCGGGCGGTGTGCTGCGCGTGCGGATTCTCCCGGGCCACCAGAGCGAGCTGGACAACAACATCCATGCGGTGACCACCCCCGAGGGGTTCACGGTCGTGCACACGGGCGACCAGTACCACCGCGGGGATCTGGCGTGGCTGTGCTCGGCGGCCGACCTGCTGCCTCGGGTCGACGTGCTGCTGGTCAACTGCTGGGCCAACAGCCTCGTCGAGACGGTCGAAGGCTTCGCCCCGCAGCTCGTCCTGACGGGCCACGAGAACGAGTTGGGCCACACGATCGACCACCGCGAATCCTACTGGACCTCCCGCCTCAAGCTGGAGGCGCTTCTCCGTCCCGGCAGCCTGATGACCTGGGGCGAATGTTTCCGCTATCGATAAACCAATCAAAAAACTTCATAACACTATGGGAATCAAACAACGCCTCGTCGTCATGAACTTTCTCCAGTTCGCGGTCTGGGGCTCCTATCTGGTCTGTATCGGCAATTTCCTCGGCCGCGTGGGGCTGGGCGACTACATTGCGTGGTTCTACGTGGCGCAGGGCGTCGTGTCGATCTTCATGCCGGCGGTGATCGGCGCCGTGGCCGACAAGTTCGTCGAGCCGCAGCGCCTGCTGGGTCTCTCGCACCTGGCGGCCGCGGGCTTCATGCTGCTGGCCGCCTGGTTCGGCTGCGAGGCTGCGGCCCTCACGGCCGCGGGGCTGCCCACGTCGATCGGGCCGATCTTCGCGGCCTACTGCCTGAGCGTGGCCTTCTACATGCCCACCATCGCCCTGTCGAACACGGTGGCCTTCTCGGTGCTCAAGAGCAAGGGCTACGATACGGTGAAGGATTTCCCGCCCATCCGCGTCTTCGGCACCGTGGGCTTCATCGCGGCGATGTGGTTCGTCAACTTCGTCGGCTTCGGCATCACGGGCGACCAGACCGTCGTGGAGAACGGCACGGAAGTCGTGCGCGCCGTGCCCCTGGCCGCGCAGTTCACCTACATGCAGCTGGTGGTGTGCGGCGTGTTGGGCATCGTGCTGGGGCTCTATGCCTTCACGCTGCCGCGCTGTCCGATCGCCCGTGCGGAGGGGGGCGAGCGCCGCACCTGGGCGCAGCGTCTGGGGCTCGACGCCTTCGTGCTGTTCCGGGAGCGCAAGATGGCCCTCTTCTTCGTCTTCTCGATGCTGCTGGGCGTCTCGTTGCAGATCACCAACGGCTATGCGACCCCCTACATCAACAGCTTCGCCGCCTCGTCCGAGAGCTGGTTCGCCGAGAACCCGACGCTGCTGGTCTCCATCTCGCAGGTCTCCGAGGCGCTGTGCATTCTCCTGATTCCCTTTTTCCTGCGCCGTTTCGGCATCAAGCGCGTGATGCTCATCGCCATGCTGGCCTGGGTGCTGCGCTTCGGCTTCTTCGGTCTGGGGACGACCGAGAGCGCCGCAGGCGTGCTGCTCCTCGTGCTCTCGTGCGTGGTCTACGGCGTGGCGTTCGACTTCTTCAATGTCTCGGGCGCCCTGTTCGTCGAACAGGAGGCCGCCAAGCCCATGCAGGCCAGCGCCCAGGGGCTCTTCATGCTGATGACCAACGGCGTGGGCGCCTCGATCGGCACGCTCGTCGCCGGCCGGGTGGTCAACCGCTACTGCGCCTGGGAGGGGGGCTACCTGCTGCCCCGCGCGGGTGTCGAGGGGGGCTGGACGGCCACGTGGATGATCTTTGCCGCCTATGCGCTCATCGTGGCCGCAGTCTTCGCCGTGGCCTTCAAGTACCGTCACGAACCCTCGGCGACGCGGTAGTCTCATGACGCCGAGGTATGAAATAGGGGTGGATGCCGCCCGCTGCATCCGGTGCGGGCGGTGCGTGGGGGTGTGTCCCTCGCGGATTTTCTCGCAGGAACGGCTCGGCGGTGCGGTCGCGCTCCACGACACGGACCATTGCATCGGCTGCGGCCACTGCGCTGCGGCCTGCCCCGTCGGGGCGGTCGCGCACGACGCCTTCCCGCCCGAGCGTCTCCGGCGGATCGACCGTTCGGCGCTGCCCTCGGCCGAGGCGCTGGAGGGGCTGCTCGCCGTCAGGCGGTCGATGCGCTGCTTCACGACGCACGAGGTGCCCGACGAACTGCTCCGCCGCATCGTCGCGGCGGCCGACCGGGCGCCCACGGCCTCCAATGCCCGTGGGCTGGGCTACGTCGTGGTGACCGACCGTGCCGTGCTGCGGCAGATCGTCGGGTTCACGCTCGCGACTTTCGGTCGTCTGGTGCGGGTGCTCTCCGCAGCTCCCGTGCGGTGGCTGCTTCGTCCGCTGCTGCCGGGTCTCTACCGCTATGTGCCTACCTTCCGGCGGATGGAGCGCGAGTGGCGCGACGAAGGCACGGACCGCATCCTGCGCGGTGCCACGGCGCTGCTCGTGATCCACGCGCCGCGGCGGAGCCGCTTCGGCGCCGAGGATGCCAACCTGGCGTGCCAGAACGCCTCGCTCATGGCCGAGACGCTGGGCGTGGGGCAGGTCTATGCGGGCTTCGTCCTCTCGGCCACGCGGCAGCGCACGGGGGCGCTCGAACGCCTGCTGGGGCTCGGACCCGACCGCCGCGTGCGGGCTCTGCTTGCGCTGGGCATGCCGCAGTTCCGCTATCCCTGCGCGATCGACCGCGAGCCGGCGGAGGCGAGGTGGATGAAAAATTAAGAATTAAAAATTAGAAATTGAAGGCGGGCCGCCGAACGAGGCCGGCTGTCGTTGACTTTTTCGCGGCGAGTACGGCTCCTCGGAGCCGTGCAGGCCGCAGCCGGCGGAGACGCGAAGGAGGTGCAGCCGACAGAGCGGCTCTCCGCTGGGGGTGGCTGCGGGCCGTCGCTCTTCGGAATATTTCCAAGCGCGTTGATAAATACTCCCGATAGACACAAGGGGCCGCTCCCGATGGAGCGGCCCCTTGCTGTCGTCGGCCCGGTGCCTGCGTATCGCGCAGGCGGCCCATGCGGCTAATACATGTTGTCGTACATCGACTGCGACTTATCGTACTTGAGGTCGGAGAGCGATCCGGCCTTGACGCCGATGTTGAAGCTCCAGCTGCGGTGGTAGCCGAAGGGGATCCACGAGAAGGACATCTGCCAGCAGTGGAGGTCGCGCGAGATGGAGATCGACGAGGTGGTCAGCTTGTTGCGCTGAATGTCGTAACCGCCCTGGAACGTGATGCCCATCTTGGGCGTGATGTTGAGCGAACCGTTGAATCCGATCGTCTGCGTGACATTCTTGCGGTAGCCCGTCGTGCCGTTGTTGACGTAGCTGATCGCGTAGTTGACCGCATAGTTGAAACTGATGTTCCACGGGAGCGAGAAGTCGTAGTAGCTCTGGGCCATGTACTGGCGCCGCAACACGGGGTCGAGGCTCCCGTAGGGGTCGTAGAAGGGGTTCTGGTACTCGGGCGGGATGCTCGTGATGTCGTTGGCGGCCATCTGCGAACGGTCCTTGCGCGACTGGAACGAGTAGCCGAACGACCACCCCGTGGAGACCAGGCGTCCCGGGAAGAAGAGCTTGTTGTAGCGCCGGCCCTCGGGCGTCACGCGGTAGGGGTCGAGCGTCGCCGAGAGGTTGAGCCCGAAGTTGTTGAAGAGCGTCGTGCGCAGCGAGAGCGAGATGTTGGAGAGCTTCATCGAGTCGGCCAGGAAGTTGTAGGAGCCGTTGAGGCGCAGCTCGTCGATGAGCTTGATCTTCTTCATACCCGAGGTGTCGCGCTTCGACAGCACCTTCATTTCGAGGTTCTGCGAGAGCGAGAAGTTGAGCGACATCGACTTGCCCGAGCTCGGCACGCCGAAGGCGTTGCCCGCGTAGGGCGAGTAGGTCGTCGTGCGGCCCGTCGAGTCGGTCTGGCGCGTGCGGTAGTAGCCGTAGCGCGGGTCGGAGAAGTCGGGGGCGAACGAGAAGCCGATCGAGGGGGTCAGGACATGGCGGATCGCCTGGATCTTGCGGTCCTTGCGCTTCTTGGTGAAGTCGTACATGCCGTAGAGGGTCGTCGAGGTCGAGACGCTGGCCGTGTAGTTGTAGAGCCGGTAGAAGCCGTATTCGGCCGGCAGCGTGTCGGTGCGGTTCGTGAGGGGGTTCCACTCGAAGTCCACGCGCTTGAAATACCACTTCTCGTTGTAGTTGAACGAGGGCGAGACGTTGATGTAGTTGAACAGGTTGAACGCCGCCGAGACGGGCAGCGAGTGCTCGATGCCGTTGCGCATGTTGTCGAGCGTCTCGCGCGAGAAGATCTTGTCCTCGGTGGTGCTCACCGAGTTGGTCATCTTGGCGGTGTACTGCATCGAGATCTTCTCGTACCACCGCTCCTTGCCCAGGCGCTCCTTGCGCTTGAAGGGGTAGACGCGCGAGACGTTGAAGACGACGTTGGGCAGCGTGATCGACAGGGTCTTGTTCTGCGAGTTCTGCGACACGGCCATGTTGGCCGAGAGCGAGAAGGGGGTGCCGGCCCAGTTCTTCGACCAGGCGATCGACGAGTTGGTCTGCGTCGCGAGGATGTCCGTGAGGTTGGTGGCCGAGTAGCGGTTGTAGCCGCTCGTGGCGAAGTTGACCGATGCCGAGAAGGTCGAGCCGGGGTTGGCCTTGGGGTCCTGCGAGTGCGACCACTGGATGCGGAAGTTGCTCTGCTTGATGTAGTCGGGTTCGCCCTTCTCGCCCGTCTTGACGTTGGAGTACTGCATGTTGAAGCTGCCGCTGTACTTGTAGCGCTTGATGTAGCGCGAGGCGGCCGAGGCCTCCCACGATCCGAGCGTGTAGAAGCCGCCGCGCAGCGCCAGGTCCATGTGGTCGCCCAGCGTGAAGTAGTAGCCCATGTCGCGCAGGAAGAAACCCTTGCTGTACTCCTCGCCGTAGGTGGGCATCAGCAGGCCCGACTTGGGTCCCGAACTGATGGGGAAGAAGCCGCCCGGGATGCCGAGGAAGTAGATCGGCACGTCTTCGAGCACCAGGTAGGCGGGGCCCGTGACGACCTTCTTGCCCGGGATCGCCTTGGCCTTGGTCATCGCCAGGTAGAAGTGGGGGTGGTCCGTTTCGTCGCAGGTGGTGTATTTGCCGTGCTCGATGTTGACCGTGTTGTCGGCCATCTTCTTTATGCTGCCGCCGATGAGCCACCCTTCGCCCTGCTGCGTCGCCACGCCCTTGATCTTGGCCTTCTTCGAGTCGAGGTTGTAGGTGATCGTATCCATCTGGTAGGCGCCGCCGCCGTCCGAAAACTCGGGCTTGGTGACGGTGGGTTTCCCGTCGACCGAGTCGCGCTTGCCGTAGGCGTAGATCATCTTGTTCTGCATGTCGATCTGCATGTAGTCGGCCTTCAGGTTGCTGCCCTGGTAGGTGATGTCGCCCTTGTTGTAGATGTATACCAGCTTGTTGCGCACGTCGTAGACCAGCGAGTCGGCGTTCGTGCCCGAGATCGGGGCGTCGAGCAGCGTGCCGGGCTTGCGCGGCGTGCGTGCGCGCACGGTCGTGTCGCGGCGGAGCGTGTCGGCGGCTGCGGAATCGGCTGCGAGCGAATCGGCTGCGGGTGCGGTCTCCTGCGGTTGCGTTCCGGCGGTGCGGTGGCGGCGTATCCGGTCGGCCCGGCTGCGGCGTACGGCGACGGGGGCTTCGGAGGCGGTGCCGGGCAGGGTGTCGGTCGAAAGGAGCGCGGATGGCGGGATCGTGTCGCCGTGCGCCGCCGCGAGCCGTCCGCCGCCCGGGGCTGCCGAGACCGCGACCAGCTGGGCGAAGAGCGCCACGAGTGCCGCCGAGAGGAGATATTTCGGATGAAGTCTGCTCAAAATTCCAAAAAAAACTGTAACTTTGCCGACAAGTCGGCAAAACGGCTCCGGGGTGTCGCTGCGGCGGCCCTCCTCCGGGGCGTAATCCCGGCAAAGATACGAAGAGCCGAGGGCAATGCCAAATTTATTTGCGCATTGCCGAGGCCGAGTATCTTTGGCGGAGCCAAAGATAGGTAAAAATCACAGATCGAGCAACTCCATACCGCTTATTATGCGTGCGCGTACTTCCATCCTCCGCCTCCTGGCGTTTCTGCTGCTCGCCGTCCCCTTGCGCGGGACGGCCGCCCCGGCCCGCGAGGGCATCGGCGTGGTGGTGATCGACGCCGGTCACGGCGGCAAGTTTCCCGGGGCCCACTACGCCGGCGTCTACGAGAAGGAGCTCACGCTGAAGGTGGCTCTCAAGCTGGGGGCGATGGTCGAGGCCGAGATGCCGGGCGTGAAGGTGGTCTATACGCGCAAGACCGACAAGACGTTGGGCCCCGACCTGGCAAGCGATTTGCAGGCCCGGGCCGATATCGCCAACAAGGCGGGCGGCGACCTGTTTCTGTCGATCCACGTCAACGCCTCGCGCAGCGCGGCGGCCTCCGGTGTCGAGACGCTGGTCATGGGCGAGAGTCCCAAGGAGCAGCGCTACAACGAGAACGCCCTGTTCGAGAACAACCGCGACGATCTGATCGACATGTCCGACGAGCGGACGGCGGCGATCGTGAGGGCCTACATCCAGAACCTGCAGTTCACCTACGGCCAGTACAGCCTGGCGCTGGCGCGCTGCATCCAGAACAGCTACGTGAAGGACGGGCGCCGCTCGCGCGGGGTCAAGCCCCAGCTGCTGCGCGTGCTCTACGCCACCGACATGCCCAGCGTGCTGACCGAGATCGGCTTCCTGTCGAACGCCCGGGAGGCCGCCTACATGAAGTCGGAGAAGGGGCAGAACGAGATCGCCCGCTCGCTGCTGCGCGCCGTGAAGGAGTATTCGGCCTACGTGGCCCGCTGCCGCCAGGCCGAAGAGGACGACGGCGAGCTCCCCGAACTGCCCGAGGATGCGCCCGAGGACGCTCCCGGGGAGCAGCCGGCCGCACCCGATGCCGGGAAGCCGGCGGCCCGTCCTGCGGAAAAGCCGGCGGCGAAGTCTGCGGAAAAGCCGGCGGCCGCTTCCGACGAGCCGGCGGCCGAAGCGAAGGGCGCGCGGGTCTATGCCATTCAGGTGCTGGCCTCGGCCGAGGCGATGCCGCGCAACGCGTCGCGGTTCGGCGCCTACCGCGGCAAGGTGACGGAGTATCGCTCGACGGGGCGGCTCTCCTACAAATATTGCGTGGGCCGGTACGCCACCCGCGCCGAGGCGCAGCGGCAGTTGGGAGCCGTGCGCAAAACCTTCCCCGACGCCTTCGTGGTCTGCTGCCGGGGTGGGAAAATCGTAAATGAAAAATGAGTTCCGTTATGAAACGAGAGATCAAAGTCGGTATTTTTGCCCTGTCGATGCTGCTGGCAGCCTGGGTGGGTATCCGTTTTCTGAAAGGGTTCGACCTCTTCAGCCGCAATGCCGAGTACTACGCCTGCTACGACCGCATTGACGGCGTGCAGAGCGCTTCGCCGATCATGATGCGCGGCGTGAAGATCGGCACGGTGACCGGCATCGCCTTCGACCCGTCGCGCAGCGACAGGGTCACGCTCCGGCTGACCGTCGGCAAGCGCTATCGCATCCCGTCGGATTCCGAGGCCAAGATCGTCAGCGACGGCCTGCTGGGCGGCAAGGCGATCGAGCTGGTGTTCGGCTCGTCGGAGCGGCTGCTCGTGCCGGGCGACACGCTGCTCTCGGGCCGCGACCGCGACCTGATGGACATGGCCGGTTCGGAACTCGACTTTTTCAAGCAGAAGTTCGCGCAGCTCACCGCCGACCTCTCGCGCACGTTGGGCAACCTCAACGCGCTGATGGAGCAGAACGCCCGCAGCATCGCCGGGACGATGGACAACCTCCGCGCGATGACGGGCGACATGGCCGACGTGATGCACGCCGAGCGGGAGAACCTCAAGCGCGCGGTCGAGGGGCTGGCGGCCTTCTCCGAGACGCTGGGGGCCAACGCGGGCCGTGTCGACAGCATCGTGGGCAACGTCGACCGCCTGACCGCCCAGCTGGCCGACGAGCGGCTGGCCGAGCGCTTCGCCGCGGCGGCCGACAACCTCGACACGCTGCTCGCGAAACTCAACGACGACGAGGGGACGATGGGCCGTCTGATGAACGACCCGGCGCTCTACGAGTCGCTCACGCGCACCTCCGACAACCTGGCGGCCCTGCTGGCCGACTTCAAGCAATACCCCGCCCGTTACGTCCATCTGTCGCTCTTCGGCCGCAATCCCGACAAGATGAAGGCCAAGGCTGACAAGAAGGCCGCCAAGGCCGAGAAGAAGGCGGCGAAGGCCGCCGATAAGGCCGCGGAAGGGGCTGAATAACACCGATTGTGCCGGGCCGCGGCGTGCGCGCCCGGATTGCTGGTCATGATCTATCCTCAATCTTTCGAACAGAAAATCGGCTTCGACCGCCTGCGTGCGCAGGTGGCCGAACGCTGTACGATGCGTGCGGCGCGCGAACGGCTCGCCGCCCACGGCTTTTCCACCTCGCAGCGCGAGATCGTCGAGCGGCAGACGCTCGCCGACGAGATGCGCCAGCTGCTGATGATGGAGCACGAATTTCCCGGCGGCGACTACCCCGATATCGATGCCGTGACGGCCAAACTGCATGTCGAGGGGACGTTCCTCGACGTGGGGGAGGCGGTGACGCTGCGGCGTGCGCTCGCGACGATCGGTGCCGTCGTGGACTTCGTCGCGGGGCGCGGCGACCGTTATCCGGAGCTGCGGCGCCTGACGCGCGGCGTGGAGTCCTTCCCCCAGATCGTGGGGCGCATCGACGGTATCGTCGACGAGTTCGGCGCCGTGCGCGACCACGCCTCGCCGGCCCTGGCCGAGATCCGCCGGGCGATCCGCGAGCGCGAGGGGCAGGCGGCCAAGCGGTTGCAGGCGGTGCTCGCGGCGGCCAAGAGCGCCGGTATCGTCGAGGCCGACGCCCAGCTGTCGGTGCGCGACGGCAAGACGGTGATCCCCGTCTCGGCGGCCAACAAGCGCAAGCTCAACGGATTCATCCACGACGAGTCGGCCACGGGCCGCACCTTCTACGTCGAGCCGGTGGAGGTCGTCGAGCTCAACAACGAGCTGCGCGAGCTCGAATACGCCGAACGGCGCGAGATCGTGCGCATCCTCACGGAGTTCACCGAGGAGATTCGTCCCGACGCCCCGCTCATCGCCGCCTCGGGCGACTGCCTGGCCGAGATCGACATGTTGCGCGCCAAGGGGCGCTGGGCGCTCGAAAACGGCTGCGTGAAGCCGATCCTCTCGACCGACGACCGCCTGGTGCTGCGCCGGGCGCGCCACCCGCTGCTGCAACAGACCCTGCGCGCGCAGGGGCGCGAGGTCGTCCCGCTCGACCTCCAGCTCGACCGCCGCAAGCACATCCTGGTCATCTCGGGCCCCAACGCCGGCGGCAAGTCGGTGTGTCTGAAGACCACGGGCATCGTCCAGTATATGTTCCAGTGCGGCTTCCCGGTGCCGGTGGCCGAGAACTCCGAGCTGCCCGTCTTCCGCTCGATCTTCCTCGATATCGGCGACGAGCAGTCGATGGACAACGACCTGTCGACCTACTCGTCGCACCTGCTCAACATGAAGCACACGCTCGCGGGGGCTTCGTCCGAGACGCTGGTGCTCATCGACGAGTTCGGCTCGGGCACCGAGCCCATTATCGGCGGCGCCATCGCCGAGGCGATCCTCGAGCGGCTGCTCGAGCGGGGGTGCTACGGCGTCATCACCACCCACTACGCCAACATCAAATACTATGCGGCCTCGACCGAGGGGATCGCCAACGGCGCCATGACCTTCGACGTGCAGCAGATCCGGCCCCTGTTCAGTCTGGAGATGGGCAAGCCGGGCAGCTCGTTCGCCGTGGAGATCGCCCGCAAGATCGGCCTGCCGGAGGAGATCATCCGTGCGGCGAGCGAGAAGGCCGGTTCGGACCACATAAACCTCGAGAAGCAGCTGCGCGAGATCGCGCGCGACAAGCGCTACTGGGAGCAGAAGCGCGACCGCATCCGCCTCACGGACCGCAAGGTCGAGGAGCTCGAACAGCGCTATGCCGAGCAGTTGCAGACGATCCGCGCCGAGCGGCAGGAGATCCTGCGCAAGGCCCGCGAGGAGGCGCAGCGGCTCATCGCCGACGCCAACCGCCAGATCGAGAACACGATCAAGACCATCCGCGAGGCGCAGGCCGAGAAGGAGCTCACGCGCCTGGCGCGCCGCGAGCTCGACGACTTCCGCGAGCAGGCCGCGGCACGGGCCGACGAGGCCGAGCGCGAGGCCGAGGTGGCCCGCGAGATCGAGCGCATCGAGCGGCGCCGCCAGCGACGTGCCGAGCGCAAGGCCCGGCAGGGCGCCGAGGCGCCGGCCGCAGCGGCCGCCGAGCCGCCGAAGCCCCGCGAGGTGGAGGCGGGCTCGAAGGTCCGCATGGCCGGGCAGGAGATGGTGGGCGTCGTGCAGTCGGTCAAGGGCAAGCGGGCGCAGGTGGCCTTCGGGCAGATCCTCACGACGGTCGACAAGGCGCTGCTCACGGTGGTGTCGAACAACGAGTACCGCGAGGCGACGCGTCCGCAGACGGCCCGCACGGTGGTGTCGGTCGACATCTCGGCGCGCAAGCTCAACTTCCGCGACCGCATCGACGTGCGGGGCATGCGCGCCTCCGAGGCGCTCGAAGCGGTGCAGGACCTGGTCGACGACGCGCTGATGGTGGGCGTGGGGTCGGTGACGATCCTCCACGGCAAGGGCACCGGTGCGCTCAAGGAGGAGATCCGCCGCTACCTGCGCACGGTGCCCGAGGTGGCCTCGGCCGTCGACGAGCACGCCGACCGCGGCGGGGCGGGCATCACGATCGTGACCTTCGCCGGGTAGGCCGCCGACCGTTCGGGTTCCGATATATTGTTGCCGGATAAAATACGTACAGATGAAATACCTTCTTTCGCAGATTGCCGCCCTTTGCGACGGCCGTTTTTCGGGTACCGACTCGGAGGTCTGCTCCGTGGTGACGGACAGCCGCTCGCTCGGCTGCGAGCTGGCCTCGCGTCCGTTGTTCGTGGCGATGCGCGGCGCCAACCACGACTCCCACGACTTCGTCGAGGCGATGCGCGCGCGCGGCGTGAGAGCTTTTCTGACCGAACGCCCGGTCCCCGAGGCCGAAGGGTGCGGCTATGTCGTGGTCGCCAACGCCATCGAGGCGTTGCAGCGGCTGGCGGCCCACCACCGCGCGCAGTTCCGCGGGGTGGTGGTGGGGATCACCGGGTCGAACGGCAAGACCGTCATCAAGGAGTGGATCGCCGAGGAGCTGCCTCCGGAGGTGAAGTGTTACCGCTCGCCCAAGAGCTACAACTCGCAGCTGGGCGTGCCCCTCTCGGTGCTCATGCTGGAGGGCGACGAGCGGCTGGCCCTCTTCGAGGCGGGGATCTCCGAGCCGGGCGAGATGGAACGGCTGGAGCGGATCATCCGGCCCGACGTGGCGGTCTTCACCTCGATCGGCGATGCCCACCAGGAACATTTCGCCGACATGGAGCAGAAGTGCGCCGAGAAACTGCTGCTGGCCCGCCGTGCCGCGACGGTCATCTACCACAGCCACTACCAGCCGCTGGGCCGCATGATCGAGGAGCGGTTGGGCGACCGGCGCCTCTGCGACGCCGCGGCCCAGCCCCCGGTGCCGGCGGCGGCCGTGGGCAACGGGGCGTCGCGCCGCAATGCCCAGATCGTCGAGGCCTTCTGTGCCGCGATGGGCTTCCCGCAGCCCGCCTTCGCCTCGGCGCCGTCGGTGGCCATGCGTCTGGAGGTGAAGGACGGGATCAACGATTCGGTGCTCGTCAACGACGCCTACAACCTCGACCTCAACTCGCTGGCGCTGGCGCTCGACTACCTCCACACGGTGGCGCTCGGGCGGCGCAAGACGCTGATTCTTTCGGACATCGCCCAGAGCGGATTGTCGGACGACGAACTCTACGGCCGTGTGGCCGGCATGGTCGCGCGGGCCGGGATCGACCGGTTCGTCGGGATCGGGCCCCGGTTGCGCAGCTACGGGCGGCTCTTCGCCTGCGAGACGAGCTTCTACGCCACGACAGGCGAGTGCATCGCCCGGCTCGATCGCGATGCGGTGGCCGGCCGGGCCGTGTTGTTGAAGGGGGCGCGCGACTTCCGTTTCGAGCGGCTGGCCCACGCCCTCGCGCGCAAGAGCCATACGACGGTGCTGGAGGTCGATCTCGACGCCATGACGCACAACCTCAATGTCTTCCGGTCGAAACTCGCCTTCGGCACCCGCCTCGTAGCGATGGTCAAGGCCGGCTCCTACGGCGCGGGCGATTTCGAGGTGGCGCAGCTCTTGCAGCACCAGGGCGTCGACTACCTGGCGGTGGCCTTCGCCGACGAAGGGGTGCTGCTGCGCGAGCGGGGAATCACGATGCCAGTGGTGGTGCTCAATGCCGATGCCGACAGCTTCGATCTGATGGTCGCCAACCGGCTGGAGCCCGAGATCTACAGCCTCCACTCGCTCCGCGCCTTCGCCGCGGCCGTCGCCCACGCCGGCGAGAGCCGCTATCCGATCCATATCAAGCTCGACACGGGCATGCACCGCCTGGGCTTCATGGAGGAGGAGATCGACGCGCTGACCGAAGCGCTGCCGACGTTGCCGCAGGTCAAGGTGGCGACGGTTTTCTCCCACCTCAACTGCGCGGACATGCCCGAGGAGGACGCCTACACGCGCGAGCAGATCGCGCGCTTCGACCGCATGTCGCGCCGTCTGGCCGCGGCGCTGCCCTATCCCGTCATCCGCCACACGGCCAACTCGGCGGCCATCGACCGCTTCCCCGAGGCGCAGTTCGACATGTGCCGCCTGGGCGTGGGCCTCTACGGCTTCGGGTGGCGCCACGACGCGCGGCTGCGCCCCGTCTCGACGCTCCGCACGCGCATCGTGCAGATCAAGCGGCTGCGGGCGGGCGATGCGGTGGGCTACGGCCGTGCCGGGCGGCTCGACCGCGACACGGTGACGGCGACCGTCCCGGTGGGCTACGCCGACGGACTGGACCGCCACCTGGGGTGCGGCCGCTGGTCGATGCGCGTGGCGGGGCGTCCGGCGCCGATCGTGGGACGCATCTGCATGGACAGCTGCATGATCGACATCACGGACATTCCCGGCGTGGAGGAGGGCGACGAGGCGGTGATCTTCTCGCCCGAGCCGGGCAACGACCCCGAGACGATGGCCGAGGCGCTGGGCACGATCGCCTACGAGGTGCTCACGTCGGTGTCGGGGCGCGTGAAACGGATCTATCTGAAGGAGTAGGGGCGACCCGAAGCGCCGCGCAGCCCGCAGCCACCCCCGGCGGAGGGCTGCCCGCATCGCTCGCGCCCACCGCTGGCTGCGGGCCGCAACGACCGGAAGTGAGCTGGCGGGCCTTCGCCGCCGGAGGCTGGCAGCCCGCAACCGGCCTAATTTTTAATTTTTCATTCTTAATTTTTAATTGGTGTGACCGGTACCTTATACCTGATCCCCTGTCCGATTTCGGACGAAACGGCACCCTGGGAGGTGCTTCCCGCGGCCAACCGGGCCGTGATGGATGGACTCGACTACTTCATCGTCGAGAACACGCGCACGGCGCGGCGCTTTCTGTCGCGCGCGGGCATCGCGCGGCCGATCGACGAGCTGGAGTTCCGCGAGCTGAACGAGCATACGGTGGCCGGCCGCGCCGTCGAGGAGCTCGTCGAACCGCTGGCGGTGGGCCGCTCGGCGGGCGTCATCTCGGAGGCGGGCGTGCCGGGCGTCGCCGACCCCGGAGCGCTGGTCGTCGAGGCGTGCCACCGCCGCGGCATCCGCGTGGTGCCGCTCGTCGGCCCCTCGTCGATCATCCTGGCGGTGATGGCCTCGGGGCTCAACGGCCAGTCGTTCGCCTTCAACGGCTACCTGCCCGTCAAGCCCGGCGAGCGCACGCAGGCCATCCGCCGTTACGAGCGGCGGGCGCAGAGCGAGCGGCAGACGCAGCTGTTCATCGAAGCGCCCTACCGCAACGTCAAGCTCCTGGAGGAGCTCCTGCGCACGCTCGCGCCGGCGACGCGTCTGGGGGTGGCCGCCGACCTGACGGCGCCGGGCGAGCGCGTGGAGGTGCACACCGTGGCCGAGTGGCGCGAGCGGCCGCTTCCCGGGCTGCACAAGCGTCCGGCAATCTTCCTCATCGGGGCCTGACGTCCGGCGGGGTTGGTATGCAATTTGACGCATTTGGGGCGGAAAATACGAAAAACGACACGATATGGAGAAGAAAAAGACTTACAACGAGGCTGTTAGCGACGACCTGAACACGGCTTCCGCCGCTGCGGCTGCCGCCTGCGATGCCGCCGATGCTGCCAATGTGGCAGATCCGGCCGCCGAGGAGCCTGCCACATTGGCAGACGAGGCAGCCTCCGATCTGTCGGCCGAGGAGGCCGTAGCGGCCGCCGTGGCCGAGTGGAAGGACAAGCTCCTGCGTCTTCAGGCCGAGTTCGACAACTACCGCAAGCGGACGCTGAAGGAGAAGATGGAGCTCGTGGAGACGGGCGGCCGCGACGTGCTGCTGGCCATGTTGCCCGTGCGCGACGACGTGGAGCGCGCCGTGACGGCCATGGAGCAGAGCGACGACGTGGAGGCGCTGCGCGCCGGCGTGAGGCTTATCGCCCAGAAGTTCACCGAGGCGCTGCGCCAGCGCGGCGTGACGGAGATCGAGGTCAAGGGGCAGCCCTTCGACGCCGACCAGGCCGAGGCCGTGGCGCGCTTCGCCGCGGGCGAGGAGCGCAAGGGCGAGGTGATCGACGTCGTGCAGACGGGATACCGGCTGGGCGACAAGGTGCTGCGTTATGCGAAAGTTGTTGTAGGAGAGTAAGACCATGGCAGAAAAGAGGGACTACTACGAGGTGCTGGGCGTCGCGAAGAACGCCAACGCCGACGAAATCAAGAAGGCCTACCGCAAGGCGGCCATCAAATACCATCCCGACAAGAACCCCGGCGACAAGGAGGCCGAGGAGAAGTTCAAGGAGGCCGCCGAGGCCTACGACGTCCTCTCCAACCCCGACAAGCGGGCCCGTTACGACCAGTTCGGCCATGCCGGCATGAGCGGCGCCGCGGGCGGCGGTGCCGGCGGCTTCGGCGGGTTCGGCGGCGGCTTCTCGATGGATGACATCTTCTCGCAGTTCGGCGACATCTTCGGCGGCCATTTCGGCGGCGGCTTCCGCTCGTCGGGAGGCGGCCAGCGGGTCAACCGCGGGTCGGACATCCGCATCAAGGTGCGGCTGACGTTGCAGGAGATCGCCGCGGGCGTCACCAAGAAACTCAAGATCTCGAAGACCGTCGCCTGCGACCAGTGCGGCGGCACGGGCGCCAAGGACAGCAACTCCTACGCCACCTGCTCGACCTGCAACGGCTCGGGCTACGTCATGCGCGTGGAGAACACCTTCTTCGGCCGCATGCAGACCCAGGGCGTCTGCCCCACGTGCGGCGGCTCGGGCAAGGTGATCTCGGCGCCCTGCGACAAGTGCAAGGGCGAGGGGACGCTGCGCGGCGACGAGGTGGTCGAGATCGCTATTCCGGCCGGCGTGGGCGAGGGGATGATCCTCACCGTGTCGGGCAAGGGCAACGCCGCGCGCCACGGCGGCGTGAACGGCGACCTTCAGGTGGTCATCGAGGAGGAGCCGCATCCCGAGCTCATCCGCGACGGCAACGACCTGATCCACAATCTCAACATCACGGTGACGACGGCGCTGCTGGGCGGCACCGTGGAGGTGCCGACGGTCGACGGCCGGGCCAAGATCAAGATCGCCCCGGGAACCCATGCGGGCAAGGTGCTGCGCCTGGGAGGCAAGGGGTTGCCCGACGTCAACGGCTACGGCCGCGGCGACGAGCTGGTGGTGGTCGACATCACCATCCCCTCGAAACTCTCGTCGGCCGAGCGCAAGCTGGTCGAGCAGCTGGCTGCCGAACCTTCGTTCCAGAAGGCCGAGTCGGTCAAGAACCAGAACATCTTCGAACGAATGAAGAGCTTCTTCCGGTAGGCCTCCCCGGGAGCGGATGCGAAAAGCCCGGAATGCGTTCCGGGCTTTTTTTCTGCGGTGCCGACGCGCCTTCTTTTCGGAGTCGCCGCGTATTGTCCCGTGTCGCCCGTGTCGCCCGTGTGCCGCGTGTGCCGCGGCGTTGTCGGTCTTGCCGGGCCGCAGCCGGCGGAGGCGCGTATGCGAGCGGTGGCGGGCGATGCGGCCCTCCGCCGGGGGCTGCGCCCGAAATCGGATCCGCACCTGCGCGCCGGATCGGATTTTTTTCGTAACTTTATCCCCAAATATCGCGATCATGTTAGGTTTCACGCCGTTCAAGAAACACGCCAACCGATTCAACTACATCCCCCGCTACTACGACCCCGAGAAGGAGGCGCGCGAGCAGCGTCGTGCCGAACTGCGCGGCGAGCGCTCGGAGGATGCGGGGCGGGAGTACCGTCCCGGACAATATATCCGCACGCAGCGCGAAGCGCGGGCCGCGCACCGCGCCGAGCGGGCCGACCGCGACCGCACGCGCGTGCTGAAGATGGGCGCCGGCGCCGTGCTGGTGCTGCTCTTCATCTACATGCTCTACCCGCGCCTGGCCGACGTCTTCGTCCGTGCGCAGCGGGCTGCGGGCGCCGAGGCTGCGGCGATCGACGCGCCGGCCGCTCCGGCCGACGGACCGCGCGACATCTCCGACATCTCGGAGGTGGAGTGGCAGGCGCAGCCCATCACCATCGTCCCCAACGATTACGAGGAGGAGTAGCATGGCCGACCGGATTCGTCTTCTGCCCGAGATCGTCGCCAACCAGATCGCCGCGGGCGAGGTGGTCAACCGCCCCGCGTCGGTGGTCAAGGAGATGATGGAGAACGCCATCGACGCCGGGGCGCGCTGCGTGAAGGTCAACTTCCGCGACGGAGGGCGCGAGCTGATCCAGATCGTCGACGATGGCTGCGGCATGTCGCCCATCGACGCCCGCATGGCCTTCGACCGCCACGCCACGAGCAAGATCCGCTCGGTCGACGACATCTATGCGTTGCAGACCTTCGGCTTCCGCGGCGAGGCGCTGGCCTCGATCGCCGCCGTGGCGCAGGTCGAGCTGCTCACGCGCCAGGAGGAGGACGAGGTGGGCACCGTGACCGAGATCAACGGCGGGCAGTTCGTCTCGCAGCAGCCGGCCATGTGCCCCGTGGGGTCGCAGTTCTTCGTCCGCAATCTCTTCTACAACGTCCCGGCGCGCCGCCGCTTCCTGGACAAGAGCACCGCGTCGGCCTCGCAGATCCGCACCGAGTTCCAGCGCGTGGCGTTGTGCAACCCGCAGGTGGCCTTCGAGCTCTACGCCAACGACGCGTCGCTCTACCGTCTTCCGGCGACCACGGCCGCGGGCCGTATCGTCGACGTGGTGGGGCGCCATATCAAGCAGAACCTGCTGGAGGTGGGGGCCGACACCTCGATCGCCTCGGTCGCGGGCTTCATCGGCCGTCCGGCCGCCGCCAAGCGGCGCAACGGCGAGCAGTATCTGTTCGTCAACGGCCGCTACTTCAAGAGCTCGTACCTGACGAGCGCCATCCTCAAGGCCTACGAGAAGCTGATCCCCGAGGGGGCGCAGCCCTCCTATTTCCTCTACCTGGTGTTGGATCCCGCGCGCATCGATGTCAATGTCCATCCGCAGAAGACCGAGGTGAAATTCGCCGACGAGGCGGCCGTATGGCAGATCGTCAATGCCGCCGTGCGCGAGACGCTGGCCAAGACGGGTGCCGTGCCGATGATGGATTTCGACCGCGACGATGCCGTCGAGATCCCGGTGCTGGAGCGGGGGGCGGTCTACTCCGAGCCGCGCGCCGTCTCGGACGAGAGCTACAACCCCTTCCGCGAATCCTATATCGACCCCACGGCTCCCGATCCCAATGTCGATTTCGCGGGGTTCGACGTCCCCTATGCCGGCGGGCAGACCCTTTCGGATCATGCCGCACCGGCCGACGGTTACTCTCCGGGCGGCCGGGGAACCGCTGCCGGCGCAGCCCTGCCGACTGTCGGGGTTGCGGCCGGAGCCGAGGAGTTCGAGGAGTTCGTCTCGGCGGGCGACGGTGCGCTGTCGTTCGACGAAGGGTTCGAACTGCCGTCGGACGACGGGGCCGGCAGCCTCGATTTCATCCCCTCGGAGGCGATGGCCGAGCAGCAGCGGCTGACTCCCGCCGCCGTGGAGCCCGCCCGCTTCACCGATCCGCTGCCGCTGGGCGGCGGTTATGCGGCGGCGCTGTCGGAGGGCCGGCTCTTCGTGGTCGACCTTCGACGTGCCCGCGAACGGGTGATCTATGCCGACTGTCTGGCGCTGTCGGGCTGCGGCGCGGCCGCGAGCCAGCAGCTGCTCTTCCCCGAGCGGCTGGAACTCTCGGCCGACGAATATGCGCTCGTGGAGGAGCATGCCGTGGAGCTGGCTGCGCTGGGCTTCGACCTGGAGTTCAGGGGCGACGGCGTGGTCGAGGTCAAGGGTTCGCCCGCCGACCAGCCCGCCGATGCGGTCGACCGCCTGCTCTACGACCTCATTCAGGCCTTCTCCACGCCCGTGCCGCTCTCCGAGCTGCGGCGCGAGCGGATCGCCGCCGCGATGGCACGCAACGGTGCGCGCGCCGCGCTGCGCAACCTCACGCGCGAGGAGATCGCGGCGCTGCTCGACCGTCTCTCGGCCTCGGGCAATGTCGCCTTCACCCCCTCGGGCAAGGCCATCCTTACGGAACTGTCCCCCGAGGAGATCCGCGCGCGGCTGGGCTGATTGCCGGCGCCGCTTCAGAAAACCGAAAACAGAATCCGATACGATCATGAACAGCAATTTCCAGACCCCTCCGGTCGTCAAGAACCTCATCATCATCAACGTGCTGGTCTACATGGCCACGTCGATGCTCCCCGTCGGCGGCCTGATCGAGCGCTACTGCGCCCTGTGGGTCGGCCTTCCCTTCTTCCGCGCCTACCAGTTCGTCACCTACATGTTCCTGCATGCCGATTTCGAGCACATCTTCTTCAACATGTTCGCCCTGTGGATGTTCGGCCGGCAGCTCGAATGGCGCCTGGGCCAGCGGCGCTTCCTGACCTATTACATGGTCTGCGGCGTGGGCGCCGCGCTGATCCAGGCGTCGATCGCCTGGGCGATGGCCGCGCCGATGACGCTCGTGGGCGCCTCGGGCGCCGTCATGGGGCTGCTGCTCGCCTTCGGCGTGCTCTATCCCGATGCGGTCATCATGCTGCTCATCCCGCCCATTCCGATCAAGGCCAAGTGGTTCGTCGTCATCTATGCCGCCATCGAGTTGCTGCTCGGCTGGCGCGGCGCGGGCAACGTGGCCCATTTCGCCCATGTGGGCGGCATGTTGTGGGGTCTGGCGCTGCTGTGGTGGTGGCGCCGGAGAGGTGCGATCCGTTTCTGACCCATGAAGGAGTATTACGTCGAATACGGCTCGCGGCCGCGCCGCCGGCGCACGGGTCCCCTGATGCGGCTCGTCGACGGCGTGCTGACGCTGCTGTCGCTGGGCGTCGCCGCGGCGATGGTCGCCACGTTCCTGGTCCCCCACGTCGATCCCGCGCGGGTGTGGTTCCTTCCGCTGCTGGGGCTGGCCGCTCCGGCGACCTATGTCGCCACGGTGGTGCTGGCGCTGTGGTGGGTCATCCGCTGGCGGCTGCTGCGCGCCTCGCTGATGATGGCGCTGGTCGTGGCGGGGCTCTTCCGCGTGTCGCTCTACTACAAGCCCTCGCTGCGCCGCGTCTACGACAGCGAGACGCTCCCCCGCGGCACCTTCAAGGTGATGACCTACAACGTGCGCAGCTTCTACGACGATGCGGGCCGAAGCAGCGCGGGCGAGATCCTGCGCCTGATCGGCGAGCAGGACCCCGACGTGGTGTGCCTCCAGGAGTTCAACGCCCGGCTGGCCGAGAGCGCCGAGGAGTATGCCTGGCTGGAGGAGACCTACCAGAGCACGGCCTTCGGCCGCACGCAGGCGCCCGATTCGCTCTACGGCGCGCCGCTGCTCATCCTGAGCAAGTACCGCATCCTCCGCTCGGGGGTGACGCTCACCCCCTCGGCCTCGGTGTGGGCCGACGTGGTGATGGGGCGCGATACGGTGCGCATCTTCAACAATCACCTCCGTTCGACGGCCATCAAGGCCGCCGACGGCGACTACATCTCCTCGCACCGTTTCCTCTCCGACTCGGCGGGCGACGAGCGGCTGCGGAGCATCGCCACGCGTCTGCGCGACAACAGCGTCCTGCGGGCCGCCCAGGTCGACTCGATCGCCCGGGCCGTCGCTTCGGCGCGGCGGAGCCGTATCGTCTGCGGCGACTTCAACGACACGCCCTCGTCCTACGTCTACAACCGCATGGCCCGCGGGCTCGACGACGCCTTCCGCGTGTGCGGGTCCGACTTCTCGCACACCTTCCGCGGTTTCTGGAACATGCTGCGCATCGACTACGTCCTCTGCTCGCCCGACTTCGAGGCGCTCGACTACGAGGTGCTGCCCGTCACCGCGTCGGACCATCTGCCCGTGGTGGTGCGCCTGCGCAAGACCGCTTCGAACAACTGACCTTAAAATCCATAAGACCATGATTCTCGACACACTCGACCACAGCGCCCGCTACGCGAGCCTCCACCCGCGGCTCGCCCGCGCCTTCGAACTCATCGCCTCGACCGACTGGACGGCTCTCGAGCCGGGCATCCACGAACTGGAGGGACGCGACATCTTCGTCAACGTCATGGAGCGCGAGCTCAAGCTGAAGGCCGATGCCAAGCTGGAGATCCACGACGCCTACATCGACATCCAGGTGCTCGTCCGCGGCGAGCGCGAGGCGTTCGGCTGGAGCCCCCGCGCCGTGCTCCGCGAGCCGATCGCACCCTTCGACGCCGAGGCCGACATCCAGCTCTTCGACGACGAGCCCCAGACCTACTATACGCTCCTTCCCGGCCAGTTCACCATCCTGCTGCCCGAGGACGGCCACGCCCCGATGGTGGGCGAGGGCGCGGTGCGCAAGATCATCGTCAAGGTGCGGATCTGACCCCTCTGCCGCGCCGTCGCCGGGACATCTCCGTCGCGCCCCGACATGCCGAAGGCCCGGAACTCCTGCCGAGGAGTTCCGGGCCTTCGCTGTTTCGGTCGAGGTCGCGCCTCCCTATTTCCCGATCGCGGCGTAGCGCAGCCCCGCGGCCTCGACCTCCGCGCGGTCGAAGATGTTGCGGCCGTCGACCAGCGCGTCGCCGCGCATCGCCTCGCGCACGCGCGCCCAGTCGGGCATGCGCAGCTCCTTCCATTCGGTCATCAGCATCACGGCGTCGGCCCCCAGGGCCGCGTCGTACATCGAGGCGGCGTAGACGATCCGTCCGTCGCCGTCGCCCAGGCGGCGCCGGCATTCGTCCATCGCCACCGGGTCGTAGAGCCTCAGCCGGGCCCCGGCGTCGAGCAGCGTGCGGATCGCCACCAGCGACGGCGCCTCGCGCATGTCGTCGGTCTCGGGTTTGTAGGCCAGCCCCCACAGCGCGATGCAGCGCCCTCGGAGGTCGTCGCCCACGAGCGCGCGGAGCTTTCCGACGGGGACGAGTTTCTGCCGCTCGTTGACGCGGTCGACGGCCTCGACGACCTCCATCGCGTAGCCGTGCTCGCGTCCCGTGCGGGAGAGCGCCTTGACGTCCTTGGGAAAGCACGAGCCGCCGTAGCCGCAGCCGGCGTAGAGAAACTTGTTGCCGATGCGCGCGTCGGAGCCGATGCCCTGGCGGACGCACTCGACGTCGGCACCCACGCGGTCGCAGAGGTTGGCGATGTCGTTCATGAACGAGATGCGGGTGGCCAGCATGGCGTTGGCGGCGTATTTGGTCATCTCGGCCGACGGGATATCCATGAACAGCACCCGGAAGTGGTTGATAAGGAACGGCCGGTAGATGCGTGATAGGAGCGTCCGGGCCCGGTCGCTGTCGACGCCGACGACCACGCGGTCGGGCGACATGAAATCCTTGATCGCGGCCCCCTCCTTCAGGAATTCGGGGTTGGAGGCGACGTCGAACGCGACCTCGGCGCCGCGCCGGGCGAGCTCCTCCCCGACGGCGGCCCGCACGCGCGCGGCGGTGCCCACGGGGACCGTGCTCTTGATGACCAGCAGCGTGTAGCGGCGGATCGTGCGGCCGAAGGTGCGGGCGACCTCCACGACGTGGCTCAGGTCGGCCGAACCGTCCTCGTCGGGCGGCGTGCCGACGGCCGTGAAGACCACCTGCACGCGGTCGATGCACTCCTCCAGCGAGGTGATGAAGTGCAGCCGGCCGGCCGCGGCGTTGCGCGCCACCAGCGCGTCGAGCCCCGGTTCGTAGATCGGGATGCGTCCCGCGCGCAGCGCCTCGATCTTCTGCCGGTCGATGTCGACGCAGGTGACGTCGAGCCCCATCTCGGCGAAGCAGGCCCCGGTGACGAGCCCCACGTAGCCCGTGCCTACGATCGCGATCTTCATCGACGGGCGGCTTTGATCTCGGCGGCCAGCGTCCGTGCCAGCGCGTCGCAGCGGTCGATGTCGGCGTCGGTGGCCCCCTGCTTCATCTCCACGGCCTCGCCCGTGCACTCCCACTTCATCTGCTGGGCGAACTCGCCCAGCAGGCGGGCCGCCGTGCCGGCCCACGTGAACGAGCCGAAGCGGGCGAAGCGGCGGCGCGGAATGCCGCGCGCCGACAGCAGGTCGAGCAGCTGCTTCACGGGCGGGAAGAGGGCGCCGTTGTAGGTGGGGCTGCCGACCAGGAGCGTGTCGTAGCGGAAGATGTCGCGCAGGACCTCCGAGGGCTCGGCGTAGGAGAGGTTGTAGACCCGGATGGGGCCGACCTGCTCCTCGGCCAGCGTGCGGGCGATGCGCTCGGCCAGCCGCTCGGTGTTGCCGTACATCGAGCCGTAGGCGATGACCACGCCCGGCTCGGCCTCGTAGCGGCTCATGCGGTCGTAGAGGTCGACGACGCGCGCCGTCTCGCGCTGCCATACGGGGCCGTGCGTCGGGCAGATCGTGTGGATCGGAAGGCTGCCCAGCTTGGCGAGTGCCTTCTGCACCGGGGCGCCGTACTTGCCCACGATGGCGGCGTAGTAGCGGCGCATCTCGTCCCAGTAGCGCTCCGTCTCGACCTGCGTGTCGGTGATGCCGCCGTCGAGGGCGCCGAACGTGCCGAAGGCGTCGCCCGAGAAGAGCGTCTGCCGCTCGGGGCACCACGTAGCCATCGTCTCGGGCCAGTGGACCATGGGGATGAGGTGGAACTGCAACGTCAGGCCCCCCAGGTCGAGCTGCCCGCCGTCGGCCACCGTGTGCGCCGGGCAGGCGATGCCGTAGTAGCCCTCGACCATCTGCAACGTCTTGGCGTTGCCCACCAGCCGCATTTCGGGGTAGTGGCGGCGCAGCAGCGCGATCGACGACGAGTGGTCGGGCTCCATGTGGTTGATGACGAGGTAGTCGACCGGGCGGTCGCCGATCTCGTGGCGGATGTTCTCCAGCAGGCGGCCGCCGAAGCGCTCCTCCACGGTGTCGATGAGGGCGACCTGCTCGCCCACGGCCAGGTAGCTGTTGTAGGATACCCCCTGCGGCAGGGGCCACAGCCCCTCGAAACGGGTCGTCGTGCGGTCGTTGACACCCACATAACGGATGTCGGGCCGGATTTCGGTAATTGCCATATCGTTTGTGTTTTTAGTATTTTCCCGATGGCGAAGGTACGAATAATTCGGCAAACGGCGTAAAAAAAGAGGGCTCCCCATTGCGGGAAGCCCTCGTCGTTGCCATGCGATGCGGCTTAGAGCGTGCTCTGTCCGTCGCTCAATACGAGGAACTCCTGAGCCTGCCCGTTGAATACGCGGCCGTCGGCCAGATAGTACTGGAGCGTGAAGAGGAACTCGCGCTCTCCGTCCCAGAGGCAGGGGAAATCCTCCACGGTCGCACCCTGCGGGTAGCCCAGCGATACCGGGTCGGAAACCATCAGCTTCGTGCCGTCGCTGTCGTCCGAGCCGATGTACTGGCTGTCGAGCTTGCAGACCGTGTACCCGTCGAGCTTCTGATCGGGCAGGATCTGGAAGATCAGGTCCACGCCGCCGCCCCAGTTGGCCATGCGGAAGACGTTGGTGCCCTGCGCGCGCTGGAGAACGATCTCGTCGTCGGCGCCTTCCCACCAGAAGTTGTAGTAATAGGTGGCCGTCTGGACCATCGGCTTGCCGTCGGGCCCCACGACGTAGTCGGCCTCCGTGAGGTCATTGGACAGCAGTTTCGAGGGATCCTTGAGAATGTAGCAGTTGAGCCAGTTGAGCGTCACGGTGGCCGACAGCTTCACCGAGCTGTACTTGCCCTCGATCTGCGCCGCCGAGGCACGCGTGGCGGCCTGCTTGGCGGGAAGCCCGTCGGGCGCGGGAGCGCCGATCGTTACGAGTCGGGCCTCGCTTTCGGCCGTCGGTACGGAGAGCGTGAGCGAGTAGGTCGCGCCGATGGCGAAGTCCTGGACGTTCTTGACTGTCACGGGAATCTTCACCGAGAATTCGCCCTCCTGGAAGACGACGGTCTGGGGAACTTCGAAGAACCGTGCGGCGGTGCTCTTCGCCGTGAGATCCACGGCCAGCATCCCTGCGGCGTTCTGGCGGTAGAGGACGACGTCGACCGTCTGGTCGCCGGTGGTGTTGGCCTCGAAGGAGTGGGACAGGGTGTTCTGCACGAAATAGGCGCTCTTCGCATCCTCTCCGGCGGGGTCGAAGGTCGTGACGATCTGATCCTGGTCGCAACCGGCCGCAGCCAGAAGGATCGTCGCCGCGCAAAGCGATTTTATGATGTTTTTCATGTTCGAAATCTTTTATCGTTAAAAATCTCCGTTCACGTCCTTAGTTGGCCGTGTCGCCGATCGGGTTCTGGATGATCTCGGGGTTGCCGTCGAGCTCCACCTGCGGGATGAGCAGCACCCAGGCGAAGGTCCCCGGGCTCTGCGTGTCGTACTTGGGGAGGAGCGATGCGGCGTTGAAATCGGGGTTGTCGGCAGCTTCGGCAGCCACGCGCTTGAAGCCCTGGCCCAGACGCTTGATGTCGAACAGACGGCCGAACTCGCCCCAGAGCTCGATACGGCGCTGGTTGATGATCTCCTCGAGCAGCGAGCCCGTCTCCGTCGCGCCGTCGCTGCCGGCCGTCAGCTGGCCGAGGGCGTTGCCCGACTTCGATGCGCCCGTGTAGGAGGGGTCGCGCTGCGCCATGAGCTCCTGGAGGAACTTGCGGGCCTCGGTGTCGTTGCCGGCCTGGCAGTAGGCCTCGGCGGCCGTCAGCACCATCTCCTCGGCGCGCATGTAGATGTAGTCGCCCAGCCACGAGGTGCCCTGGAACTTGAACTTGCGCTGGCAGTACTTGATCGCCTCGCCCGTCGACTGATAGAGGCTGTTGTCGAAGTCGCCCATCCACCAGGCGCGGCGTGCGTCCGACGAGCCGAGCTTCGACCACAGGTACTTCGTGCAGCAGCGGCGGGCCGACTTGGCGTAGCCGTCGTGGCCGGCGTCCATCTGCGACTGGAACGATGCGTACATGCCGTAGTTGTCGGTGGTCTTCACCTCGCCCCACATCACGCTGCCCAGCTGCATGATGTCGTTCATGCCCGTGGTGATCTGCGATGCGGGCAGCACGCGGGTCGCGACGCCCTTGAGCGCCTCCTCGGCCGCCGTGTAGGCGTCCTCCCACTTGTGCATGGCCAGCGCGACGCGGGCCTTGATGCCGTTGGCCACGAAGTAGTCGAGCTCGGTCTTGTTCGACCGGCGCACGCCGGCTTCGTAGGCCTCCTTGAGCAGGGCGACGCCCTCGTTCAGGTCGGGAACGATCACCTCCTCGTAAACCACCTTGTTGGTCGAGCGGGGCTGTCCCTTGGTCTCCGAGGTCGTGGGCTCGGTGTAGACCGGCAGGCAGAGATCATCGGGGTAGAAGTAGTAGGCGCGGGCGAAGAGCTGCGCCAGCATGTGGTAGGAGAAGGCGCGCAGTACGTAGGCCTGGCCCAGCACCGACTTGCCTTCGGGCGTCTGCGACAGCAGCTCGGCCGAGCCGATCAGGCTGTTCATGCCGTTGATGGTCGTGTAGTAGCAGTTCCAGTCGGTGTAGCACTGCAGACGCGGATCATCGAACCAGCTCTTGATGTTGTAGGCGTAGGTCTGCCACATCCAGCCCGAACCCGCACCCGAAAGCACGTAGTCCTCGGCCAGGGCATCGCCCGTCAGATAGGTCTCCGAGATGCCGAAGCCCATACCCGACGAATAACCTCCCGTCCAGGCGAATGCGCCCATGCCCGCGAGCGAACCCGTCAGTGCGGCCTTGGCGTTGTCCACGTCGCCGTAAACGACGTCTGCCGGCACCTTGTTGCTGGGGAAGGTGTCGAGCGCCTCCTTCGAACACGAGAGCGAAAGGGCGGCGAGAATGCTCAATACGATTATTCTTTTCATGTTTGTAATCTCCTTTTTCGGTTAGAATTTGATGTCCAGACCTGCGACGAAGCTGCGCGACGGCGTGTATACGAAGCCGGTGCTGCCGGTCAGCGAGTAGGTCGGGTTCATACCCTTGAGATGGGTGAACAGCGCCAGGTTGTCCAGCGAGCAGTAGACGCGCACGCTCTTCAGGCCGATGTAGTTGGCCGCCTTGGTCGGGATGGTGTAACCTACGGTGATGTTCTTGATCGAGAAGTAGGAGGCGTCCACCAGGAAGCGGTCCGACGAGATGCTCGACGAACCCACGCCCACGCGCGGCACGTCGGTGATGTCGCCCGGCTGCTTCCATGCGCGCAGCAGGTGGCTGTGGAACGTCTGACCGAAGTAGAACGGGTTCATCGTCGAGTTGTAGATCGACTCGTTGACCTTGCCGCCGATCGAGTAGGTGGTCAGGATCGAGAGGTCGAGCCCCTTCCAGCGGAAGTTGGTGCCGATGCTGCCGAACAGATCGGGGATGCGGCTGCCCTGCAGGTAGCGGCTGTTGGAGGCGATGTTGGTGTTCGAGGTGATGTACTCGGGGACCTCGTTGCCGTTGGCGTCCTTATAGGCGTAGTAGAGCGCCACGCCCGTCGCGGGATCCACGCCGGCGAACTTGGGCATGTAGTAGGTGTTGATCGGCAGACCCTCGCGGATGATCGTCGAGCCGCCGACGATCTCGGGCGTCTCGGGCGTCAGCTTGAGCACCTCGTTCTTCTGGGTCGATCCCATGAAGGTCACGTCCCAGCGCACGTCCTTGCGGTCTACGAGCACGCCGCGGAGCGAGATCTCCCAGCCCGAGTTGCGCATCTCGCCGATGTTGTCCAGATAGGAGTCGAATCCCGTCGAGAAGGCCATCGGGCGCTCCAGGAGCATGTCGGTGGTCTTGCGGTTGTAGTACTCGACCGTGGCGTTCAGACGGCCGCCGAAGAGCGACGTCTCGATGCCGACGTTCAGGTTGCCGTTCTTCTCCCACGTCAGGCCGGCGTTCTCGAGCTGCGCTACCGAGAAACCGTAGTCCGTACCCGTCGAGTTGATATTGTAGTAACCCTGGTAGCCGTAGTAGGACGAGAGACTCTCGTTACCCTGCACGCCGTAGGATGCCTTCAGCGTCAGGTTGTCGAGCCAGTCGACATGCTCCATGAACTTCTCCTGGGAGATGCGCCACGAAGCGCCCACCGACCAGAAGTGGCCCCAGCGCGTGGCGGGTGCGAAGCGCGACGAACCGTCGGTACGCCAGCTGGCATCCACGTAGTAGCGGTTGTCGAAGCCGTAGTTGACGCGGCCGAAGTACGATTCGATCGAGTGGTTGTCGGTTGACGACGAGGCGCTGTTGATCGTGGCGCCGACCACCTCCCAGATGCCCTGTACCAGACCCGAGCGCGATGCCTCGAGGTAGTTCTGCTCGTAGTCGTAGTACTCGTGGCCGAGCATGGCGCTCACTTCGTGGCGGCCGAACGTGCGGTTGTAGGTCAGAAGCTGGTTGAACGTGTAGCTCATCGTGCGGTAGTTGTACTTGTAGATCAGACCGCCGTTCGATGCCTGGTTGCCGTGCAGCCGGTTGTAGTACTGCATGTTGTTCGACAGACCGTAGTCCACGCCGAAGTTCACCGTGGCCTTCAGGCCCTGCAGGGCGCCGGCCTTCTCGTCGTCGCTGCCGAACGAAAGGTAGGTACGCGTCGAGAGCTCCTCGTTGGTGTTGCGCGTCGGGTCGTCGTAGAAGCCGGCGATGCAGTTGGTGTCGGGGCTCTGTGCGCGGCCCGAACCGTAGTCGAACTGCTTCTTGCCGTTGGCGTCGAGGAGGTCCGCTCCGGCGGCGTCCTTCATGTATACCGGATAGATCGGGGCCATGAGCTGGGCCGTGTAGAAGACGTTGGAGTTCGACGAACCCGTATAGCGGTTGGTGTTCGACTTCGAGTGGGCGAAGTTGACGTTCATGCCGCCGCGGAACCAGTGCTTGGGCGTCGTGTCGTAGCTTACGCGGCCCGTGTAGCGCTGGAAGTTGGTCGTGCGCAGGATACCGTCCTCGTCGAGGAAGCTGATCGACATGCTGCCCCGGTGGATCTCGTTACCGCCCGAGATCGATGCCTGATACTCCTGACGCAGCGCCGCGTTGGTCGTCACGTCGTCGATCCAGCTCTCGTTCCAGGCCGAAACCGCGTCGGCGCGGACCTTGCCCGTCGCGGGATCGACCAGATCGCCCCACGCATAGTTGGTGAAGGGGTTGTAGGCAGTGCCCAGCGTACCGCCCAGACGGGCCGAGGCGTTGGCGCGCGCAGCGGCGTCGCTCATGCCTGCCGTGAAGTAGTTCTCGTTGTAGAGCGCCTGCCAGTTGAGCTCGACGAACTCGCGCTGGTCGACCAGGTCGTAGTCGGGAATCGCGCGCTGCGATACGCCGAGCGTCACCTTGAAGTTCACGTCGACGTTGCCCTCGCGACCGCGCTTGGTCGTGATGACGATCACGCCGTTGGCGCCGCGGGCACCGTAGAGGGCGCCTGCCGAGGCATCCTTGAGCACGGTGATCGACTCGATGTCGTCGGGGTTGATCGAGTTGAGCGAGCCGGCATAGGCGATGCCGTCGACCACGTAGAGCGGCGTCGACGATGCGTTGATCGAACCGAAACCGCGGATGGCTACCGTGGCGCTCGAACCCGGCTGGCCCGTGCCCGAGGTGGTTTGCAGACCGGCCACCTGGCCCTCCAGTGCCTTCGATACGTTGGCCACTACGCGCTTTTCGAGATTATCCGACTTGATGACGGCCGCCGAACCCGTGAAGGACTCCTTCTTGGCCGTGCCGTAGGCCACGACCATGACGTTCTCGATGGCCTGGGAGTCCTCTTCGAGCTCCACCTTGATGTAGGTCTTGCCGTTCACAGCGATCTGCTGGGGCTTGTAACCCAGAAACGAAACGGTG
>CANASP010000013.1 GCA_947364365.1 uncultured Alistipes sp.
ACGTTGTGGCCGATCTGGATCAGGTTGTCGAGCTTCACGCCGCGGCGGATGATCGTCGAGTCGGTCTTGGCGCGGTCGATGCAGGTGTTGGCGCCGATCTCGACGTCGTCCTCGATCACCACGTTGCCCAGCTGGGGGATCTTGTCGAAGCCGCCCGCGGCGTTGGGCATGAAGCCGAAGCCGTCGGCGCCGATGACCGCCCCGGCGTGGAGGATGCAGCGGCTGCCGACCGAGCACCCCTCGTAGATCTTCACCCCGGCGTAGAGCGTGGTATCCTCGCCGATGGTCGAGCCGGCGCCCACGTAGGTCTGGGGATAGATCTGGCAGCCGCGGCCGATGCGCGCCCCCGCTTCGATGACGGCGAAGTCGCCGATGTAGCAATCCGCGCCCACTTCGGCCTCGTCCGAGACCGAAGCCCGGGGGCTGATGCCCTTCCGGCGGGGCTTGGCGGCGTCGTACATGGCGAGCAGCTTGACGATGCACGCGGCGGTGTCGTTGACCTTGACGAGCGTGGCGGCGACCTCCTGCGACGGGGTGAACGACTTGTCGACCAGCACGATCGAGGCGCCGGTCGTATAGAGGAAGGGTTCGTAGCGCGGATTGGTCAGGTAGGCCAGCGATCCGGGCTTCCCCTCCTCGATCGAGGAGACGGTGCGGACCGTCGCGAGCTTGTCGCCCACGATCTCGCCGCCCAGGAATCCGGCGATCATTTCGGCTGTAAATTCCATTGAGTCTCTATTTTAGGTAATTTTCGATTGCGACGCCCTCGGGCAGGAACTCCTCGACCGTGCGGCCGAACGAGAGCACCTCGCGGACGGTCGACGAGGCGATGTCGGCCACGGGGGCCGGAGTGAAGAGCATGACGGTGGTGATCGAGGGGCAGAGGCGGTGGTTGGTGGCCTCCATCGTCCGTTCGTACTCGAAATCGGTGGTGTTGCGCACGCCGCGCAGGATGGCGCAGGCCCCGATCCGTTCGGCGAACTCGCCCGTCAGTCCCGTGTAGATCTGCGCCTCGACGCGCTCCTCGTTCTCGTAGAGGTCGTCGATGAGCCGCTTGCGGGCCTCGACGGTGAGCAGGCCGCTTTTGGCGACGTTGTTGCCGATGCCCACCACGACGCGGTCGAAGAGGTTGAGCGCCTCCTCGACCAGCGCGGCGTGGCCGCGCGTGAAGGGGTCGAACGATCCGGGAAAGAGTGCGATGCGTTCCATAATCCGCAAATGTATGAAAATATAGCGAGAAACAAAGAATCGGGCCCGAAAAATTAGCGGAAATACTGTTGTGCCGTCCCCGCCCGTCCGCCGTTTTTCCACGAAACGGGGAAACCGTCCGGCGCAGCGCGGCCCTATCTTGCGGCGTCGAAAAAACGAATCGCATGAAAAAACTGTTGATGATCTGGGCCCTGGCGGCGACGGCGTTGCTGGCGGGTGCGGTGCGGCACTACCGCACGGAGAACCGGCGGCTGGCCGGGAATCAGGCTGCTCTGGCGGCCGATGTCGAACACTACCGGACCCGCGCGGGCGAGGCGGCCGCCTCGGTGCAGGCGCTGCGGCTGCGCTGCGCCGAGTTCGAGACGCTGCGGGCCGGCGATGCGGCGCGTATCGAGCGGATGGGGGTGAAACTGCGGCGGCTGGAGGCTGCTGCGACGGCTGCGGTGAAGAGCGAGCTGGCGGTGCGGACGCCGCTGCGCGATACGGTGGTCGTAAGGCTGCGCGATACGGTCTTCGTGCGCGACACGGTGCGGTTTTTCCGCTGGCGCGACGCCTGGGTCTCGGTCGAGGGCGAGATCGGGGCCGACTCGCTGCGTTGCCGTGTCGAGAGCATCGACACGCTGCGGCAGGTCGTCCACCGCGTTCCGCGCCGTTTTCTCTTTATCCGCTGGGGCACGAAGGCGCTGCGGCAGGAGATCGTCGCCTCGAATCCCCATGCGCGGATCGTCTATTCGGAGTATGTGAAGATCGAGTGACGGGTCAGCGGAGCGCGTTCATCGCCGCGGCGATGCGCTCGGCCGCGAGGGCCATGAAGGGGACGCCGTCGCAATGGGCCAGGGCAGTGACGCCGCGGTGGTCGGCGTAGAAGAGTTCGTCGAAACGCGGCAGGTCGGCGGCGAGGAGCGGGGCTTCGTAGAGCGGTATCCCGACTGCGGTGCACGCCTCGGCAACCCGTTCGCGCTCGACGCTCGGCAGCGCGGCGCAGGTGTAGACCGCATCGTCGCGCACGGCGAAGAGCGGTGCGTCGTCGGCCGAGAGAAGCCTGCCGTCGCAACACTGCACGGCGACGGAGGCCCCCTTGCGCAGGGCTTCGACGCGGGCCAGGCGGGCGGCGGCCTCGCGGGCCGAGGTGGGGGCTTCGGAGAGGGGCGAGGCGAAGGCGACGAGTGCGGCATCGGGGGTGAGGCTGCGCAGCGCGAAGCCTTCGTAGAGCGAAATGCCGGCGGGCAGCAGCCGTTCGGTGCCGTCGGCCGCCAGTTCGAGGCGGACGAACGACGCGAGGTCGCGCGGGTAGCGTTCGCGCCCGGCCAGGTCGGCGATACGCCGCCTTAGGTCGGCCGTGGCGGGTGCGTAGCGGATGCCGAAGAGGTCGGCGGCCCACTCGCCGAGTAGCGCCGCGTGGCGCGCGACCTGCAACGGCCGGCCGCCGTCGAGGTGGATCGTCTGGTAGAGATAGGGCTCCGTCATCGGACGAAGATTTTGAGCAGCAGCTCGCGCAGCAGTTCGCCGTCGGAGAGGCCGCCGGCGTTGAGTCCCTTGCTCCGGGCGTCGTATTCGCGCAGCAGCCCGAGGATGCGGAAGACGTGGCGGTTATCCCATGCGGGTGCCGTCTGCTTGATCTCGGCCACGGCATAGGGGTTGTTCACGCGCAGCAGCTTCATCAGCTCGCCGTCGGAGGGGATGGCGACCCCCTTGCGGCGGCTCTGCCAGCGCAGGTAGTTCATCGTGAAGAGCTGGCGGAACTGGTTGAAGAGCGCCACGACGGTGACCACGAGCGGATTCTCCTTGGGGTTGCGGGCGAAGTGGTCGGCGATGCGCAGGGCGCGTGCGACGTCGCGGTCGACGACCGCCTTGCACAGCTCGAAGTTGTTGAACTCCTTCGAGATGCCGATGTGGGTCTCGATGTCGGCGTCGGTGATCCGCTGCGTCCCTTCGGGCAGCGAGACGGAGAGCTTGTCCAGCTCGCCGGCGATGCGGGCGATGTCGGTTCCCAGGTGGTCGGTGAGCATCGCGGCGGCCTTGGGGTCAATGGCGAACCCCTTGCTGCGGACGAACTGCTGGAGCCAGGGGCCGATCTCGTAGTCGCGCGGACGGACCGATTCGAGCACGGCGCCGTTGGCCGCGCACCCCTTGTAGAAGGCCGAGCGCTTGTCGACGTTCTTCTCCTTGTGGCAGACGACGAGAATGGTCGTGGGTGAGGGCTTCTGGGTGTAGAGCGAGAGCTTGTCGATGCCGCGCAGCTGTTGCGCCTCGCGCAGGATCACCACCTGGTACGAGCCCATCATGGGCATCTGGCGGCAGAGGTTGATCACCTGTCCCGCCTCCGAGTCCTTGCCGTAGACGGTGATCTGGTTGAAGGCGCGGGCGGCCTCGTCGAGGATCGTCGCGGCCAGACGGTCGGCCACGCGGTCGATGAAGTAGCTCTCCTCGCCCATGAGGAGGTATATCGGGGCGAAACGGCGGGCGTCGATCTCGCCCAGCAGCGCGTCGGTCCGGGCGACCGAGTCGCGGAATTTCACAGTGCTTTTGGCCATGCGTCAGACGATCTCTTTGGTGATGCGCAATACGTTTTCGGTCGCGGCGGTGAGGCGGTAGCGGTCGTCGATGCGGCGGCCGACGAGCCACACGATCTCGTCGCCCGAGACGAGCACGAACTGCCGCTGCTTTTCGGGCAGCGACACCTTGGCGTCGACGAGGTAGTCGCTCACCTTCTTGCGGCCGGTCATGCCGAAGGGGACGAACCAGTCGCCCTCCCTCCAGCGGCGCAGCACGAGGGGGAAGCGCAGCTTGTCGGCATCGATCTGGGCGATCGGCTCGGGCACCCCGAACGCCTCTATGGTGTCGATGTCGCGGTATTCGTAGTAGAGGACGGCGTTGCCGCAGTAGCTGCGCAGGGTGCCCTGCGGCACCTCGACCTCGCAGGGGTCGTCGCCGGCGATCGGGGCGACGACGATCCGTCCGCGGTCGACCGTCGCCACATGGTCGCGGGCGTAGAAGCGGCGCCCGGTGGCTCCGTGGTGCAGGGCCCGGCACAGCGCGTCGATCACGTCGCCCTTGAAGCCGTAGGCCGACCCCAGCAGCTCGTAGACGACGAATCCGAGCGGAAACGACGGGTCGATGCGTTCGATGTGGATCGTGTCGATGGCCCCCTCGTGCGTCACGGCCTCGGTACGGATGCGGTCGATGACGCGGTCGATGAAACGCTGGGCGTCGTCGAGCCGCGCGAGGTTGCGCCGCATCAGGGCCGTGAACTTGGGGTTGATCTCGCGGATGCGGGGGATGAGCCCCAGGCGGATCTTGTTGCGCAGGTACTTGGTCGAGCGGTTCGACGAATCCTCGCGGAAGGGGATGCGGTTGGCGACGGCGTATTCGAGGATCTCCTTGCGCGTGGCGAACATCAGCGGGCGGATGATGCGGCCCGCCTGGGTCGAGATGCCCGTCAGGCCGCGCAGCCCCGTGCCGCGCAGCAGGTTGATGAAGAAGGTCTCGACCGAGTCGTCGGCGTGGTGGGCGATGGCCACTGCGGTGTAGCCCTCCGCGCGGCTCAGCTCGTCGAACCAGGCGTAGCGGAGCCGCCGGGCGGCCATCTCCATCGACTCGCCCGTCCGCTCCATCTCGCCGCGCGTGTCGAAACGGCGGTTGTAGAAGGCCGCGCCGCGCAGCCGCGCCTGCTCCTCGACGAGCAGCTCGTCCTCGTCGCTCTCGGCGCCCCGCAGCTGGAAGTTGCAGTGGGCGACCCCCACGCGGTAGCCCGCGCGGGTGAACAGGTCGAGCAGCACCATCGAGTCGACGCCGCCCGAGACGGTCAGCAGGATGCGGTCGTCGTGCGTGGCCAGTTCGTGGCGTTCGACGTAGCGGACGAAGGAGTCGAGAAAGGAGGAGGGCATGGAGCGATGTTTGTCGATCCGGGGGCGAGGCCCGTCGCGGATGCGTGGCGGGCGCCGTTCGGCGCCGGCGGCATCCCCGCGGATCGGAGTGGGTGTTATAGGATATTGACTTCGGTTTCTATGGCGATGCCGAACCGGTCGAGAACGGCCTGCTGGACCTTGCGGGCGAAGGCGATCACCTCGCTGCCCGTGGCGCCGCCCAGGTTGACGAGCACCAGCGCCTGGCGCGCGTGGACGCCTACGCGCCCCTCCGTGCGGCCCTTCATCCCGGCACGGTCGATGAGCCACCCGGCGGCCAGCTTGACCCGTGCGGGATCGGCGGCGGGGTAGTGGGGCATGTCGGGCCACTCGGCCAGCAGCCGCTCGGCCGTGGCGCGGTCGACCACGGGGTTCTTGAAGAAGCTCCCGGCGTTGCCCGTCTCGGCCGGATCGGGCAGCTTCGCGCGGCGGATCGAGGCGATCGCCTCGCGGATGTTGCGCAGCGTGGCGCCGCCGCGTGCGGCCACCTCGCGCTCGACGTCGCCGTAGCCCAGACGGGGCGCGGGGGTGTGGGAGAGGCGGATCTCGACGGCGGTGATGACGGCCCGCCCGCGCAGCGCGTGCTTGAACACGCTCTCGCGGTAGCCGAAGCCGCAGTCGGCTCCGGCGAGCGTCTCTTCGGCGAGCGTGTCGGTGCGGAAGAGGTGCACGCGCTCGATGACGTCCTTCGCCTCGCAGCCGTAGGCCCCGATGTTCTGCACCGGCGCGGCGCCCGCCTTGCCGGGGATCGCCGTGAGGTTCTCGATGCCCCACAGGCCGCGCTCGACGGCCCATTGCACCAGGTCGTCCCACTCGACGCCCGCCTCGACGCGCACGAGTGCCGTGCGCCCGTCGTCCGAGAGGATCTCGATGCCGGTGGCCACGGGCGTGAGCAGCACGCCGTCGTAGTCGCGCGTGAAGAGGATGTTGTTGCCCCCGGCGAGCACCGTCCACCGCTCGGGGACGCCGGCGGCGAAGAGCGTGCGCAGGTCGTCGGCCGTCTCGAACTCGACGAGCCGTGCGGCGCGCTGCGCCACGTGGAAGCTGTTGCGCGGGGAGAGGTCCGTATCGGTGTATTCGCGGATCATGCGTTTAGCGTTTTTTCTCGGCGTCGATCTCCTCCAGCAGCGCCTTGACGGCCGCTTCGAGCTGCTCGTCGCGTCCCCGGACGACCTCCTCGGGCGAGTTGGCCACGCGGATATCGGGTTCGAGCTGGGTGTTCTCCAGGTAGCTGCCGTCGTCGAGGCGGTAGCCGACGATGGGGATGCCGAAGACGAGCGTGGGGTCCTGCAGACGCTCCCACGAGACGCTGGTCATGGTGCCCGGGACGGGCATGCCGACCAGACGGCCCAGGCCGCGGTGTTTGTAGACCCAGGGTGTGCCGTGGGCGTTGGAGTAGTTGGCCTCGCACGTGATCATGATCGAGGGTTTGTTCCAGCGGCGGCTGGGCATGTCGCACGACTCCTTGCCGCGGATCACCTGCGTGAAATATTTTTCGCCCGAGAAGAGCACCTCGATGTCCTCGTGCAGGCGGCCGCCGCCGTTGAAGCGGGTGTCGATGACGATGCCCTCGCGGTCGTTGTAGCGGCCCAGGATGTCGGAGTAGACCGACCGGAAACTGGGGTCGCCCATCGACTCGATGTGGACGTAGCCCAGCCGTCCGCCCGAGAGGCGGTCGACGTCGGCGGCGCGCTGCTTGACCCAGCGGCGGTAGAGCAGCTGCGAGAGGGCGCTGCGCGAGATGGGTTCGACGACCTCCTCCCAGCGCGATCCGTCGGCCGGCCGGCGGATCGAGACCAGGACCTTCTTGCCGGCCCGGCCGTCGAGCAGCGGGTAGTAGTCCTCGCTGCGGCGGATCGGGGTGCCGTCGATCTTTTCTACGATGTCGCCCGCGGCGATCTTCGACGAGGCCTTGTCGAAGGGGCCCTTCTCGACCCGCTCCTCGACCCGCAGGCCGTCGCCGTCGTAGCGTTCGTCGAAGAGGAGTCCCAGCTCGGCCGTCGCGGCGCTGCCCTGGGGCGCGGCGTGCGAATAGCGGCCGCCCGTATGCGAGACGTTGAGTTCGCCCAGCCACTCGCTCAGCAGCTCGGCGAAGTCGTAGTTGTTGTCGATGTGGGGCAGGAAGCGGGCGTAGTTGTCGCGCAGCGCCTCCCAGTCGACGCCGTGCATGCGTTCGTCGTAGAAGCGCTGCTTCTCCTCGCGGTAGACGCGGTGGAACATGTATTCGCGCTCGGCCGCGGGGTCGAGCTTCATCTCCGTGCGCAGCGTGATGGGGGTGAGCTTGCCGCCCTTGAGCTTCGACATGCGGCCGGCGCCCAGGATGAAGAGATCCTCCATCTTGGCGTCCCAGGCCAGCGATCCTCCGCCGCCCACCTTCTGGAGCTTCTTGTTGCTCTTCTCGCGGAGATCCATCTCCCACAGGTCGTGGCTCCCCTCGTAGGCGGCCAGGTAGTAGAGCTTCTCGCCCTTGCGGTCGATCACGGCGTCGCTGATCGCCGTCGACGAAGGGGTGAGGCGCACGATGCGGTCGTCGATGTCGCGCAGGTCGACCTCGATCGCCCTCTTTCCGGCTTCGGCGGTCTTGCCGTCGGCCGGAGTCTCCTTTTTCGGGCCCTTCTTCTCGGCCTCGCGTGCGAGTTCGTACTCCTCCTTGGTCATGCGGAACCGGTCGTATGCCTCCCGGTTGAGGAAGACGATCATCGCGTCGTAGAGCGAGCCCCACGAGGCGTGGTTGCGCATGCCGTAGCGCTCCGAGAGGAAGAGGATGGCGTTGCCGTCGAGCACCCAGCGGGGCGAGTGGTCGGTGTAGCCGCTGTTGGTCAGGTTGACGATTTCGCCCTTGCCGTCGGCGCTTACGAGACCGATGTCGGAGTAGGGTTCGTGGCGGTTGCCCGTGTAGGAGAGGACCAGCCAGCGTCCGTCGGGCGACCATGCGTAGTCGATGCGGCCCGTGGTGTTGTAGTGCTGGCTGCCGTCGGTGATCTGCCGCACCTTGCCCGTCGCTATCTCCTTGACCATCAGGCGGCAGCGGTCCTCGACATAGGCCAGCTCCCTGCCGTCGGGCGAGTATTGGGGCAGCATGCGTTCGTGCTTGGCGTCGTCGAACAGCGGTTTTTCGTCGACGAGCGTGGCGTTGGCGAAGTTGGGCTCCTCGTCGCGGACGATCGTCGCGGTGTAGATGTTCCACCGCCCGTCGCGCTCCGAGGCGTAGGCCAGCGTGCGGTTGTCGGGGGCGAAGCAGAGGTCGCGCTCGGCCGCGGCGGTGCGGGTGATCTGGCGCGTCGAGGGGTAGTCGACCGATGTCGCGAAGACCTCGCCGCGCGAGACGAGCGCCACCTGCCGTCCGTCGGGCGAGACGACGGCGCCGCTGCCGCCCGTCACCTGGAGCGTGCGCGTCTGGTCGTCCAGCCGGGTGTCGACGATCTCGACGGCGACCTTGCGGGGGGCGGCCGACGCGTGCATGGTGTAGATCTCGCCGTTGAAGCCGAAGCAGAGCGTCCCGTCTTTGGCTGCCGAGAGGAAGCGCACGGGGTGGGTCTTGAAGCGGGTTACCTGGCGGGCGGCCGAGGGGTCGTCGAGCGGCTGCGACCAGACGTTGAACGAGCCGCCGCGCTCGCTCAGGTAGTAGAATGTCTCGCCGTCGGGAGCCAGGCGCGGCTGACGGTCCTCGCCCGCGAACTCCGTCAGGCGGGTGTGGTGCCCCGTGGCGGCGTCGTAATACCAGATGTCGCGTGTGATCGACGAGGTGTGGTGCTTGCGCCAGCTGTTCTCGCCGCCCTTGCAGTCCTGGTAGAGGAAGCTCTTGCCGTCCTTGGCGAAGGTGATCTCCTCGGCCGGGGTGGCCAGCACCCGTTCGGGACGTCCGCCGTCGAGCCCCACGGCGTAGAGCTCGCCCATCGAGGCCTTGGGGAAGAGGGCGCTCGACGCCGGGTCGGCGATCGAGGCGGAGAAGTAGATCCGTTTGCCGTCGGGCGAGAAGCTATAGGGAATCTCGGCCGCCGAATGGGTCGTCAGGCGGCGGGGCTGTCCGCCGTCGGCCGCGACGACGAAAAGGTCGAAGTTGCCGTAGCGGTCCGAGGCGTAGGCGATCTGTCGCCCGTCGGGCGACCAGACGGGGGCGTAGTCGTAGGAGGCGTCGGAGGTGAGCCGGCGGGCCCGGCCGCCCTCGGCGTCGACCACGTAGAGGTCGCCCCGGTAGGCGAAGGCGATGCGGCTGCCGTCGGGCGAGAGGGCGGGGTAGCGCATCCAGAGCGGAGCGGCGATGCCCGTGGCGGCAGCGAGGAGCGCTGCGAGCACGAGAAGCGTTTTTTTCATGATATGCGGTTTTTCGTTCGTTTCGCGGTGCGAAAAAGGGCGGCGGTGAAAAAATCGCCCTTCGGATAGCAAAGTTAGGAATTATTTCCGTAACTTTGAAAGTTACCAAACCTAAACCTGAAGAATTATGTTTACCGAAAAGGATTTGCAGCAGATCGCCGCCCGGGGGCTGACGACTGAAGCGGTCGAGCGGCAGATCGAGAATTTCCGCCGCGGATTCCCCTTCCTCAAGGTCGTGCGCGCCGCCTCGCCCGCCGACGGCGTCGCGGTGGTCGACGAACGGGCGGCCGATGAGGCCGTGGCCCGCTACGATGCGGCCGAGGGGCTCGCGGTGGTCAAGTTCGTGCCCGCGTCGGGCGCCGCCACGCGCATGTTCAAGGAGCTCTTCGAGTTCGTCAACGAAGGCAAGCGCGGCAAGGGGATCGACACGCTCACGGGCAACATCGGGCGTTTCGCCTTCTGGCCCGAGTTGCGGGCCGTCCTGCCCGGGGATGCCGACGACCGCACGCTCGTCGCGGCCATCGTCGGCGAGGGGCTCGACTACGGCCGCAAACCCAAGGGACTGGTGACTTTCCATGCCTATCCCGAAGGGGCGCGCAAGGCGGTCGAGGAACACCTGGTCGAGGGGGCCGCCTATGCCGCCGCGGGCGGCGTGGTGCGCATCCACTTCACCGTCTCGCCCGAGCACCGCGCCGGCTTCGAGGCGCTGCTCTCCGAGAAAGTGCCCCTCTACGAGGCGCGTTTCGGCGTGCGCTACGACATCTCCTTCTCGGTGCAGAAACCCTCGACCGACACCATCGCGGTCAATCCCGACAACACCCCCTTCCGTCAGGACGACGGCTCGCTGCTGTTCCGTCCGGCGGGCCACGGCGCGCTGATCGAGAACCTCAACGAGATCGACGCCGACATCGTCTTCATCAAGAACATCGACAACGTGACGACCGACGCGCAGCGCGGTCCCACCGTCCGTTATAAAAAGGTGCTGGCCGGGCTGCTCCTCGGTCTGCAGGAGCGTGCGTTCGCCTTCCTGCGTGCCCTCGATGCGGGCGAGGCCGACCTGGACGAGGTGGCCGCGTTCGTCGAGCGGGAGCTCTGCGTGAAACTCCCCGCCGACCGCGACGCGGCGCTGCTGCGCGCGGTGCTCGACCGTCCGATCCGCCTCTGCGGCATGGTCCGCAACGAGGGCGAGCCGGGCGGCGGTCCCTTCTGGGTGGCCAATCCCGACGGCACCGAGTCGCTCCAGATCGCCGAGTCGAGCCAGATCGCGCCCGACGACATGCACCTGATGAAGTCGGCGACCCACTTCAATCCCGTGGATCTGGTCTGCGGCGTCCGCCGCGCCGACGGCTCGAAATTCGACCTGCGGCAGTACACCGACCCCGCCACCGGCTTCATCTCCTCCAAATCTTCGGGCGGCCGCGAGCTGCGCGCCCAGGAGCTGCCCGGCCTGTGGAACGGTGCGATGGCTCGCTGGAACACCGTCTTCGTCGACGTGCCCATCGCGACCTTCTCGCCCGTGAAGGTCGTGCAGGATCTGTTGCGCCCCCAACACCAGTAATTTGCAATTCTCGCGGGCGCTTTTCGCCCCGCCTTGTCTGCCCCGAACGGGAAATACGCGAGTATGTCCCGTCCGGGGCAGCCTGCGTTGTGGCGAAACTCGCTCTGCGACAAGTGCAAATCGAGTATTCGCACTCCGCTTCGTTTAAGCACGAACCTGCTGCGCTGAAATCGCAAATCGGGGCAGCCTGCGTTGTGACGAAACCCGCTCTGCGACAAGCACAAACCGGGGCGGAGCCGGCATCGGACCGCAGCCGGCGGAGGGGCGGGCGAGGCGCAGCCGATGCGAGTGGCCCTCCGCGCCGGGTGGCTGCGGGCCGCCACGCTTCAAAAGAAGCGTGTCCGGTTTTTGCCCGAAGGCCCTCCTCCGCCCGGGTGGCCGTCGTTCCTCTGTGCCGAGTGGTTGCCGCTCCGCGCCGGGTGGCTGCGGGCCGCCACGCTTCAAAAGAAGCGTGTCCGGTTTTTGCCCGAAGGTCCTCCTCCGCGCCGGGTGGCCGTCGCTCCTCTGTATCGGGTGGCTGCGGGCCGCCGCTCTTCGGGCGAGCCTCAAAAGCGTTCGGCCTTTGCCGACAAGCGTCTCTTTGCCGGGCTGCTTGCGGGCCTTCGCGCTCTGACCCTCCCGTCGTCCTTTCTCCCTCGCCGGGACTCCTCCTCTGCGCCGCGTGGCCGGCTCCGCCGCGCTTCGGAAAAAGCCGGGAAGCGGGCGGATATGGAAAATGCGGCATTGTTGTTCGAAACCGGAGAATTTGTCGGCCCGACGAGCGGTTTTCGGAGAATCTTTTATATATTTGTACGCCCATTGGAAAAACAATAATCAAATCATAGACCGATATGGAAAACAAACTGCAACAGCTGACCCAGAAGCTCTACGACGAGGGGCTGGAGAAAGGCCGCTCGGAGGCCGGGAAACTCGTGGCCGACGCCGAGGCCAAAGCCGCGAAGATCATCGCCGAAGCCAAGGCCCGGGCCGAGGCCATCGTGCGCGGCGCCGAGACCAAGGCCGAGGATGTCGAGAAGAACACGATGACCGAGATCGCGCTGGCGGGCAAGCAGGCCGTGGCCCGGATCAAGGCCGAGATCGCCTCGCTCGTCGTGGCGAAGGCGACGTCGGAGGGGGTGAAGTCGGCGGTGGTCGATCCGGCCTTCATCCGCGAGATGCTGCTCTCGGTGGCCCGTAACTGGAACGGCGCCGACGCGGGCAAGGTCGAGTTGCAGGCGCTGCTGCCCGAGGCCGAGCGCGCCAAGCTCGACGCCGCTTTCGCCCAGAGCGCTGCGGCGCTGCTCGAGGCCGGCATCGAGGTGGGCTACTCGGAGCGTGTCCGCACGGGTTTCCGCGTGGGCGCCAAGGAGGGCGGCTACTACATCTCGTTCTCCGAGGCCGACATCGAGGCGCTGCTCTCGGAGTACCTGCGCGACAAGGTTTCGGAAATGCTCTTCAAGGCATAGACCCATGTTCGCGACCGATTACTACTGTCTGGTAGCGGGGCTGCGCGAGTATACGCTCGACTCCGACACCAAGGGCTTCGACGCTGCGGCGATCCGCGCCGGGATCGTCGAGGAGCTCACCGCCGCCGACGCGCGGCAGGTGCGGCTGCTCTGGGGCTACTACGACTGCGAGAACCTCTGCGCCCTGCGTGCGGGGCGTGCGGCCCACAATCCGCTGGGCAACTTCTCGCGCGAGGAGCTCGAAGAGGAGCTGAAGGCTCCCCGCCGTCTGCCGGGGGCGCTCGCCGATGTCGTGCGCGCCTATGCCGATCCCGAGGGCGAGGAGGCCGAGCGGGTCGACACCGCGCTGCGCTTCGAAAAGTCGCTCTTCGCCGCCTACTATGCCCTCGCCGAGTGCGAGGGGTGCCGTTTCCTCCGGGCGTGGTCGCGCTTCGACCGCAACCTGCGCAACGTCGCGGCCGCCGTCGCGGCCCGGGCCGCGCAGCGTCCCGTCGAGGAGGCGGTCGTGGGCGGAGGCGAGGTGGTCGACCAGCTGCTGCGCAGCTCGGCGGCCGACTTCGGCCTGCGGGGCGAACTGCCCTACGTCGATGCGGTGATCGCCGCCGTCGACGACGCCAATCTGGTGGAGAAGGAGCACAAGATCGACCTCATCCGCTGGAACGAGGCGACGGAGCTGGCCGCCTTCGACTATTTCGACATCAATGCCGTGCTCTCCTACCTGGTGCATGTCGCCATCGTCGCCCGCTGGATGCGGCTCGACGCCGTGCGCGGCCGGGCGATGTTCGACCGCCTGGTGGCCGGTCTCGACGCGGGAGAGATCATCAAACAGAAATAAACAACAGAATATACCGATGAAAACAACAGGACGTGTAAACGGTATCATCGCCAACATCGTGATCGTCAAGGCCGACGGCCCCGTGGGTCAGAACGAGATCTGCTACGTGTGGGTGGGCGATACCAAGGTGATGGCCGAGGTCATCAAGGTCATGGGCGACAACGCCTATGTACAGGTTTTCGACAGCACGCGCGGTCTTCGGATCGGCGACCGGGTCGAGTTCCAGGGGCACATGCTCGAAGCGACGCTGGCGCCGGGTCTGCTCTCGCGCAACTACGACGGTCTGCAGAACGATCTGGAGAAGATGGACGGGCTGTTCATCGCCCGCGGATCGATCACCGATCCGATCGACTTCGGGGCCGAGTGGCCCTTCACCCCGCTGGCCAAGGCGGGCGACAAGGTTTCGGCCGCCTCGTGGCTGGGCGAGGTCAAGGAGCAATGGGTGATGCACAAGATCATGGTCCCCTTCACGATGACGGGCGACTATACGGTCAAGAGCGTCGCCCAGGCCGGCAACTACAAGGTGACCGACACGGTGGCCGTCCTCGTCGACGAGGAGGGGCGCGAGCATGCGGTCACGATGGTGCAGAAGTGGCCCGTCAAGCAGGCCGTGCGCTGCTATACGGAGAAACCCCGTCCGTCGCGCGTGATGGAGACGGGCGTGCGTCCGATCGACACCTTCAACCCGCTGGCCGAGGGCGGCACGGGCTTCATCCCCGGGCCGTTCGGCGCCGGTAAGACGGTGCTCCAGCACGCCATCTCGAAGCAGGCCGAGGCCGACATCATCATCATCGTGGCGTGCGGCGAGCGTGCCAACGAGGTGGTGGAGATCTTCAAGGAGTTTCCCGAGCTGGTCGACCCCCGCACGGGCCACAAGCTCATGGAGCGCACGATCATCATCTGCAACACCTCGAACATGCCCGTGGCGGCGCGCGAGGCGTCGGTCTACACCGGCATGACCATCGGCGAGTACTACCGCTCGATGGGTCTGAAGGTGCTCGTCATGGCCGACTCGACGTCGCGCTGGGCCCAGGCCCTCCGCGAGATGTCCAACCGTCTGGAGGAGCTTCCGGGTCAGGACGCCTTCCCGATGGACCTCTCGGCGATCATCTCCAACTTCTACTCGCGCGCCGGTCTGGTGAAGCTCTCCAACGGCCAGACGGGTTCGGTGACCTTCCTCGGCACGGTGTCGCCCGCGGGCGGTAACCTCAAGGAGCCGGTGACCGAGTCGACCAAGAAGGCCGCGCGCTGCTTCTACGCCCTCTCGCAGGGCCGCGCCGACTCGAAGCGCTACCCGGCCATCGACCCGCTCGACTCCTACTCGAAATACCTGGAGTACCCCGAGATCCGCGCCTACCTCGACGAGCACATCGAGAAGGACTGGGTCGACCTGGTCTACGAGGGCAAGACCATCGTCCAGCGCGGCAAGGAGGCCAACGACCAGATCAACATCCTGGGCGACGACGGCGTGCCGGTCGACTACCACGAGCGTTTCTGGAAGTCGGAGCTCATCGACTTCGTCATCCTCCAGCAGGACGCCTTCGACGAGATCGACGCCAACTGCCCGATCGAGCGTCAGAAGATGATGTACAAGATGGTGATCGACATCTGCCGCCGGGAGTTCGGCTTCGCCGATTTCGAGCAGTGCTCGCAGTTCTTCAAGGGACTGATCAACCTCTTCCGCCAGATGAACTACGCCGAGTGGCAGTCGGAGAAGTTCAACAACTACCTCCGCCAGATCGAAGAGTACGTAAAAAACAAGTAAGCCATGACCACACGCGCATTTCAGAAGATATACACCAAGATTGACAACATCACCAAGGCGACCGTGACGCTGCGCGCCACGGGCGTGGGCAACGACGAGCTGGCCACCGTGGGCGGCAAGCTGGCCCAGGTGGTGAAGATTATGGGCGAGAACGTGACCCTGCAGGTCTTCGCCGGTACGGAGGGCCTGGCCACCGATTCGGAGGTCGTCTTCCACGGCGAGCCCCCCAAGCTCCGCGTCTCGGACAACCTCGCCGGCCGCTTCTTCAACGCCTACGGCGAACCGCTCGAGGGCGGCCAGGCCGTCGAGGGCGAGGCCCGCGAGATCGGCGGCCCGACGGTCAACCCCTTCCGCCGTATCCAGCCCTCGGAGCTCATCGCCACGGGTATCGCCGGCATCGACCTCAACAACACCATCGTGACGGGTCAGAAGATCCCCTTCTTCGCCGATCCCGACCAGCCCTACAACGCCGTGATGGCCAACGTGGCCCTGCGCGCCAAGGCCGACAAGATCATCCTGGGCGGCATGGGTCTTACGAACGACGACTTCCTCTACTTCAAGTCGGTCTTCGAGAACGCCGGTGCGCTCGACCGCATCGTCTCGTTCGTCAACACGACGGAGAACCCGCCCGTCGAGCGTCTGCTCGTGCCGGACATGGCCCTCACGGCCGCCGAGTACTTCGCCGTCGACAAGGGCGAGAAGGTGCTGGTGCTGCTGACGGACATGACCCTCTACGCCGACGCCCTGGCCATCGTCTCGAACCGTATGGACCAGATCCCCTCGAAGGACTCGATGCCCGGTTCGTTGTACTCCGACCTGGCGAAGATCTACGAGAAGGCCGTGCAGCTGCCCAACGGCGGTTCGATCACGATCATCGCCGTGACGACCCTCTCGGGCGGCGACATCACCCACGCCATCCCCGACAACACGGGTTACATCACCGAGGGCCAGCTGTTCCTGCGCAACGATTCGGACACGGGCAAGGTCATCGTCGACCCGTTCCGCTCGCTGTCGCGTCTGAAGCAGCTGGTCATCGGCAAGAAGACCCGCGAGGACCATCCCCAGGTGATGAACGCCTGCGTGCGCCTCTACGCCGACGCGGCCAACGCCAAGACCAAGCTGGAGAACGGCTTCGATCTGTCGGACTACGACGAGCGCGCCCTGAAGTTCGCCCACGACTACTCGGAGAAGCTGCTGGCCATCGACGTCAACATCGGCATCACGGAGATGCTCGACACGGCCTGGTCGCTCTTCGCCGCCTACTTCTCGCGCGAGGAGGTGGCCATCAAGGAGGAGCTCATCAAGAAGTACTGGAAGGAGGCCTAAGCGACCATGGCTATCAAGTTCCAATATAACAAGACCTCGCTCGGCGAGATGGGCAAGCAGCTGAAAATGCGGCAAAAAGCTCTCCCTACGATCAAAAGTAAGGAGTCGGCCCTGCGCTCCGAGGTCAAGAAAGCGAAGGACTCCGCCACGGAGTACCGCCGCCGGCTCGACTCGCTGAAGGCCGAGTACGACTACATGGTGGCGCTGTGGGGCGAGTTCGAGAGCGATCTGCTGCGCGTGGGCGACGTGCGCCTTTCGACGCAGAAGATCGCCGGCGTGCGCACGCCGGTGCTGGAGGAGGTGCTCTTCGAGGAGAAGCCCTACGACCTCTTCTCGTCGCCCGTGTGGTATGCCGACGGCGTGGAGATCCTCAAGCGGCTGGCCCGGCTGGGGATCGAGTTCGAAGTCTACAACCGCAAGATGGAGCTTCTGGACTATGCGCGGCGCAAGACCACGCAGAAGGTGAACCTGTACGAGAAGGTGCAGATTCCCGGCTACGAAGACGCCATCCGTAAGATCAAGCGCTTCATGGAGGACGAGGAGAACCTCTCCAAGTCGGCCCAGAAGATCGTGAAAACCAAACAGCAGGCCGCCGGGGAGGGCGCGATGTTATGATAGCCAGAATGTCCCGATACGACTTTGTGCTCCATGCGGCGCAGAGCGAACGCTTCATCGAGCGGCTGCGCGAGCTGGGGCTGGTCGACATCACCGCGAAGGGCTGGGAGCCCTCGGAGGAGGACCGCCAGCTGCTGCTCGACATCGAGGGGGCGGCCAAGGCCGTCGATTTCCTCGGTGGCTGGAGCGCCGAACACCCCGCCGCGAAGGGCGAACCCTACGCCTCGGGCGAGGAGGCCTATGCCGCCTACGCCGCGGCGCAGCGCGATGCCGCGTCGCTGCGCGGCGAGATCGCCCGTCTGGAGAAGGCCGCCGACGAGCTGCGCCCGTGGGGCGCGTTCGATGCGGAGCGGGCCCTCCGTCTCGCCGACGAGGGGGTCGTGCTGCGTTACTTCTCGGCCCAGGCCGTGACCTACGACAAGTCGCTCGCCGCGTGGTCCGAAGCGCACACGCTGGCGGAGATCGCCCGCACCGACTCCACGGTGTGGTTCGTGGCCGTGACGGCTCCGGGCGAGGAGGTCGACTTCGACGCCCAGGAGATGAAGGCCCCGGCGATGGATGTCCGCGAGGCCGAGCGGCGCATCTCCTCGGAGCAGGAGCGCCTCGCGGCGCTCGACGCCGTGTTCGCCCGTGCCGCCGCGTCGCTTGACGCCCTGCGTGCCTACGGCGCCTCGCTGCGCGAGCGGTTGCAGGGCGTTAGGGTCCTCGCCACGGCCGAAAAGGCCGCCGAAGGCCACCTGGTCGTCATGGAGGGGTGGGCCGAGGCTGCGACCTCCGACCGGGTCGATGCCCTGCTGGAGGAGTTCCCCGACGTGGTCTATCTCAAGGGAGACCCCACGCCCGAGGACGACACGCCCGTCAAGCTGCGCAACGGCTGGTTCGCCCGCATCTTCGAGATGGTGGGCGACATGTACGCCCGCCCGAAGTACGGCACGCTGGACCTCACGCCGCTCTTCGCGCCCTTCTACATGCTCTTTTTCGGCATCTGCCTCAACGATGCAGGCTACGGCCTCGTCCTGCTGGCCATGGGCCTCTTCCTGCTGCGCAAGAATCCCCGCGAGGGGATGATGCGCCGTGCCGCGTGGTTCGCCACGATGTGCGCCGCCGCGACCGTCGCCTTCGGTCTCTTCTGCGGGTCGTTCTTCGGCATGAACCTCAAGGATTACTTCCCCTCTGTGCCGTTCTTCGACTTCCAGGGGCAGTTCTTCTCCATCGCCCTGGCGATCGGTATGGTGCAGATCCTCTTCGGCATGGCCATCAACGTGTGGGTCACCGCGCGCACGTTCGGCTTCAAGTACGCGCTGGGCGCGCTGGGCTGGCTCGTGATCCTGCTCGCGGGATCGGTGGCCGGCGGCCTTCCGATGCTCAACGAGGCGTGGGTCATCCCCGGCTTCACCACCTCGTCGCCCGCCTTCTATGCGGCGCTGGGCGCGGGGGCCGTGCTGATGCTGCTGCTCAACACGCCCGGGAAGTTCCACAATCCGCTCGTCAACCTCGGTTCGGGCCTGTGGACCTTCTACAACAACCTCACCGGTCTTCTGAGCGACGTGCTGTCGTACATCCGTCTGTTCGCCATCGGACTGTCGGGCGGCGTGCTGGCGCTGGTCTTCAACTCGCTGGCCGAGGGCTTCGTGCCCGAGGGGGCCAACCTCGCCGTGCGCATCCTCGTCATGGTGCCCATCCTGCTCGTGGGCCACGGCATCAACCTCTTCATGTCGACGATCTCGTCGTTCGTCCACCCGATGCGTCTTACGTTCGTCGAGTTCTACAAGAACGCCGGCTTCGAGATGGCCTCGCGCTCGTTCGACCCCATCCGCAAAATGGATCAAACAAACGAATAACAAACAATAAAAAACTTTTTTGAATTATGGAAACAACTGCTTTGGTAATGGCCTATGTCGGCGTCGCGCTGATGGTAGGTCTGGCCGGTATCGCATCGGCCATGGGTACTTCGATCGCCGGTCAGGCCGCCGTGGGCGCCATGAAGAAGAACGGCGGCGCGTTCGGTAGCTACATGATCCTCTCGGCCCTTCCGGGTTCGCAGGGTCTCTACGGCTTCGTCTGCTTCTTCATGGTTCAGGGCTTCCTGGCCGCTCCGACGATGGTTCAGGGCGCCGCCGTGCTGGGTGCCGGTATCCTCGTGGGTATCGTCAACCTCGCCGCCGCCGTCTACCAGGCCAAGGTCTGCGCCAACGGTATCGCCGCCATCGGCAATGGCCACGACGTGATGGGTAAGACGCTTATCCTGGCCGCCTTCCCCGAGCTCTACGCCATCCTCACGGTCGCCGCTACGTTCCTCATCGCCGGCATCGTGCGCTAAACCGGGGTCGGCTCTGCCGATTCTTCGCCCCGCAGCCATCGACTGCGGGGCTTTTTTGTTCCGGTTCGTGATGAAAAACCGGGTGTTCGTTGAAAATATTTTTTAAAAAGGGCCCGTTGTGCTACTTTTGGACCAATTTAGAATGGTATATCCGATGACTTTATCGCGTCTTTCGTTCCTGCCGGCTTTCGCCGCCTTCGCTTCGCTCTTCGTGTCGTGCGACGATCCGAAGAGCGAGTACGTCGCCCCGCAGGGCGACGTGGAGGTCTGCATCGGGATCCCCGAAACGCGCACCGTGCTCGATGCCGACGGGCTGACGACCCGCTGGGAGAAGAACGACAGCTTCTCGCTGTGGGCCTATGCCGCCGACGGTTCCGAAACCTTCGCCGGCGCCCAGTTCTCCTACCTCGGCGGCAAGGGCGGCAGTGCCGCGCTCTTTCGGGGCCGGGTCCCCGCGATGGCCGCCGGTACCTATACTTATTATGCCGCCTCGCCGGCTCCCGCCTCGATCGACGGCCTCAGGGTGAGCTACGACGTGCCTGCCGTGCAGGACGGCGAGTGGCACGGCGAGCGCGACATCCTGCTGGCCCGCGCCTCGGCTCCCGAGCTGCGTGTCGCTCCCGGCGCGGGCGATCCCGCCACCGACGACGTCAATGCGCTCGATCTCAGGTTCCGCCACAAGATCCACGCCCTGAAGGTGACCATCCCCGAGGGGCGCAACCGCTTCGGCCGTCCGGTCACGCGGCTGCGCGTGCAGTTCCCCGCCGCTGTCGCGGGGCGTCTGACGTGGGACCTCTCCGCTCCCGACGCCGCCCCCTCGCTGGAGGCGTCGAGCGATGCCGTCGAGCTGGCCTTCGCCCGGCCCAAGGGCGAGGGCGACACCTTCTGGGTCTATGTCGCCCCCTGCGACCTGCGCGGCGGGGTGGTGCGCTTCACCGCCACCGACGGCTCCGAGTTCTCGTGGCCCATCGAGAGCGGCGCCTTCGGCGACTGCCCCGCGGGCGAGATCACGCCGGTGACGCTGACGATTCCCGCGCTTCGGCCGATGAGCGATTATCGGATCGCGGTCGATCCCGCGCAGTTGGGCGAACCGGTTACCGGAATCGATGCACTCGATCTGCCCGAGGGCTATAGTTTTCCGAGTCTCGACTTGGCTCTGACTCATGCGGAGCACCTGACACCCAATGGTGACGGAACTTTCTCCGTGCGTATCTTCCGCGATATGGCCGACGATTTCCCTGCCGAGGTGGGGTTGTCCGTAGCCTCGGAGCATACCGAAGGCGTTGTCGGTCGTCTCGGCACGGGACAGTGCACCGTCAGCGGTGCGACGGCCTCCGGCTGCACGGTCAAGGCGCCCTATCTGTTCTTCGAGGATTTCAGCGAGGTCGGCACCCATTCGACCGAATCCGCTGCTATTCTTTCCGATTGGGGCTTGTTCAACTGGAGCGGAGCCCGCGCGGAGACGTTGGCCAATACCTGCATTACGGCCAACTGTCATGTATCGACGCATTCGGGCATCACGGATTCCCGTTCCAGAGGACGCGTCGATACGTCGCGCATGCCGATCCGATCCGGTGCGACGCTCAATCTGTCGGTTTCGTTCGATATGGGGTACGATACGCATGCCGGTACGGCTGGAACGGGTGCCGGAAATAGTTGGGCCATATGCACTTTCGGACGGACGGATACGAACGATGCTACGGTCGCGATCGGTGCGGATGCGGATTTTTCCTACAAGGTCTTTTCGGACCAGAAGGTGAGCAGCCTGTCCAGCGCAGATAATCTTCCCGACAAATTGTCCGGCCAGCGTGTGACGGGATGCAGCGCGTTGTCGCGCCTGTCGTGGCAGGTTTACACCTCGAAACGCAGTTGGGGCGCTACGACTACCAATATTACATTCCGTTGCCATATCGACAACATCCGCGTGACGATCGTCCCCTGATCTCCGACGAAATAAAATAAACCTACGATATGAAAAACACACTTGTCTTACTGGCCTTCGCGGCGGCGCTGGCCGCCTGCTCCAAGGGCGACGCGCCGGATCCCGATGCCGCGTCGGGCTTCGGCTCGCTGGCTGTCGAGGCGGTCTGCGAGCCCGTCGTCGAGGCCGTGACGCGCGCCCAGGTCGCCCTGCCCGCCGGAACGGAGATCCCCGACTGGCGCGAAATGACCATGCGCATCGTCAACCCCACGCCGGGTATCGAATACGGCCGGGCCTGGGCGCGCGTGGCCAACTACAACAAGAAGACCGACCAGCTCCCCGAGGGCCGCGGCTACACGGTGACGATCTTCTCGACCTCGACCTGGCGGGAGGACGCCAAGGAGAACAAGACGAACGTCGATTACGTCGAGGAGGGTGTCGACAAGCCCTATTTCGAAGGGGTCGTCTCCGACGTCGCGATCGAGCGCCGCAAGGAGACGCCCGTCGAGATCAAGGCCCGGCTGGCCAATACGATCGTGAGGATCGAGTTCTCCGACACCTTCAGGAACTACTTCGCCGGCGGGGCGACCTTCACGCTCCGAACCGCCGCGGGCAACGCGTTCACCACGGGTTACGAGGCCGACGATCCCACGGTGGCCGAGACCTACTGGTACGTGCGGCCCGCCGCCTTCACCATCTCGGGCCGTGCGACCAAGCAGACCCCCTCGGCGACGGCCGATCCCGAGACCGTGCAGTTCCGCGAGGTGGTCAACAGCGCCGTGCAGCCCACGACGCTCTACACCTACCGCTTCGACATCACGGGCGTGGGCGGTACCGAGGGGGTGGAGATCACCCTCAACGGCCAACCCGTCGCCACCGAGACGATCGACGAGGAGCTCAACCCCGATTCCTACATCTAACGCATATTCCGAGTGACCATGAAAATCGCATTGAAATATCTCGCAGCGGCGGCCGTAGCCCTCACGGGGCTCGTGGCCTGCGTGAGCGAAGACCCGAAAATCGATCCCGTGCCGCCCGTCCCGGAGGAGGGTACGGGCTACCTCTCGCTGGGCGGTTCGTTCGTTCTGACCGTCGAGTCGCGCAACGAGGAGATCGACAGCACGCCGGGCGCTCAGTCGCGCATCCCGACGCGTGCCGACAACGGCAATATCGACGTGGACTCCTACACGGTGGAGATCCTCGACGCCGCCGGCGCCGCCGCCGTGGAGCCGTTCCGCTACGGCGACATGCCGGCCGACCCGATCGAACTGCCGGTGGGTGCCTACACGCTCGTCGTCTATTCGGCCGAGACGCCCGACACGGCGTGGGAGGGCGAGGCCGACACCCCGACCTACGGCGCCGAGCAGGTCTTCTCCATCACCAAGGGGGCGACGACCGATCTGGGGACGGTGACCTGCCATCCGCTCTCGGTCAAGGTGACCGTGGCCTATCGCCAGTCGCTCTACGAGTTGCTCAGCGCCGATACCGAGGCCGAGGTGGAGCTGGGCGGCAAACACCGCGCGACCTTCGTCAAGGACGAGACGCGCGCCGCCTACCTGCGGCCGGTCTACTCGGACGGGGAGCCCAACGAGCTGTGGCTCTACCTGACCACCGTCTACGAGGGCAAGCAGATCACGCGCCAGCCGCTCAAGGTCAACAACAACGTCAAGCCCGGCGAGTGGCGCAAGATCACCATCTACCTCGAAAACGGCGAGAGCGGCTCGGTGATCATCAACGGCGAGATCGAGACGTGGGTCAACGGCCAGACGGTCGATGTCGACGTGCAGACGCTGGCGACGATCTCCGAGGCGACGATTCCCGACATCGACGATCCCGACGCGCCGAAGATCGTCTGGTCGAAAACCGACGAGGCGATCGCCGATAAGCTGCTGCTGACCGACGACAGCTACGACGAGAACGGCTACTACACGGGTGACGCGCGCGTGACGGTCAAGGCGCTCGATCCCATGCAGCGGTTCACGGTGGAGATCGCGAGCGACAACCGGGCCGTGATGGACCACATCGAGCTCAACGGCATCAAGGGGGCCGTCGATCTCTTCACGGTCGACGGTGCGGCCCGCACGATGCTGCGTCTGTGGGGCTTCCCGGTGGTCTTCCCCGAGCCCAAAATGGAGCGCACGTTCGACCTGAAGGAGCTCATGAAGGTGCTTTCCGACTACGAGGGGACCCACACCTTCACGATGACGGTCGCCGACGCGAAGAACCGCCGCACGACCACCGAGCTGGTGATCGAGGTCGACAAGTCGGGCGGCGCCGATCCCAACATCATCTGGGAGGGCAACAGTATCGACGTGCGCCATGAGGCCTACGCCGGCCTTCAGGTGGTGATCCGCGTCAAGGCCCGCACGGGTATCAAGTCGCTCAAGGTGGCCATTTCCGGAACGCTGGCCTCCGATCCCGCCGAGTTGAGCGGCCTGGGGCTGACCGATTCGTTCGACCTGGTCGATCCCGAGGCTTCGCGCGAGGGGCTCGGTGCTGCGCTTCAGGGGCTGGGCTTCCCCGTCGGTGCCGACGTGCGCGACCAGTCGGAGATCTCGTTCGATATCTCGACCTTCATGGGGCTGCTGGGCTCGTTCCCCGGGAACAACGACTTCAAGCTGACGGTGACCGACAACTCGGGACAGATTCTCGAAAAGACCCTCATGCTCTACGTGCCTGAAGAATAAATGCGGACAATGATGAAAAAGATAGCTTTACATATCCTGCTGGCTGTCCTCTGCTCGCTGTCGCTCGTCGGCTGCGAGAAGGATCCCGCGGGCCACGACGGCGAGGGCGCCGTGTCGTTCGAGGTGGCCGTACCCCGTTCGCGGGCGGCGGTCGACGAGTCGGTCTATCCCTGGACCGATTGCGCCATCCGCATCTACAAATACGCCGCCGCCCCGTCCGACGGGGAGGAGCGCGGCCGCGAACTGATCCGTCGCTACAATTCGGTCGGCGAGATGCCCGCCTCGATGTGGCTCGCGGCCGGCGACTACGTGATCACGGTCGAGCTCGGCGCGAAGGAGGAGGCTACGTTCGACCGCCCGTTCTACCGCGGCGAGAAGGACTTCGCCATCGTCGGAGGCCGCACCGTGCAGGTCGCCGTCGAGTGCCGCATCGCCAACACGATCGTCGAAGTCGACTACGACGCGACGGTGACCGACCTGTTCACCGAGGAGCTGTGGACCGATGTCGTGCTGGCCGAGACCTACAATTCGCAGGCTGTCGGCAACGGCGAGGTTCCCGTCCTGCGCTATACGGAGAGCCGCCGCGGCTACTTCATCCTGCCCGAGGGGCTGGAGGCCTTCAGCTGGCGTTTTCGCGGCGTGGGCCAGAAGAAGGACCGGGAGGAGATCGTCCAGATCGACAAGACCAAGCACATCTCCACCGACCCGGGCATGCTCTACAAGCTCCGCTTCCGCTATTCGCCCGACCTGGGCGGCAAGCTCGTCTTCTCGATCGTGGTCGAGAATACGTGGAACGAATACTCCGACCCCGTGGTGTTCGCCCCCGATCCGCAGATCTCGGGCGACGGATTCGACATCGAGGAGCGCCGCGAGTTCGCCTCGGGAACCATCGGCTACCACATCGCCTCGATCTCCGACCTCTCGTCGGTGAAGCTGCGCTGCGGCGGCCGCGAATGGCCCGTCGCCCTCTCGTCGGAGGGGCAGACGGCGGGTGTCGCGGTGATGATGACCAGCGCCTCCGACATGCTGCTCTCGCTTGCACCCGAGTTTTTCGCCCAGCTTCCGGGCGGCGATCTCGACCTGACGCTCTATGCCCAGGACGAGGACGGCCGTGAATCGGAGAAGGTGGCGAAGGTCCGCACGCAGGGTGTCTTCGATCTGACGACGACCGACGCGTGGAACGACCGCGGCGAGCTGAAGGCCTACGTGTTCGATCCGTCGGCCGCCGACGTGAAGATCCGCTACCGCGCCGCGGGCGCCGCGGAGTGGCGCGAGGCTGCGGCTGCGTCGACGGCTCAGAGCGGCGTCTACGCCGCGTCGGTCTCCGTGTCGCCCAACACCTCCTACGAGTGCCAGCTCTGTTTCGGCCAGACGGCGGTCAACGGCGCCTCGGAGCAGCGTATCGACGTCGCGGAGCCGCAGATTCCCGGCGCGGGATTCGAGGATTGGTTCACCTACAAAGACAAGGTGCTGGTTCCGGCTCCTTCCGAAGCCTCTTGGTGGTGGGACTCGGGCAACCACGGTTCGTCGACGCTGGGTGTGAACGTGACCCAGTCGGTCGCCGATCCCCGTCCCGGCTCGACCGGAACGAAAGCAGCCTGCCTCCAGTCGCAGTTCGTCGGACTGATTTCGGTCGGCAAGTTCGCCGCCGGCAATATCTTCTTCGGCAAATACGGCGGCACCAACGGCACCAACGGTGTGATCGGTTTCGGCAACCCGTTCTCGTTCACCTATCGTCCGCGTCAGCTGACCTTCTGGTACAAAGGTACGGTCGGGACGATCGACCGGATCGACGGCGACAATGCGCCGGTCAGCAAGGGCGACACCGACGTGGCGCAGATCTACATCTGTCTGTGCAAGATGGGCGGTCCGCACGTCATCGATACGCGCGATCAGACGACGTTCTTCGATCCCAGCTCCAAGACCGTCAGCTATTGCACCGGCGCGCTCGACAAGAGCAGCAAGAACGACGCGACCGACGGCAAGATCATCGCCTGGGCCGAGTGGACCAACACGAAGACCGTAGGCGAGTGGACGCAGTACACGCTGGATCTGAAGTATAACGACGAATACGAAGGCGAGGTGCCCGACTATTTGATGCTGACCGCCTCGGCCAGCAAGTACGGCGACTATTTCGCCGGTTCGACCGGGAGCGTGATGTATCTCGACGATTTCGAACTGGTCTACTAAACCGCACGGCATGATACGACGCGCAGTCATCCTCCTGTTCGCTTGCGCGGGCCTGTGTCTCCCGGCACGGGCCCGCGGGGCCGTATCCGCGCCCGAGTCCGCATCGTCCCGAGCCCTGGATGCGGCCGCAGTCGCAGCGCCTGCCGCAGCGTCCCGCGCCGCCGCTTCCGCCGCTGTCCCCGGCTCCCCGTCGGCTGCTCCCGCCGCCGAATCCGTCGACAGCCTCGCCGACGGCCGGATCGCGGATCCCCGTGCCGAGCGCGGTCTGGTCGATATCTCCCATGTCTTCGTCCCCCGGGGGCAGTGGATCTTCGGCGGCACGGCCTCCTATTCGACCCACTGCAACGAGAGCTACACCTTCTTCGTCATCGAGAACATCGGCTCGGAGGGCTACACCTTCAAGGTGAGCCCCATGATCGGCTATGCGCTGCGCAATAACATGGCCGTCGGCGGACGCTTCATCTACGGCCGTTCGCTGCTCCGGGTCGACTCGGGCGAGCTGAACCTGGGCGACGAGGAGTCGGGCACGCACCTGACGGCCGAATACTACTACACGCTGCGCCACTCCTACTCGGCCGCGCTCTTCTGGCGCCAGTATATTCCGCTGGGGCGCAACAAGCGTTTCGCGCTCTTCAACGAGATGTCGCTGACGGTGGGCGGCCACCAGAAGAAGTTCGCCGCCGACAACCCCATTCGCGGCACCTACGAGACGGGCTATTCGGTCTCGCTCGGCGTCTCGCCCGGCATCATCGCCTTCGCATCCAACACGATGGCCGTGGAGGTCAACGTCGGCGTGATGGGGCTCAGCTACACCCGCTCCCACCAGGACCAGAACCACGTGGCCGAGGCCGACGTGAAGTCGAGTTTCATGAACTTCAAGGTCAACCTGCTGTCGATCGGCCTGGGTGTGTCGTTCTATCTCTAACCGCTCCACGATGAAAAGATTGCTCAAACATACCCTCGTGCTGCTCGCCGCGGTGCTGTCCCTTTCCGGGGCTTCGGGCGCCGCGCCCGCCGTGCCCTCCGCGCCCGACGGCGCGACGCTGTCGGTCGATACGGTCGCTTCGGCTTCGGCCGCTGCCGTGCGCGCCGATACGCTGGCCCCGCACGGCGGCATGCGCCTCAAGCGCCGCTTCCTGCCTACCTCGCGCCGTTTCGACCGCGAGATCAACAAGGGCCGCTTCGTCTACAAGGGCGAGAAGATGCTGGGCCTCACGGTCTCCTACGGCACCCTCACGTCGGAGGACGCCGACATGTTCCCCGTTTTCGAGAACATCAATCTCAACGGGAGCGTGATGACCGTCAACCCCTTCTTCGGCTACTTCTACCGCAACAACAACTGCTTCGGCGTCCGCTTCGGCTACTCCCATCTCTCGGGCAAGCTCGATACGTTCGACGTCAATCTGGGCGACCAGAACGACCTCGACATCGACATCCCGTGGCTCGACCTGTCGAGCGAGCGCTTCTCGATGGCGCTGTTCCACCGCTCCTACGTGGCGCTCGACGAGAAGGGGCGTTTCGGTCTGTTCGCCGAACTCGAAGTCTCCTTCGCCACGGGCGAGAACTCCTTCTCCTACAAGTCGGGCGAACAGGTCAAGCATACCGATTCGGAGACCATGACCCTCAAGGCGGGCTTCAACCCCGGCGTGGCGGTCTACGTCTTCCCCAACGTCTGCGCCACGCTCTCGTTCGGGCTGGGCGGCTTCAAGTACACCTCGACCAAACAGTACGACGCCGAGGGGGTCGAGATCGGTTCGCGCCAATACTCCAAGATGAACTTCCGCCTCAATCTGGCCGATATCCGCATCGGCATGAATATCCATCTGTGGAACAAGAAAAAGGGGATACGTCCATGATCAAACGGCTGGCAATAGCGTGTGCGGCGCTGGGTGCGTCGCTCTTTTCGGGGTGCATCGAAAACGATCTGCCCTATCCCGTCGTCGTGTGCGCGATCGAAGCGATCGAGGCCGAGGGGCTCGCGGGCGCTCCCGTGATCGACGCGGCGGCCCGGCGGGTGACCCTCCCGCTGCTGGAGACCACCGACATACAGGCCGTCGAGATCACCGCGGCGACCATCACGGAGGGGGCCGAGGCCTCCGAGCCCGTCGTCGGGCGCCACGACCTGCGCACGCCGCTCTACGTCACCCTCTCGCTCTACCAGGATTACCCCTGGACGATCGAGGCCGCGCAGACGATCGAGCGCCGCTTCTCCGTCACGGGGCAGATCGGCGCCACGGAGTGGGATGTCGCTGACCGCGAGGCCCGCGCCTACGTCGGCTTCGACGACCTCTCGTCGGTCGAGGTCACCGCGCTCAAGCTCGGGCCTGCGGGTATCACCACCATGTCGTGCGCCGACGTGGCGGATCTCAACGACGGCAACCTGGAGCTGCTCCACGACTTCTCGTCGCCGCGCCGCATCGAGGTGACGAGCCACGGCCGCACCGAGGTGTGGCACCTCTCGGTCGTCTACACCCCCGTGAAGGTTTCGTGGTCGCACATCGACCCCTGGTCGCACTCGGCCTGGCTCTATGCCCAGGGGCAGAGCGACGCGCAGCCCGGCTTCCGCTACCGCGAGGAGGGTGCCGAGGAGTGGATCGAGGTGGCCCCGGAGGCGATCGCGGTCGACGGCGGCTCGTTCTCCGTGCAGCTGCGCGGCCTGCGTCCCGAGACGCGCTACGAGGCGGTCGCCTCGTCGGGCGCCGACCAGACGGCCGCCGAGGCCTTCACCACCGAGCGGGCTCTGGTGCTTCCCAACGGCGGCTTCGAGCAGTGGAGCAAGCCCGGCAAGATCGTCTATCCCTACCTTTCGGCCGACGAGGCCTTCTGGGACAGCGGCAACAAGGGTTCGGCGACGGTCAACGAGACCATCTGCGAGGGCTCCGACGACCCGCGCCCCGGCTCCGAGGGCACGCAGTCGGCGCGTCTTACCTCTAAGTTCGCCTCGGTGTTGGGTATCGGCAAGTTCGCCGCCGGCAACATCTTCGTCGGCACCTACGCCGAGACGGTCGGCACCAACGGCAAGGTCAACTTCGGCCGTCCCTTCGCCGCCCACCCCGTGGCGCTGCGCGGCTGGCTCAAGTATACGCAGGGCAAGATCGACCGCATCGACAAGCAGCCCGCCGGGGTGACGCTCACCACCGACGACTACGACCAGGGCTCGATCTACATCGCGCTGGGCACGTGGACGGCGGCGGCCTACGGCGGCACCGACGAGTCGCCCGTGCAGGTCTACACGCGCGAGCCGTCGACCTTCTTCAACAAGGACGGCGCCGATGTGGTGGCCTACGGCGAGCTGATCCTCACCGAGAATGTCGACGAGTGGCGGCAGTTCACCATCGAGCTCGACTGGCGCCGCACCGACGTCGTGCCGACGCATCTGATGATCGTCTGCTCGGCCTCGCGCTGGGGCGACTACTTCACCGGCTCGACCGCCAACCGCATGTCGCTCGACGACTTCGAGCTCATCTACGACTACGCCGACCTCTGACATGCCGGCGGGTCCCCGCTGAAATGCCGCCGGGCCGCGTGCTTTCCGGCAGCCTGCGGCTTTTCAAGCCGCACAGCCCGGAGCCGCCCCCGGGCGGAGGGCTGTTTCTGCCGCTGTCGCTCCGAACCCGCCTCCGCCGGCTCCGGGCTGGCTGCTCTCTCGATTCAACCCCTATTGGAACCGTGCGGGCCGCTGCCTCATCCGCGCCTCTCCCGGCACTGCCCGCGCTTCGCTTCGCCCGATAGCGCTTACCCGAATGGCAAGCGGCCTCCGACGATTCGGAGGCCGCTCTCTTTTTGCCGGCTGTTCGCTGGATCCTGCCCTCTGTCAGCGCCTATTGCGGCGCGTTGAGCGGCCCACGCGGGGAGAGGTGCCACGTGCGGCCTGACCCTTCGTGCGGCGCTGGGGAAGGCCGTCGATCACCAGCTCGAAGTCGAGCTGGCGCTTCTGCAGGTCGGCGCGCTTCACGCGCACGCGCACCGGGTCGCCCAGCGTCATGCGGCGGCCCGTCGAGCGGCCCACGATCTCGTAGGTCGCCTCCTCGAAGTCGAAGAAGTCGCCCTCGATGTCGCGCAGGAACGACATGCCCTCGATATGGGTGTCGTCCAGCTCGACGTAGACGCCCCACTCGGTGAGTCCCGAGATGTGGCCCGCGAACTCCTGCCCGAGGCGCTCCTTCATGAACTCCACGGCCTTGTACTTGATCGAGGCGCGTTCGGCCTCGGCGGCGATGACCTCGCGCTCCGAGGCGCGCTCGCACAGCGCTTCGAGCGCTTCGCGGTCGGCCGACTTGCCGCCGTCGAGGTAGCGCGCCAGCAGGCGGTGGACCATCATGTCGGGGTAGCGGCGGATGGGCGAGGTGAAGTGGGTGTAGTAGGGGAAGGCCAGGCCGTAGTGGCCGATGTTGTCGGTCGAGTAGTAGGCCTTGGCCATCGACCGCACGGCCATCGTCGAGACGGCGTTCTCCTCGGCCGTGCCCTTCACCTGCTTGAGGAGCTTGTTCATCTCCTTGGCCACGGCGCGCCCCTTCTGCGCCTTGAAGATGTGGCCGAAGCGCAGGATGAACTGGCGGAAGCGGTCGAGCTTCTCCTCGCTCGGGGTGTCGTGCACGCGGTAGACCATCGTGCGGGCGACGCTGCGCCCCTTGTCGGTCTTGCGGCGGCCGCAGAACTCGGCCACGCGGCGGTTGGCCAGCAGCATGAACTCCTCGATCATCTGGTTGGCCTCCTGCTGGACCTTGAAGTAGACGTCGACGGGGCGGCCCGCCTCGTCGAGGCGGAACTTCATCTCCTCGCGGTCGAACGCCACGGCCCCCTCCTTGAAGCGGCGCGCGCGCAGCGCCTGCGCCAGGCGGTTGAGCGTCAGCACCTCCTCGGCGTAGTCGCCGCGGCCGGTCTCGATGATCTGCTGCGCCTCGGCGTAGGTGAAGCGGCGGTTGGAGTAGATCGCCGTGCGGCCGAACCACTCGTCGCGCAGCGTGAGATCCTCGTCGAGGGTGAAGACGGCCGAGAAGCAGAGGCTCGTCTCGTTGGGGCGCAGCGAGCAGAGCTCGTTGGAGAGCCGTTCGGGAAGCATCGGGATCGTGCGGTCGACCAGGTAGACCGACGTGCCGCGCTCGACCGCCTCGTCGTCGATCGTCGAGTGGGGCCGCACGTAGTGGGTCACGTCGGCGATGTGCACGCCGATCTCCCATACTCCGTCGCCCACCTTCCTGACCGACAGCGCGTCGTCGAAATCCTTGGCGTCGGCCGGGTCGACGGTGAAGGTCACCGTGTCGCGGAAGTCGCGCCGGCGGGCGATCTCCTGCTCCGTCACGCGGCCGTCGATCGCGGCGGCAGCCTGCTCGATCTCGGGCTCGAAACGGTACGGCAGGTCGTATTCGGCCAGGATGGCGTGCATCTCGGTGTCGTTGTTGCCGGCCATGCCCAGCCGCTCGACCAGCTCGCCCGTGGGGCTCTTGCTGCCCGCCGTCCAGTCGACGATCCTCACGACGACCTTCTCGCCGTCGCGCACGTCGGGATACTGGCGCTTCGAGAGGTAGATGTCCATGGGCATGCGGCGCGAGTCGGCCCGCACGAAGATCTGGTGGGCGCCCACCTCCGCCACGCCCACGTAGGGCTTGCGGTTGCGCTCGACGATCGCCGTGATCTCGCCCTCGGGCTGGCCGCTGCGGCCGCGCTGCATGACGACCACCTCCACGCGGTCGCCGTCGAGCGCCGTCGAGGCGTTGCGCTGGTGGACGTAGATGTCCTGCTCCTGCCCCTCGACGCGCACGTAGACCGCGCCGCTCTGCGTCATGTCGGCCACCCCCTCGAAGCGGGGCAGGTGGCGGGGCGCCAGGCGGTATTTCTCGCGGGCGCACTCCTCGACGACCCCTTCGTCGAAGAGGCGGCCGAGGATCTCCAGCGTCTCGCGGCGCCCCTCCTTCGAGGCACCGCCCGAGGCGGCAGCGAGCTGCTTGAGCGAGAATTTGTTGTTGGGAAGTTCGCGCAGCAGCTGCATGATCATCGCTGCGCGATCCGATTTTGCGGCCCCCTTTGCGGAGCCGCGTTGTGTTCGTTTGTTCATTTTTCCAATAATTGCAGGGCGAGGCTCCGCATGAAGCCGATGCCCGTCTCGATGGCCCCTTCGTCGGGTGAGAACGTCGCCGTGTGGGGCCTTCCGGCGGCGTGGCCCACGCCCAGCCGGTAGAAGAGGGCGGGGTAGTGGAGCGTGTAGAAGCCGAAATCCTCGGCCGTGGTGCGCAGCGGCAGCATCTCGACGCCCAGCCCCTGCGTGCGGGCCAGCGCCGTGGCGCGCGCGACCAGCGCCGGGTCGTTGACCACGGGCGGGTAGCCGCGCGAGATGTCGACCGCCGTGCGGGTGCCGTGGCGGGCGTCGACCTCGGCCGCGATCGCGGCGATGCGCTGCCGCGTGCGGTCGCCCTCTGCGACGTCGAACGTGCGCAGTGTCCCCTCCATCCGCACCCGGTCGGGTACGACGTTGGTGGCTCCGGCGGCCTCCACGCGACCGATGGAGAGCACCCGCTCGGGGGCGTTGAGCGTCAGCAGACCGGTGATCAGGTCGGCGGCAGCGGCCACCGGGTCGCGCAGCTGGGCGCGCAGGGCGCCGTGGCCGCCCGCACCTTCGACGGTGAAGCGCAGTTCGTCGCTCGCGGCCATGTACTTGCCGGCGCGGAAGCCGAGCGTGCCCACTTCGAGCTGCGGCTCGACGTGCTCGCCCACGACGGCGAGGATGTCGTAGTCGTCGAACGGCCGCTCCGCGAGCACCAGCGAAGCGCCGCCCGGGTTGCACTCCTCGCCGGGCTGGAAGAGGCCGAGCAGGGTCCCCGCGAAGTCGGGGGCCGCGGCGATTTCGCGCAATACGCCGTAGAGCACCGCGGCGTGCATGTCGTGGCCGCAGGCGTGCATCACCCCTTCGTTCTGCGAGGCGCAGGCCAGGAGGGTCCGTTCGGCGATGGGCAGGGCGTCGATGTCGGCGCGCAGGACGACGGCGCGCTGGTCGCCCGGGGCGGTGCGGCGCCCCTCGATGCGGGCCAGGATGCCCGTGCCGGCCACCGGGCGGTGGTCGATGCCCAGTTCGGAGAGCCGTTCGGCGATGAAGGCGGCGGTGTCGTGCTCGGCGAACGAGAGCTCGGGATGCGCGTGCAGATGACGGCGGAATTCGACAGGTGTCATAGTGAAGGACAAAGATACGAAGAGCCGAGGGCAATGCCAAATTTATTTGCGCATTGCCGAGGCCGAGTATCTTCGGCGAAGCCAAAGATACGAATAAGCCGAGAGGAAACCAAAACTTGTTCTGAGCTTCCCGAGGCGCAGCCGAAGTCAAAGATACGAATAAGTGAGGGCAATGCCAAATTTATTTGTGCATTGCCGAGGCCGAGTATCTTCGGCGCAGCCAAAGATACGAATAAGTGAGGGCAATGCACAAAAGAGCCGGGTATCTGAACGGTACGAATAGGACAGGGTGGACCGAACCGGGTCGCGGACTGCGATGAGCGCACGGGCTGGCGGCTCTGCGCGTCGCGTCCCCTCTGACGGCCGGGCGATCCGTGGTCTTCCCGCTTGTGCGATCTATTGTAGATCGTATGTTTATAGATTGAAATTCCGCTTCGTCCGGTCGGTTCCGAAATATAGAACTAAAAAAAGTAGTTGCATATCCGTTTTGTTCGAAAAGATTCGTATATTGCGGTCGAATCCTAAAAAAATCAGACCATTATGCGAAAGATCGTATGCGTGGTGTGCGTCGCGCTGCTGTCGGCCCTCTCCGTGCGGGCGGGCGTGGCGGTCACCGTGCCGAAGGGGTGGAAAGGCCGGACACTCTATCTCAAGCAGACCGACATCCATAGCGTGGTGTCGGGAGAGGAACTGGTGCAGCTGCGCGATACGCTTACGATCGACTGCCCGACGTTCCATGTCCCGATCCGGCTCGACGGTCCTACGTGGTTCACCGTCCTGCGGCCGGCCGCCGACGAGACCGATTTCGACCGCAAGGTCGGCGTCGCCTTTCTGCTGCCGACCGACTCGGTGTCGATGACCTTGGACGACGGGGTGTGCCGGATGGAGGGTACGGAGCTCAATCGCCAGATCGGCGAGATCTGGACGCACATCCAGCCCATTCAGGCCCGTTGGGAGCAGGCCTATGTGGCGGGCGACCGGGAGCGGGTCGCTGCCCTCGCCCGCGAGAACGCGCAGTGGCTGACCGACTATATCGAGGAGGATCCTTCTCGTCCCGGGGCCGCCTACGCCCTCTACGAGTTGAGCGACCCGGAACGGGTCGTCGCGTTGAGCCGGACGCTGTGCGGCGAGGCGGTCCGCTCGCTCTTCTATCCCATCGCCCGGATCGAGGTGCGCAAGATGGAGCGCATTCTGGAGCGCCGCGCCGGGCAGGCCGCGATGAACGACGGGCGCACGATCGCCCCCGATTTCGAACTGGAGGATTTCGCCGGCGGGCGGGTGTCGCTGCGCGATTTCAGGGGCCGGTGGGTCGTGCTGGACTTCTGGGGTTCGTGGTGTGCGCCCTGCCTGAAGAACTTCCCCGAGCTCAAGGAGATCTACGCGGCCCATTGCGGCGAGGTGGAGATCGTGGGCGTCTGCTGCAACGACAGCCCCAAGGCCTGGCGGGCGGCGGTCGAGCGGTTCGAGCTGCCGTGGGTCTCGCTCTTCCAGCCGAAAGGGGGGCGCGTCGCGGCCGATTACCGGGTTTCGGCCTATCCCACGAAGGTTATCGTCGATCCGCAGGGGGGCATCCGCAAGGCCTATTCCGGTGAATCTCCCACGTTCCGCGAGGAGCTGGAGGCGCTGCTGAAAGGCGACGTCCGGTGAACGGGGGTTGCGCGTAACGCGGAAGAAGGGGGATGCCCGACCCCGCTTTTTGTCGGGCCGCCTGCCTCGGGCCGCTGTTGTCCGCGCGCCGCCCGCTCGCGGGCAGGGGCGGGGCGGCGTGAAAACCCGCCCTTCGTTTCGCCGTTTGCCGAAAAGTCGCTATCTTGCGGCATGCAAACCGCGCTTTTCCTTCCGCGTCTTCCGCGTCTCGTCGCTTCAGGTCGCGCGCACGCGCTCCGGCGCGGGGCCCGGGGCCTCGTCGTCGCGCTGCTCTGCCTGCTGGGCGGGGCGGTGCCCGCCGCTGCGCGCCAGCTCGTGAGGGCCGACGTCCAACTCTCCAACAACGCCGTGCTGGCCATGCACCAGGACGGGCGGGGCAATCTCTGGATCGGCACCTACGACGGCCTGCACCTCTACAACGGCAAGAACACCTTCGTCTACCGCATGGAACTCGACAACGAGTCGTCGCTCTGCAGCAACATCGTGCAGCAGATCGCCCCGGCCGACGAGGATCACCTGTGGGTCGTCACCTCGCTGGGCCTGAACCGCTTCTCGCTGCGCGAGCGGCGCGTCACGGAGAGCTACATGCAGTACAACGACGTGGAGAACATCCGCATCGTCTCCGATGCCGCCGGCAATGCCCTCTGCTTCTCGGGCAGCAACTCCGTGTCGTGCTATCGCGCCGGTGCGGGCTGCTTCGACGAGGTGGCCGTGCCCGACCTGCGGGCCGCCGATATCGCGGCCCTCTGGTCCGAGGCCCCGGGCCATTTCTGCGCCATGCTGTTCGACGGCCGCCTGCTCCGCTACCGGCTCGTCGCCGACGCCGCGTCGCGTGCGGCCGCTGCGGAGGGCGACCAGGCCGCCGCCCCGGTGGTCTGCACGTCGCAGCGGCACCTCGCCCCGCGTCCGATCGCCAAGGCGTTCTACGAGGAGGGATGCCTCTATTTCGTCGATACCCGGGCCGTGCTGTGGCGTTACGACAGCCGCGACGAGGCGCTGGTCGCCCTCTCCGACCTGTCGTCGCTGGGCGATACGGGCCATACCGTGTCGGATGTCTGCGTCGCCGGCGACGAGGTGTGGGTGGGCTTCTTCGCCGGTGCCCTGGGGCGTCTGCCCGCCGCCGGGGGGCGCTGCGAACTGGTCGAGCGCGGCTACCGCATCTTCTGTCTCTCCTACGACAAACGGCAGGACCTGCTGTGGGTCGGCACCGACGGCTACGGCGTATTCATGTATTGCGACCGCCGGGATCTGTTCACCTCGCTGCGCATGGAGGAGCTGCCCGATGCGCTCACCAAGCCCGTGCGGGCGATCCGTACCGACGGGCAGGGCGACCTGTGGATCGGCACCAAGGGCGACGGCATGCTGCGTATCGCCGACTACCGTTCGCGTCCCGCCGGAGGGTATCCGGCCGGCCGCGTCGAGCGTTTCGACCGCCGTTCGGGGCTCACGAGCAACGAGGTCTTCGCCTTCTGCGGCAGCCGGAGCCGCGACCTGTTCTGGATCGCCACCTCGGGTCCCGGCCTCTCCTATTACTCCTATAAGGAGCGCCGCGTGCGGCCGCTGCCCCCCTGCGAGGGCTCCGAGCCGCTGCGCAACGCCCACCAGATGTGCGAGGCGGGCGACTCGACGCTCTACGTCGCCTCCGACACCGAGGGGCTCGTCGAACTGACGCTCGCCGGCGGCGACGCGCCCCGCGTGGTGGCCGAGCGGCGCTACCGCTTCGGGGTGGGCCAGCGCGACTGCAACGAATTCTACGCCCTGATCCGCGAGAGCGACTCGACGCTGCTGCTGGGCATGCGGGGCGGGTACGGCGTCATCCGCTTCGACATCCGCACCAAACGCTATGCCTTCGTCGACATGCGCCACCTCCACAACCGCGCGCTGGGCGACGTGCTCTGCCTCTGGTCGAGCCGGCGGTCGGGGCTCTACTGTGGCGCCAGCTCGGGGTTGATCCGCATCGCCCCCGACGGCGAGATCCGCCACTACGACCGCCGCGACGGCATGGCCAACGACATGATCCACGGCGTGCTGGAGGACGACCACGGCAGCATCTGGCTCAGCACCAACAAGGGAGTCGTGCAGTATAACCCCCGCGTGGACCTCTTCCACCGCTTCGCCTCGTCCGAAGGGGCCGTGTCGGAGTTCTCCGACGACGCCTACTGGAAATGTCCCTATACGGGCCATCTCTTTTTCGGCGGCGTCGACGGCGTGGTGTGGATCGACCCTGCGCAGGCGCTTCCGGGAGGCTATCGCCCCGACCTGCAGTTTCTCGACCTGACTTCGTCCGACGGCGAGACCCGCTCGCTCTACGACCGCACGGGCGGCGGAGCGCGCGACGAGGCGCCGGTGGTGATCCCGTCCCACATAGCGGGCTTCTCCGTCTCGTTCGTCGCGGTGGATTACCTCGGCGGCGACAATTACGAATACTCCTACCGCTTCGAGGGGCGGGGCGATGAGTGGATCGGCCTTCGGCGCGACAACAGCGTCTCGTTCTCCCACCTGCCGCCGGGCGACTACCGTCTCCAGGTCCGCTACCGCAGCAGCGCGATGGACGAGCTCAGCCCGATCTATACGCTGCCGCTGCGGGTGCTCCCTCCGTGGTACCGCACGGCGGCGGCCTTCGTCGCCTATGGCATCGCGGCGCTGCTCGCCGTCGCTGTCGTCGTCGTCGCGCTGCGCCGCCACTACCGGCGCGAGCAGCGGCGCGTGGTGGCCCGCATCGAGGAGGAGCAGCGCGAGAAACTCTCCGAGGCGCGGCTCAACTTCTTCGTCAACATCTCCCACGAGCTGTGCACCCCCCTGACGCTCATTAACGGCATGAACGAGCGCATCGCCCAGCTGGGGGCCTCCGACGAGCGGATGGAGAAATATACCTCGGTCATGGCCGAGAACGTGCGGGGACTCAACGAGCTCATCCGCGAGATCCTCGATTTCCGCAAGATCGAGGAGGCGGGCTTCGGCCGCGCGCGCATCCGGCGGGTCGACATCGCCGGGGTGCTCTCCGCGCAGCTCCGCTCTTTCGCCGATGCCGCCGACCGCAACGAGATCCGCCTCGTCGAGCGCTATCCCGCGGCGCTGACGTGGAATACCGACGGCGCCTTTTTCCGCAAGATCGTCGCCAACCTGCTCTCCAATGCCATGAAATACACCCCTGTGGGCGGGCGGATCACGGTGGAGGCCGTGGCCGGCGAGCAGGCGCTCGAACTCGCCGTGACCAACACCGGGCGCGGCATCGAGCCTTCGGAACTGGCGCATCTTTTCGACCGCTATCGCGTTCTCGACGACATGGACCGCAACATGTACACCGCCTCGGCGCAGCGTCACGGACTGGGGCTCTTCATCTGCCGCGGTCTGGTCGAGGCGCTCGGCGGCCGTATCGAGGCGGCGAGCGAGCCGGGCCGTTCGACCACCTTCACGGTCGTCATTCCCTGGCACGAGGCCGATGCCGACGATGCGGCCGTCGGCGCCATCGCTCCGGGCTTCGCCCCGGCGGCGGCACCGACCGAAGACCCGGGTCCCTCCTCCGCTCCGGCTGCGTCGCCGGCCTCGCCGGCGCATGACGGGGAGACCCCGGCAGCCGACGCCGCGGCGGCACCCGCTCCGTCGGAGGGGCGCAGGCCCCAGGTGCTCGTCGTCGACGACAACCACGATATCGTCTGGCTGATCGAGTCGGCCCTCTCGGCCGATTTCTCGGTCAGCTCGTGCGGCAGCGTGGCCGAGGCGCTGGAGCTGCTCACGCACGCGATCCCCGATCTGATCGTCACCGACCGGGTGATGGCCGGCGGCGACGGCCTGGAACTCATCGCCGCCGTGCGCGCCGACAAGATCCTGCGCAACATCCCCGTGGTGGTGGTCTCGGCCCGCATCTCCGACGCCGAGCAGGCCGAGGGGCTCGTGACGGGCGCCGACGCCTACCTTACGAAGCCCTTCTCGCTGCCCGTGCTCACGGCCACCGTCCGGCGTCTGATCGAGAGCCGCCGCATGCTGGGCGAATACTACCGGGCCCCCGAGAGCGCCTATACGGTCGTCGAGGGGCAGACGCTCCACCGCACCGAAAAGGAGTTCATGGATGCCGTGGCCGAGGCGGTGCAGGAGCATATCGAGAGCGAAAATCCGCTGGAGGCGATCGCTGCGCGCTTCGGCCTCACTCCGCGCAACTTCTACCGCAAGTTCAAGCGGATCTCGGGCCGCACCCCCAGCGAGTTCATCAAGGAGTACCGCTTCGAGCAGGCCGCCCGGCTGCTGCGCACGACCGACCTCACGGTGCAGGAGATCATGTACCGGGTCGGTATCTCCAACAAATCCTACTTCTACCGCGAGTTCCAGGCGAAGTACGGCATGCGTCCGCGCGAGTACCGTTCGGGGCAATAGCCTCGGCCGGATGCGCGCGAAAGGTATCCCGATCGGCACAAAAAGGGCGCTGCGTCGCTCCGTGCCGGCCGGGATACCTCTTTTGCGGGCGGAGCGCCGCGCCGGGAGCCTTTCTCCATTTATATTTGTGTAGCCGCTTCCCCGGACCCGGGCCGTCATGCACGACGGGCCGGTTTTCGTCCGCCGGGACGGGGCTTCCGACCGAATCCAAAACCAATCAAAAAAAACTTATTTCGATGAACATGCCTGTTTTGGCCGCATGTGCGGCTCTGGCGGCGCTGCTGCCCGGCCCGGTGCTCCGGGCCCAGACCGCGGCGGATCCTACCGTCTATGTCGATCCGATGATCGGCACGCGCAGCATGGGCCACGTCTTCCCCGGCGCCTGCTATCCCCACGGCGCCGTGCAGCTGAGCCCCGACACCGAGGTCATTCCCTTCAGCGTCGACGGCCGCTACCAGCCCGACACCTACCGCTACTGCGCCGGTTACCAGTACGACGACAAGACGATCGTCGGCTTCTCGCACACCCACCTGAGCGGCACGGGCCACTCGGACCTGGGCGACATCCTGCTCATGCCCTTCGTGGGCGAGTGGCACACCGACCGCGGCACGGCCGACGAGCCCGGGAAGGGCTACCGCTCGCGCTTCTCGCACGAGCGCGAGGAGGCCCGCGCGGGCTACTACGCCGTCACGCTCGACGACTACGGCATCCGCGCCGAACTCACCGCCACGCCCCGCGTGGGCGTGCACCGCTACACCTATCCCGCCGGCAAGGAGCAGCGCCTGCTGCTCGACCTCGAGCACGCCATCTACGGCTACAAGGGCAAGGTGCGCTGGGCGCAGGTGCGTGTCGAGAACGACACGCTGGTGACCGGCTACCGCATCACCAGCGGCTGGGCCCGCACCAACTACACCTACTTCGCCATGCGCTTCTCGAAGCCCATCCGCAACTACGGCACCCACGACCGCGCGCCGCTGGAGTACCGCGGCGGCTGGGGCAAGTTCGACACGGCGCACAACTTCCCCGAGGTGGGCGGCTGCGGCCTTGTCATGCACTTCGACTTCGGCGACGATCCCGCGCCGCTCGAGGTCGAGGTGGCGCTCTCGGCCGTGGGCACGCAGGGTGCCGTGGCCAACCTCCGCGCCGAGGCCGACTCCCGCAGCTTCGAGGCCGTGGCTTCGGCTGCGCACGATGCGTGGCGCGACGCGCTGTCGGTGGTCGAGGCCGAGGGCGACGAAGCTTCGCTCTGCATGCTCTACACGTCGCTCTACCACACGATGATTAACCCCTCGGTCTACCAGGATGTCGACGGCCGCTACCGCGGGCTCGACCACGAGATTCACACGGCCGAGGCGGGCCGCACCAACTACACGGTCTTCTCGCTGTGGGACACCTACCGCGCCCTGCATCCGCTCTTCAACCTCGTCTGCCGCGACCGCAGCGCCGATCTGGTGGGCTCGATGCTCGACCACAGCCGTCAGAGCGCCCACGGCATCCTGCCCGTATGGTCGCACATGGGTAACGAGAACTGGTGCATGATCGGCTACCACGGCGTCTCGGCCGTGGGCGACGCCATCGACAAGGGCATCGCCGTCGACGCCTCGGAGGGGCTCGACGCGATGGTCCGCAGCGCCAACTGCGACTATTTCGATGCGACCGACGTCTACAAGCAGCTCGGCTACGTCCCCTGCGACGTCCGCTCGACCGGCTCGTCGATGACGCTCGAATACGCCTACGACGACTGGGTGATCTACCGCATTGCCCGCAAGATGGGGCGCGACGACCTGGCCGAGGAGTACCGCCGCCGTGCGCTCAACTACCGCAACGTCTTCGACCCCGGGTCGGGCTTCGCCCGCGGCCGCCTGAAGAACGGCGACTGGAAGCCCGACTTCAACCTCTACGACACCCACGGCCAGGGCTTCATCGAGGGCAACTCGTGGAACTACTCCATGTACGTGCCCCACGATCCCGACGGACTGATCGCGCTGATGGGCGGCGACCGACAGTTCGTGGCGCGCCTCGACAGCCTCTTCACCGAGTACCTGCCCGACAAGTATTTCGCCCAGACCGAGGATGTCACGCGCGAGGGGCTGCTGGGCATGTACGTCCACGGCAACGAGCCGAGCCACCACGTGCCCTACCTCTATATGTGGACCTCCCAGCCGTGGAAGACCCAGTATTGGGTGCGCGAGATCATGGAGCGCATGTACCGTCCCGAGATCGACGGCCTGTGCGGCAACGACGACTGCGGCCAGATGTCGGCCTGGTACCTCTTCACGGCCATGGGCTTCTATCCCGTCTGCCCGGGCTCGGACCAGTACGTCATCGGCGCCCCCTACCTGCCCGAGATGAAGGTGCGCGTGGGCGACGGGGCCGTGCTCGAAATCCGCGCCCCCAAGGTCTCGTCGCGCAACCGCTACGTCCATGCCGTGCGTCTCAACGGCCGCCCGTGGACCAAGGCCTACCTGACCTACGACGACCTGAAGGAGGGCGGTGTGCTCGAGTTCGACATGCGCCCGACGCCCGACCGTCGTCGCCGCTACGCCGCCGACGAGCGTCCCTATTCGTTGAGTTCCGAACGTTAATCCGCTATTCCGATGAAACGATTCATTCTGTCGCTCTGCGGCGGGGCCCTGCTGGCCCTCGCCGCCGCACCGACCGCCGCGGCCGCCGACCGCAAGGTCGACTACGTCCGTCCGCTGGTGGGCACCGACGGCTTCGGCAACGTCTATCCCGGGGCGCAGGTCCCCTTCGGCGGGGTGCAGATCGGCCCCGACACCGACCGTGACGACTACGACACGGCCGCGGGCTACAAGTACAACCGCCCGACGATCATGGGCTTCTCGCTCAACCACCTGAGCGGCACGGGAATTCCCGACCTGGGCGACTTCCTCTTCGTGCCGGGCACGGGCGAGATCCGGCTCGATCCCTCGACCCACGCGGCGCCCGACGAGGGCTACCGTTCGCGCTTCTCGCACGACGAGGAGCAGTGCGCGCCCAACTACTACGCCGTGCGTCTGGCCGACTACGACGTGCGGGCCGAGATGACGGCCTCGGCCCACAGCGGCATGTTCCGCTTCACCTATCCCGAGGCCGACGACGCCTTCATCCTCGTCGACCTCGACCACACGCTCTGGTGGAAATGCCGCTGGTCGAACCTCCGTCTGGAGGACGACCACACCATCTCGGGCTACAAGCTCGTGCAGGGCTGGGGTCCCGAGCGCCATGTCTATTTCCGCGCCGAGTTCTCGGTGCCGCTCGCTGATTTCGGCATCGTGCAGAACGGCAAGCGGGTCTGCTACGACACGTCGCGCTTCCGCAGCGACCGCGAGGCGTGGGGCACGGGGCTGCGGTTCTGGGTGCGCTTCGCCACGCAGCCCGGCGAGCAGGTCACCGTGCGCGTGGCCCTCTCGTCGGTCGACGGCGAGGGTGCGCGGTTGAACCTGGCCGAAAGCGAGGGAATGACCTTCGATACGATGCGCCAAAAGGGAGAGCAGGCTTGGGAGCGCGAGCTCTCGCGCTTCGACATGAAGGGCTCGCAGCGCGAGAAGGAGACCTTCTACACCTCGGTCTACCGCTGCTTCCTCTCGCCGTTCCTCTTTCAGGACGTCGACGGCCGCTTCCGCGCCCACGACAAGACGATCCGCCGTGCCGAAGGGTTCACCAACTACACCACCTTCTCGCTGTGGGATACCTACCGCGCCTTCCATCCGCTCCTCGATCTGGTGCGCCCCGATCTGGCTGCCGACCTGGCCGGCTCGATGCTGGAGCACTACGACCGCAGCGCCGAGGGGATGCTGCCCATCTGGTCGTTCTACGGCAACGAGACGTGGTGCATGATCGGTTACCACGCCGTCTCGGTTCTCGCCGACATGATGGTCAAGGGGATCGGCGGCTTCGACTACGAGCGCGCCTGGGAGGCGATGCGCCGCACGGCCACCAACCCCCACTACGACTGCCTGCCCGAGTACACCGCGCTGGGGTGGGTGCCCTTCGACAAGGAGCGCGAGTCGGTCTCCAAGACCCTCGAATACGCCTACGACGACTACTGCATGGCGCGTGCCGCCCAGGCGCTGGGCAAGGCCGACGACTGCGACTTCTTCCTCCGCCGTTCGCTCAACTACCGCAACATCATCGATCCCGAGACGGGCTTCATGCGCGGTCGCGACAGCGAGGGCCGCTGGCGCACCCCCTTCTCGCCGATCGCCTACGAGGGCCCGGGCTCCGTTCACGGCTGGGGCGACATCACCGAGGGCTTCGCGCTGCAATATTCGTGGTATGTGCCCCACAACGTCGCCGACCATATCGACCGGCTGGGCCGCGCGCGCTACGAGCAGCGTCTCGACTCGCTCTTCGTGACCGAGCTGCCCGACGACATCCCCGGGGCCCACGACATCCAGGGCCGTATCGGCGCCTACTGGCACGGCAACGAGCCCTGCCACCATGTCGTCTACCTCTACAACTACCTCGGCCAGCCGTGGAAGTGCCAGCAGTGGGTGCGCCGCATCTCCGATGCGTTCTACGGCAACGAGCCCGGCTCGCTGAGCGGCAACGACGACTGCGGCCAGATGTCGGCCTGGTACCTCTTCAACACCATGGGCTTCTATCCCGTGGCGCCGTCGAGCAACGTCTACAACATCGGCTCGCCCACGGTCGAGGCCGTCACCGTGCAACTCCCCGAGGGCGAACTGCGTGTGACGACCGAGAACTGGAGCCCCGAAAACGTCTATGTCCGCAAGCTCTATGTCGACGGACGCGAGTGGAACAAGTCGTACCTCACCTACGACGACATCCGTCGCGGCGCCCATCTCCATTTCTTGATGAGCCGCAGGCCCGACAAGCGGCGCGCCACCGCGGCCGACGCCATCCCGCCCTCGCTGCCGGGATTCGAGCGGTGCGGTCTGTGATCCTGTCGCGAACGCCCGAAACGAAAGGGTCCGAGCTCTGAGCTCGGACCCTTTTTCGTGCCGGTCGTGTGTGTCGGTTGTGTGCCGGTCGCCTGCGTGCCGTCTGCTTTCGTGCCGGTCGCCCGGTGCGCACCGCGTCAGAAGATCGCCCGGGCGATCTGGATGATGTTCTCGGCCTTGCCCATGGGGTAGTAGTGGAGCACGGGTACCCCCGCCTGCATCAGCTCGCGGCTCTGGGCGATGGCCCACTCGGTGCCGATCTGCCGGATGGCGGCGCGGTCGTCGCGGTGGGCCAGCACCTCGCGGCGGAGCGCCTCGGGGATGCTGCATCCGAAGGTCTCGGGCAGCAGCGTGAGGTGGCGCAGCGTGGCCAGGGGCTTGATGCCGGGGATGATCGGCACCGCGATCCCCGCCGCGCGGCAGCGTGCCGTGAAGTCGAAGAACTTGGTGTTGTCGTAGAAGAGCTGCGTGACCACATACTCGGCCCCGGCGTCGACCTTGGCCTTGAGGGCCGCGATGTCGGCTTCGGGCGAGGCGGCCTCCTCGTGGCATTCGGGGTAGCCCGCCACGCCGATCGAGAAGCGCGAGTGGTGGCACACCTCCACCTCGCCGTCGACGAACTCGCCGCGGTTCATCGCCGCGATCTGCCGCACGAGGTCCACGGCGTGGGCGTGGCCCTGGGGGTGGGGCATGAAGATCTTCTCGTTCTGCGACTTGTCGCCGCGCAGCGCCAGCACGTTGTGCAGCCCCAGGAAATCCATGTCGATGAGCGCATCCTCGATGTCGTAGCGCGACAGTCCGCCGCAGATGAGGTGGGGGACCACCTCCACGCCGTATTTCTGCCGGATGGCGGCCGAGATCCCCACCGTGCCGGGCCGCCGGCGCACCACGTGCCACTCTGCGGAGCCGTCGGGCCGCTGGGTCTGCTTGATCCCCTCGCGGTGGAAGGTGATGTTGATATAGGCCGGGTCGAACTCCATCAGGGGGTCGATCGCGGCCATTACGCCGCCCATGCCGTCGCCCTTGAGCGGCGGCAACAGTTCGAATGCGAAGCGGGTCTTCTGCCGGGCCGCAGCGCTGTGTATGAGGTCTGTAACGTTCACTTCGGTATGGATCTTTTAATTATGGTATGCGGTTTCGCACGGAGCCGCTTTCAATTGCCGGACGGCCCGCAGCCAGCGGAGGATGCCGGCGAGTCCTTCGGCGAGCCGAGCGGCCCTCCGCCCGGGGTGGCTGCGGTCCGCCACGCTTCGGCCTTGCCCGAAGCGTGCCTGCGAAGCTGCAACGCATCCGCTGCGTCCGCCGGCGCGGGCCGCCGCAAACCGGTATTATCCCTAATTTTTAATTTTCAATTCTCAATTTTCAATTGTCAATTGTCACTCCGCCAGGTTGTGGGGGATGATCCGCCGGATCTCCTCCTCGCTCATCGCGCGGCGGCGGGCATAGTCGGCCACCTGGTCGTCGCCCACCGTCCCCACGGCGAAGTAGTCGGCGTCGGCGAGGAACAGCCCGCACAATGCCTCGCCCGGCGAGATCATCCAGTTCTCCGTCAGACGCATGCCCGTGGTCACCTCGGCCGAGAGTAGGCGGAAGACCTCGCGCTTGAGCGAGTGGTCGGGCGTGGCCGGATAGCCGAAGGCCATGCGACGCCCGCGGTATCGGCCGCGGAGGATCGCCTCGGGCGCGGGCATCGCACCCTCCTCGTAGCCCCACATCTGGCGCCTTACGAAGAGATGCACCGCCTCGGCGAAGGCCTCGGTGAGGCGGTCGGCGAGCAGCTTGGCGAGCATTGCGCGGTAGTCGTCGCCCTCGCCGCGCAGTTTCTCGGTCAGCTCGCGCAGCCCGATGCCCGCCGTCAGGGCGAAGCACCCTACCCAGTCGCCCTCGGGGGCGATGAAGTCGGCGAGCGAGCGGTTCTCGGCGCCGCGCGTCTGGTTGCGCAGCATCGCCAGCCGCACCTCGCGCCCGCGGGTGTCGGTCACGACGATGTCGTCGCCCTCGGAACGGGCCGGGAAAATTCCCACGGTGCCCTGGGGCGTCAGCAGCCGCTCGTCGCGGATGCGCCCGAGCAGCTCCTGCGCGTCGTCGAAGAGCCGCCGGGCCTCCTCGCCCCGCTCGGGGTGGTCGAAGATCTCGGGGTAGCGCCCCTTGAGCCCCCAGGCCGGAAAGAAGAAGTTCCAGTCGACGAGGTGCTCGACATCGGCGATGTCGAAGTCGGGGAAGACCATCCGCCCCGTGTGGAGCGGGCGTACGGGCGTGTGGGTGTGGTCGGTCGGGCGGCTGCGGCGCGCCTCGGCGAGGGGCAGCAGGTGTTTGGTCCGTTCCGCCCGGCGGTATTTCTCGCGCAGCGCCTCCTGCTCGGCCCGCACCCGCGCGACGTAGGCCTCGGCGTCGGTGCCCAGCAGTTCGCCGAGGATCCGGTTGTTGGCGCTCGCGTCGGGCGAGTGGATGACGGGGCCGTCGTATACGGGGGCGATCTTCACCGCCGTGTGCAGGTCCGAGGTCGTCGCCCCGCCGATGAGGACCGGGATGCGCAGCCCGCGGCGCTGGAGCTCCTCGCAGACGCGGATCATCTCGTCGAGCGACGGCGTGATCAGGCCGCTCAGGCAGATGCACTGCGCGCCCCAGGCCACCGCCTCGTCGACGATGCGCTGCGTCTCGACCATCACCCCCAGGTCGCGTATCGCATAGCCGTTGCAGGCCATCACCACCGCCACGATGTTCTTGCCGATGTCGTGCACGTCGCCCTTCACGGTGGCGATCAGTACCTTGCCGGCGTTGTGGAGTTCGCTCTCGGCGGCGGCGTTCATGTAGGGTGTCAGCACCCCCACGGCGCGCTTCATCACGCGGGCGCTCTTCACCACCTGCGGCAGGAACATCTTGCCCTCGCCGAAGAGACGGCCCACGCGCTCCATCGCGGGCATGAGCAGGCGGTCGATCACCGCCATCGGGCTGCCCAGCTCGGCGTAAGCCTCCAGGGTGTCCTCCTCCACGTAGTCGACCAGGCCCTTGAGCATCGCGTGGCCGATGCGCTCCGCGAGCGGCTCGGCGCGCCAGGCGTCGGGTGCCTGTGCCGTCGTGGCGGCGGCCGTCTTCACCTGCTGCGCCGCCTCGGCCAGCCGTTCGGCAGCGTCGGCCCGGCGGCAGAGGATCACATCCTCGACGCGCCGGAGCAGCGCGGGGTCGATCTCGCTGTATACCTTGAGCATCTGCGGATTGACGATGCCCATGTCCATGCCGGCGCGGATGGCGTGGTAGAGGAATGCCGAGTGCATCGCCTCGCGCACCGCGTTGTTGCCGCGGAAGGCGAACGAGAGGTTCGACACGCCGCCCGACACCTTGGCGTGGGGCAGGTTCTGCTTGATCCAGCGCGTCGCCTCGATGAAGGCCAGCGCATAGCCGTCGTGCTCGGCGATGCCCGTCGCCACGGCCAGTATGTTGGGGTCGAAGACGATGCCTTCGGCGGGGAATCCGTCGTCGGTGAGCAGGCGGTAGGCCCGCTCGGCCACCTCGATCTTGCGCTCGAAGGTGTCGGCCTGCCCCCGCTCGTCGAAGAGCATCACCACCACCGCCGCACCGAAGCGGCGGCAGGCGCGGGCCCGGCGCAGGAACTCCTCCTCGCCCTCCTTGAGCGAGATGGAATTGACGATCGCCTTGCCTTGCACCGCTGCGAGTCCCGCCGCGAGCGTTTCCCACTTCGACGAGTCGATCATCACCGGCACGCGGGCGATCTCGGGGTCGGAGGCGATCAGGTTGAGGAAGGTCCGCATGGCCGCCGGTCCGTCGATCATCCCGTCGTCCATGCAGACGTCGATGATCTGCGCCCCGGCGTCGACCTGCGCGCGGGCCACCGACAGCGCCTCCTCGTAGGCCCCCTCGCGGATGAGGCGGGCGAAACGCGCCGATCCGGCCACGTTGGTCCGCTCGCCCACGTTGACGAAGTTGGCCTCGGCGACCACGCGCAGCGGTTCGAGTCCCGCGAGCACCGTCTCGCGGCGCGGGGCGGGCAGCGGCCGCGGTGCGTGGCGCGCGACGACTTTCGACAGATGGAAGATGTGCTCGGGCGTCGTGCCGCAGCAGCCGCCCACGAGGTTCACCACGCCGCGGCGCATGTACTCCTCGACCTCCGCGGCGAACATCTCCGGCGTCTCGTCGTAGCCCCCCAGGAGGTTCGGGAGCCCGGCGTTGGGGTAGGCCGCCACGCGGCACGGCGCCACGGCGGCCATGCGCTCGACGTAGGGCAGCAGCTGCCGCGCGCCGAACGAGCAGTTGAGGCTCAGGGCCAGCGGCGCGGCGTGGGCCACCGAGGCGCAGAAGGCCTCGACGGTCTGCCCCGACAGCGTGCGGCCCGAGGCGGTGAGCGTCCCCGAGACGATGAGCGGCAGGCGCCGTCCCGTCGCCTCGAAGAGCCGCTCGGCGGCGTGGATCGCCGCCTTGGCGTTGAGCGTGTCGAAGAAGGTTTCGAGCATCAGCAGGTCGACGCCGCCGTCCACGAGGCCGCGGGCCTGCTCGTAGTAGGCCGCCTCCATCGTGTCGAACGCGACGTCGCGCGCCGCGGGGTCGTCGACCTGCGACGACATCGACAGCGTGTGGCTCGTCGGACCCATCGATCCGCCTACGAAGCGGGGCTTCTGCGGGTTGCGGGCCGTGAAGGCGTCGGCCGCCACGCGGGCCGTGCGGGCCGCCGCGCGGTTGATCTCGTAGATATGGTCCTGCAACCCGTAGTCGGAGAGCGACAGGGCGTTGGCGTTGAACGAGTCGGTCGCGATGATGTCCGACCCCGCCGCGAGGTACTTCTCGTGGATCTCGCGGATGATGTCGGGGCGCGTGAGCGCCAGCAGGTCGTTGCACCCCTTCAGCGGGCGGTCCCAGGCGGCGAACGCCTCGCCGCGGAAATCCTCCTCGCGGAGGCCGTAGCGCTGGATCATGGTGCCCATGCCGCCGTCGAGCAGCAGGATGCGCTCTTCGAGCGCGCGGGCGAGCGTGTTTGTCGTCATCGGGCTACGAGTTCTATTTCATAGAGTTTGGGCCATCGCTTGCCCGTCACGAAGATCCGCTTCGCGTCGGGGTCGTAGGCGATGCCGTTCAATACGTCGGTGGTGTAGTCGGTCTCCTCCGCGGGCAGCAGCCCTGCGAGGTCGACGATCGCCTCCACGACGCCCGTCGCGGGGTCGATCACGACGATCCGGTCGGTGGTGTAGACGTTGGCCCAGATGCGCCCCTCGATCCACTCTAGTTCGTTGAGCAGCACCACGGGCCGGCCCTCGCACGTGACGGTCTTGCGCCCGGTGCGGCGGAAGGTCTCGGGGTCGACGGTGTAGAGCGTCGACGAGCCGTCGGTCATGTAGAGCCTCTCGCCGTCGGAGGTGAGGCCCCACCCCTCGCCCGGGTAGCGGAAGTCGCGCAGCGGGCGTCCCGTCGCGGCGTCGTAGACGTGGGCCGTGTTCGACTGCCACGTCAGCTGGTAGATGCGCCCGTCGTGCAGCGCGATCCCCTCGCCGAATTCGGTGCGGGGAAGGCTGGCGACGACCGTCGCGCGGCCCGAGGCGGTGTCGAGGCGCTGGAGCTTCGAGTGGCCCAGCTCGCCCGTCCCCTCCCACAGCTCTCCGTCGGCCCAGTAGAGCCCCTGGGTGTAGCTTTCGCGGGAGTGGGGAAAGGCCTTCACCACGCGGTAGGTGTACTCGACGGGGGGCTTCGCCTCGGCCGGGGCGGGTTGCCCGGCGCGCGTCGCCCGGCCGCCGCAGGCGGTCAGCAGCGCGAGTATCGTAAGGATCGGAATCGTTTTCATCGTTCGGTAAGGATGGAAAATCCCGCAAAAATACGAAAATCGTTTCACAAATCATAATCCGTACCTTATATATGTCGTCGGCCCCTCCCGTTTGGAAAATCGCGCCGGATCGCTTATTTTTGTCGAAAACCGAAAAGCGGAATCCATGAACCTCAGCCACCTCCTTCTCGCGGCGCTCGGCGTCGCGCTTGCCGTGCCGTGTGCGGCGCAGGACCCCGACATCCCTTACCGCAATACGATCGCCATTGAACCGGGCGACAGCCCTGCGACGATCGTCGACAAGGCGGCCCACGTCGTCCCCACCCCCAACCAGCTCGCCGCTCTGGGCAACGAATTCATCGCCTTCGTCCACTTCGGTCCCAACACCTTCACCCGCCGCGAGTGGGGCGACGGCATGGAGGATCCCGGCGTGTTCGACCTCAAGGAGCTCGACACCGACCAGTGGTGCGCCGCCATGCGGGCCGCGGGGATGAAGATGGTGTTGCTGACGGTCAAGCACCACGATGGCTTCGTGCTGTGGCAGAGCCGCTACACGCGCCACGGCGTCATGTCGTCGCCCTTCCTCGACGGGCAGGGCGACATCCTGCGCTCGCTCTCGGAGTCGTGCCGCCGCTACGGGCTCAAGCTGGGCGTCTACCTCTCGCCCGCCGACCTCTACCAGATCGAGAGCCCCGAGGGGCTCTACGGCAACGGCAGCGCCTACACGCGGCGCACCATCCCGCGCGAGGTGCCCGGGCGTCCTTTCGACTGCGGCATCCGCTTCGAGTTCGAGGTCGACGACTACAACGAATACTTCCTCAACCAGCTCTACGAGCTGCTGACCGAGTATGGCCCCATCGACGAGGTGTGGTTCGACGGCGCCCACCCCAAGCAGAAGGGCGGCCAGCGCTACAACTACGCCGCCTGGCGCACGCTGATCCGCACGCTGGCCCCGCACGCCACGATCTTCGGCCGCGAGGACGTGCGCTGGTGCGGCAACGAGGCGGGCGCGACGCGCGATACGGAGTGGAACGTCATCCCCTATGCCGACAACCCCGCCACGATGACCTCGTTCCCCGACCTTACGGACGCCGACCTGGGCAGCCGCGAACGGCTCGGCGAGGGGCGCTACCTCCACTACCAGCAGGCCGAGACCGACACCTCGATCCGCGAGGGGTGGTTCTACCGCGACGACGAGCACCAGCGCTCGCGCAGCGCCGACGACGTCTTCGACATCTACGAGCGCTCGGTGGGCGGCAACGCCACGCTGCTGCTCAACATCCCGCCCAATCGTGAGGGACGCTTCTCCGCCGTCGACGTCGCCGTGCTGGAGGAGGTCGGGCGCCGCATCCGCGCGACCTACGGCGAGGACCTGCTCGCGGGCGCCGAGGGTTCCGCCGGGCTGCTCGACGGCGATGCGGCCACCTTCGTCGAGCTCGATCCCGCGCATCCGGAGGTCGAGGTGCGCATGCCCCGACGGGTGCGGATCAACCGCCTGGTGTTGCAGGAGGCCGTCGGGGTGCGCGGCGAGCGGGTCGAGCGCCACGCGGTCGACGCCTGGATCGACGGCGCCTGGCGGCAGATCGCCCGGGCGACCAACATCGGCTACAAGCGCATCCTGCGCTTCCCCGACGTGGAGACCGACCGCCTGCGCATCCGCGTGGAGGCCATGCGCGCCGCTCCGGCCCTCTGCCGCCTCTCGGCCCACCGTTACGACGCCCGCCCGCCGCGTCTTGAGGTGACGCGCGACGCCGCCGGACGCGTTACGATCGCCCCTGCCGCGCACGCCTTCGGCTGGAAGCCCCACGGCGAGGATGCGGCCGCCAACCTGGCCGCCGGCTTCGAGATCCGCTACACGACCGACGGCTCGGAGCCCGGCCCCGCCTCGCCGCGTTACGAAGGGCCCTTCGTGGCCGAGAACGTGCAGCTGCGGGCCGTCGCGCTGCTCGACGGCCAGGCGGGTCCTGTCGTGCGCGAGCGGCTGGGCTGGATCCCGCAGGGGTGGCGCGTGCACGATGCGAGCGGCTCGGAGGCGGGCGCGGAGGCCGCCCGGGCCTTCGACGCCGACCCCGCGACCGTGTGGCGGTCGCAGGAGGGCGACGGCCCCCGTTTCCTCACGATCGACCTGGGCGCCGAACGGCCGCTCGCGGGCATGGCCTACACCCCTCCGACCGACGGCCGCGGCGGCATCGCCCGCGGGGCGGTGCTGGTGAGCTCCGACGGCGTGCGGTGGCGGTGCGCCCACCGCTTCGAGCTGGGAAACCTCATTAACGACCCTTCGCGCCGCATTTGTCATTTCGACGCGCCGGTCAGCGCCCGCTACGTGCGCATCGAGGCCCAGGCGACGGCCGCCGACGCGCCGGCCGCCGCGATCGCCGAGCTCGAACTGTTCTGATGATTTCTGCGTAAAGAGTTGTATGTCACCGAATATTTATGTATCTTTGCCCTCCGGTTTTGAAAAGTCAATAGAAAAATCAAAATAAAACATTCAGTATGAATATCGTAAGAGAACAGCGCGGCGACAAGGGCTCGCTGCTGAAGATCACCCTCACGCCGGCCGACTACGGCCAGGAGGTCGAGAAGGCTCTGCGCGAGTACCGTCGCAAGGCCAACATCCCCGGTTTCCGCCCCGGCATGGTCCCCATGGGCATCGTCAAGAAGATGTACGGCAAGGGCGTCACGGCCGAGCAGTCCTACCGCATGGCCTCCAACGCCGCCTTCGAGTACCTCCAGAAGGAGCAGATCGACTACCTGGGCGATGTCATCCCCTCGGACGAGCAGGGCGACTTCGACTTCGAGAACGGCACCGACTTCGAGTTCGTCTTCGAGTTCGGCGAGGCTCCCGAGATCAAGCTCGAACTGTCGGCCAAGGATAAGCTGACCTACAATACCATTGCCGTCGACGAGAAGATGCGCGCCGACTACCGCTCGAACTACCTGCGCCGCTTCGGCCGTCTGGTCGACGCCGAGGAGGTGACCTCCGACGAGGCCCTCTCCGTTACGCTCGACAACGGCGAGATGAACATCGCCGACGCCTACGTGGGGCTGATCTCCATGTCGGAGGAGGAGCGCAAGCCCTTCATCGGCCAGAAGGTCGGTTTCAAGACCACGGTCAACGTCAACGACCTCTACAAGACCCCGTCGCAGCGCGCCGCCATTCTCCAGGTCAAGGAGGAGGAGCTGGCGAACATCAACCCCGAATTCACGCTGGAGATCACCAAGATCCGCCGCTTCGCCGAGCCCGAGCTCAACGAGGAGTTCTTCAAGATGGCCTTCCCCTCGGGCAATGTCAAGACGGCCGAGGAGTTCGAGGCGATGATCGACGGTCAGATCGCTTCGGAGCTGCGCCGCGAGAGCGACTACCTCTTCACGCTCCAGCTGCGCAACTACCTGGTCGAGAAGGCCAACCTCGACATGCCCGTCGAGTTCCTCAAGCGCTGGCTCTATACGATCAACGAGGGCAAGTTCTCGATGGAGGAGATCGAGAAGGACTTCGACCAGTTCCTGCGCATGTTCACCTGGAACTACCTCCAGAAACACTTCATCAAGCAGGACGACATCAAGGTGACGAAGGAGGAGGCCGAGGCCGAGGCCCGCGCGCTCGCCGCCGCCCAGTTCGCCCAGTACGGCATGCCGTCGGCTCCCGACGAGATGCTCGACGGCTACGCCAAGCAGATCCTCGAGAACAAGGAGCAGGGTCAGAAGATCTACGAGAAGCTCTACGAGGTGAAGGTTGTCGAGGATGTGAAATCGAAGATCAAGGTGACGGAAAAGGCCGTTTCTTCGGACGATTTCGCCCGCATGGCCGACGAGCTTCGTTAAGTTTCGCCAAAAACACTACCTTTGGACTTTGCAGGCTCGGAGTTTGCAAAGTCCTTTTTTAGTTTAATATATAATAGGTATGTCAGAATTCGAAAAATACGCGCGCAGTCGCGGTATCTCGTCGCTGCGGCTGCACGATTTCCAGTCGATCTCGGCCTCCTACGTCTCGCCGACGATCATCGAGGAGCGCCAGTTGAACGTGGCGACGATGGACGTCTTCTCGCGCCTGATGATGGATCGCATCATCTTCCTCGGCGCGCCGATCTACGACGATGCGGCCAACATCATCCAGGCCCAGCTGTTGTTCCTCGAATCGGCCGATCCCGACAAGGATATCCAGATCTACATCAACTCGCCCGGCGGTTCGGTTTCGGCCGGTCTGGGCATCTACGACACGATGCAGCTCGTGGGCTGCGACGTGGCGACGATCTGTACCGGTCTGGCCGCCTCGATGGGCGCCGTGCTGCTCACGGCGGGCGCTGCGGGCAAGCGCTCGGCGCTGCCCCATTCGCGGGTGATGATCCACCAGCCGCTGGGCGGTGCCCAGGGCCAGGCCTCCGACATCGAGATCACCGCGCGCGAGATCCTCAAGACCAAGCGCGAGCTCTACGAGATCCTTTCGCACCACGCCGGCGTGCCGATGGAGAAGATCGAGCACGACGCCGACCGCGACTACTGGCTCACGGCGGCCGAGGCCCGCGACTACGGCCTGATCGACGAGGTGCTCACCAAACGTACGAAGTAATGGCACAGAATCATAACGGCAAAAACCGCGGCACCGACGACTGCTGCTCCTTCTGCGGCTCGGCCCGCGACGAGGTGGAGGTGCTCTTCCAGGGCATGGACGGCGCCAACATCTGCAACCGCTGCATCGAGAACGGCCACCGCATGCTCGCCGAGAGCGAGGAGGCCGCGCGCAAGCAGGCGGCCCCTGCGCCCCTCACGCGCGATGAGCTGATGAAGCCCGCCCAGATCAAGAGTTTCCTCGACGCCTATGTCATCGGCCAGGACGATGCCAAGCGCTACCTGTCGGTGGCCGTCTACAACCACTACAAGCGTCTGCTCCATGCTCAGGAGCCCGGCGAGACGGAGATCGACAAGTCGAACATCATCCTCGTGGGGCCCACGGGCACGGGCAAGACGCTCATCGCCCGCACCATCGCGCGTCTGCTGAAGGTCCCCTTCACCATCGTCGACGCCACGGTGCTCACCGAGGCGGGCTACGTGGGCGAGGACGTCGAGTCGATCCTCTCGCGTCTGTTGCAGGCGGCCGACTACGACGTGGCCCAGGCCGAGCGGGGCATCGTCTTCATCGACGAGGTCGACAAGATCGCCCGCAAGAGCGACAACCCCTCCATCACGCGCGACGTCTCGGGCGAGGGCGTGCAGCAGGCGCTGCTCAAGTTGCTGGAGGGCACCGTCGTCAACGTGCCGCCCCAGGGCGGGCGCAAGCACCCCGAGCAGAAGCTCGTGCCGGTCGATACGCGCAACATCCTCTTCATCTGCGGCGGTGCGTTCGACGGCATCGAGCGCAAGATCGCCCAGCGGCTCAACACGCGGGCGCTGGGCTACGGCCGAGCCGCCGTCGAGCGGGTCGACCGCGACAACCTCATGCGCTACGTCTCGCCGCAGGATCTGCGCGCCTTCGGGTTGATCCCCGAGCTGGTGGGGCGTCTTCCGGTGCTCACCTACATGCACCAGCTGGGGCGCGACGCCCTGCGGCGGATCCTCACCGAGCCGCGCAACGCCATCGTGCGCCAGTACGAGCAGCTGTTCGCCATCGACGGCGTGGCGCTCCGCTTCGACGACGCGGCGCTCGACTACATCGTCGACCGGGCCGTCTCGTGCGGGCTGGGGGCGCGCGGCCTGCGGTCGATCTGCGAGACGGTCATGATCGACGCGATGTTCGAGCTCCCCACGTCGGGATGCACCGAGTTCGTCGTGACGGCCGATTACGCCCGTGCGCGGGTCGAGTCGGCGGGCGGCGCGGCGAATGATGCGGAGATGAAAAAGGTCGGTTGATACCGGCCTTTCTCTTTTACCGTCTGTCGCGGGGGGGGGTGAAAAATCTCGCCGCGGAGCCGCGTATGTCGGCGTTTTTTCCTATATTTGGCTGCGCCGAATATACTCCCGCTCGGCAATGTTCAAATAAATTTGACATTGCCCTCGCTTATTCGTATATTTGGGCTGCATTTACGAACTTCAACCCAAACCACGATATGTCAACCAATCCCAAACTTGTTGCGCGCGTAGCCGACAACATCCGTATTCTGTCGGCCGCTATGGTCGAAAAAGCGAAATCGGGCCATCCCGGCGGCGCGATGGGCGGCGCCGACTTCATGGCGGTGCTCTATGCCGAGTATCTGCGTTACGATCCCCGCCGGATGGACTATCCCTTCCGCGACCGGTTCTTCCTCGACCCGGGCCACATGTCGCCGATGCTCTACGCCGTGCTCTCGATGGCCGGGTGCTACTCGATCGACGACCTGAAGTCGCTGCGCCAGTGGGGCAGCGTCACCCCGGGCCACCCCGAGGTCGATGTCCTGCGCGGCGTGGAGAACACCTCGGGTCCGCTGGGCCAGGGCCATGCGATGGCGCTGGGCGCAGCGATCGTCGAGCGCTTCATGGTCGCCCGCTTCGGCGAGTGGATGGCCCACAAGACCTACGCCTACGTGTCGGACGGCGCCATCGAGGAGGAGATCTCGCAGGGCGTGGGCCGCATCGCCGGCCACCTGGGACTGGCGAACTTCATCATGTACTACGACGCCAACAACGTCCAGCTCTCGACGACGGTCGACGAGGTCGACACGGAGGATATCCGCATGAAGTACGAGGCGTGGAACTGGCGCGTCATCGAGATCGACGGACATGATATCGAGGCGATCCGTGCCGCGCTCGATGCGGCCAATGCCGAGACCGAGCGCCCGACGCTCATCGTCGGCCGCACGGTGATGGGCAAGGGTGCGCTGGGCCCCGGCGGCGAGAGCTTCGAGAACAAGGTCTCGACCCACGGTCAGCCCCTCACGGCCGCCGGTGCCGATATCGACGCCACGATCCGCAACCTGGGCGGCGATCCGGCCGATCCGTTCGTTGTGTTCGACGAGAGCCGCGACCTCTTCGCCGCACGCCGTGCCGAACTCGCGGCATGGGCCGACGAGCGCGCCGCCGTCGAGAAGCAGTGGCGCTCGGAGCACAAGGACCTGGCGCGCAAGCTCGATACGTTCCTCTCGGGCGAGCTCCCCGAGATCGATTACAAGTCGATCGAGGTCAAGGCCGACGGCCCCACGCGCGGTGCTTCGGCCACGGTGCTGGGCGTCTATGCCGAGAAGGTCGAGAACATGATCGTCGCTTCGGCCGACCTTTCGAACTCGGACAAGACCGACGGCTTCCTCAAGAAGACCCACGCCTTCGCGAAGGGTGACTTCACGGGCCGCTTCTTCCAGGCGGGCGTCTCGGAGCTGACGATGGCCTGCGTGATGAACGGCATGGCGCTCCACGGCGGCGTCATCCCCGCCTGCGGCACCTTCTTCGTCTTCTCCGACTACATGAAGCCGGCCATCCGCCTCTCGGCGCTCATGCGGCTGCATGTCATCTATGTCTGGAGCCACGACTCGTTCCGCGTGGGCGAGGACGGTCCTACGCACCAGCCCGTCGAGCACGAGATGCAGATCCGTCTGATGGAGCACCTGCGCAACCACAGCGGCGAGCGCTCGATGCTCGTGCTGCGTCCGGCCGACGGCGACGAGGCGGTGATGGCCTGGAAGATGGCGCTCGAAGAGCAGCGTCCCGTGGGGCTTATCTTCTCGCGTCAGAATGTCAAGTCGCTGCCCCAGCTGTCGCGCAGTCGCCGCGAGGAGGCCGCCCAGATCGCCAAGGGCGGCTACGTGGTGATGGATGCCGCCAAACCCGCCGCCGTGCTGGTCGCTTCGGGTTCGGAGGTCTCGACCCTGATTGACGGCGCGACGAAACTCGCCGCCGAGGGGATCGCCGTGCGCGTGGTGAGCGTCCCGAGCGAGGGGCTCTTCCGCGATCAGCCCAAATCCTATCAGGAGAGCGTGCTGCCTGCCGGCATCGTCCGCTACGGTCTCACGTCGGGGCTTCCCCTGACGTTGCAGGGGCTCGTGGGCGAGCACGGCGCGATCCACGGTCTCGACCACTTCGGCTACTCGGCGCCCTTCAAGGTGCTCGACGAGAAGTTCGGTTACAACGGAGATACCGTAGCCGCCGAGGTGAAGCAGTTGCTCGGGAAATAGCGCGATGCCGGTCTTGCCTCGGCGGCAACGAATTCTGAGTTGCGCCGAGGTGAAGCAATTGCTCGGGAAATAGCGCGATGCCGGTCTTGCCTCGGCGGCAACGAATCCTGCGTTGCGCCGAGGTGAAGCAGTTGCTCGGGAAATAGCGTGATGCCGGTCTTGCCTCGGCGGCAACGAATCCTGAGTTGCGCCGAGGTGAAGCAGTTGCTCGGAAAATAGTGCGATGCCGGTCTTGCCTCGGCGGCAACGAATCCTGCGTTGCGCCGAGGTGAAGC
>CANASP010000014.1 GCA_947364365.1 uncultured Alistipes sp.
GGCATCCGTCTTCTCTCCGCCTCCGCTCCCCGGTGTCCGGCATCCGTCTTCTCTCCGCCTCCGCTCCCCGGTGTCCGGCATCCGTCTTCTCTCTGCCTCCGCTCTCCGGTGTTCCGGGCGCTCTGCGGCGCCTATTCGAGTTCGTAGCCGAACTGCCGCAGCCGGCGGTCGTCGTTGCGCCAGTCGTCGCTCACCTTGACGAAGAGCTGGAGGAAGACCTTCTTGCCGAGGAACTCCTCCATGTCCTTGCGGGCCGCCTGCCCGACCTTCTTGAGCTTCTCGCCCTTGTGGCCGATCAGGATGCCCTTCTGCGAGTCGCGCGCCACGTAGATGACGGCCGCGATGCGGTCGATCGCCGGCTCCTCCCGGTAGCTCTCGATCTCGATCTGGCAGCAGTAGGGGATCTCCTTGTCGTAGAACTTGAGTATCTTCTCGCGCACGATCTCCGAGGCGAAGAAGCGCAGCGTCTTGTCGGTGAGCGTATCCTTGGGGTAGAAGGCAGGGCCCTCGGGCAGCAGCGCGAGGATCGCCCGGAACAGCCCCTCGACGTTGAACTGCTCCTTGGCCGATACGGGGACGATCTGCGCCTCGGGCAGCGCGGCGTGCCACCGCTCGACGAGCTTTTCGAGCGCCTCGGGGGTCGTCAGGTCGATCTTGTTGACCACGACGATCGCGGGGATGCCGCTCGCGGCGATCTTCTCGACGATCCCGGCCGAGCGGTCGCTCTGCTCGACGGTGTCCGTCACGTAGAGGATCACGTCGGCGTCGGTCAGTGCGCCGGTGACGAATTTCATCATCGACTCCTGCAACTTGTACGAAGGCTTGAGAATGCCCGGCGTGTCGGAGTAGACGATCTGGAAATCATCGCCCGAGACGATGCCCATGATGCGGTGGCGCGTGGTCTGCGCCTTGGAGGTGATGATCGAGAGCCGTTCGCCGACCAGCGCGTTCATCAGGGTCGACTTGCCCACGTTGGGGTTGCCGATGATATTTACGAAGCCCGATTTGTGCATGCGATGTGCCTTTTATCCGGCAAAGGTACTCAAAATTCGAATGAAATCCTCGCCCGACGGCGTTTTTTGCTTCGGGTTTGCCGGAAACGGAAAAAGGAACGCCGCCGTTCCCTTTTCGCTATCGGAGCTCCTGCAACGCCCGTTCGATGACGACGTCCCGTCCTGAGAGGAATATTTCGGGCGTCTCCTCGACCTCGATGTCCGGCACGATGCCTTTGCCGATGAAAACCTCGCCGTCGACACCCCATTCGTTTTTGGTGCAGAGCAGGCGTAGATGCCGTATCCCGCGTCGATGAGGATCGGATTGCCGGTGCTTCCGCCCGTCGGCGTGCCGATGAGTTTGCCGCGTCGGGCACCGCGGAACGTCACGCAGAAATTCTCGGCCGACGAAAAGGTCGTGGCGTTGACAAGCACCGCGACGGGCCGCAGGTAGGGTGCGACCCCTTCGACGGGTGCCAGGTCGTGCGGCGTCTCCATGTACCACTCCTGCGGCAGATTCCACGAACCGTGTGCCGCGACGTACATGGGACTACTCCAGCGGCCCTGCCGGAGCGGTCGGTCGGTCAGGTGACGCATGACGTAGTCGGCGTAGGCCGAATTGCCGCCTCCGTTGTCACGCAGGTCGATAATCAGGGCGTCGGTTTGCAGGATCTGCCCGTAAAGCGCGTCGAACGCCTCGCGGAAATCATCGTCCATGAACGAGCGGATGGCGAGCAGTCCGATGTTGCCCGGCAACACCTCGAACGAGAAGGTCGGCGTCTGCGACGGCAGATCCCAGGCGATGTTGCGCGGGCTCTCGACGGCGAACCGCTTGCCTTTGCGGTCCCGGAACTCGATACGTGCGACCTGCGAACCTTTGGCCTTGGTCAGCTCGAATTCCCGGTAGGGCGCGAAGGCCGTCCATTGCGGCGTGGAGGAGGCGAGCACCGGCCGTTTGTGGCGCTCGACGTATTCGTCGACGGCCATACCGTTGATCCGCACCACTTCGCAGCCGCGCTCGACGCCCCTCTTCCGGAGTTCCGAATTGCGCACGTCGGTGACGAAGACCCGGTCGCCGATCCGTTTGGTGCGCATCGGCAGCGGTTTGATCCAGTCGGCCCGGGCACCCCGCGATTCGGCGTAGATGTAGGTGTGTCCGTCGCCGAGCTGGGCGAAGAGCCGTTGCAGGGCGGCGATATAGGTGTCGTCGTCGGGGGTGGCGACCAGCTGCGGAAGCGACGATACACACAGGCTGTCCCAGTCGAATGGGAGCCGGTCGTAGAAAGCGAAGTTGTACTTCACTTCGGTGCAGAGCTTCGAGAGCACGTAGGCCTTTTCGGTCGCCGTCAGCGTTTTTTGGGCATCCTGGGCTGCCGCACTCCTTCCGCCCGTGACGAGAAGCGCCACGAGCAGCAGGTACGATACGGGATGTTTCATCGTGTGCCGTTTTAGGGGTTTCGGATGCAAATATAGCATTTTATGCGGCGAAAATCCCCCCCCCCGGTTTTTCGCGAAAAAAGAGGGACCGGCCCGTGGAAAGGTCGATCCCTCTTGTCGCTCGGTCGCCCGATGCGGCGTCCGGGACGCTATCTGCGGCGCATCATGCCGCCCGGCATCTTGGGCATCTTCATGTTGCCTCCGGCGACCATCTTCATCATCTTGCGCGTGTCGTCGAACTGCTTCATCAGGCGGTTGACGTCGGCCATCGTCGTGCCCGAACCCTTGGCGATGCGTTCGCGGCGGCGGGCGTTGATGATCTCGGGGTGCTCGCGCTCGGCGGGGGTCATCGACGAGATGATCGCCTCGGTCTGCTTGAAGACGTCGTCGGGAATGTCGACGTTCTTGAGAATCTTGCCCATGCCGGGGATCATCGAGGCGAGGTCCTTGAGGTTGCCCATCTTCTTGATCTGCTGGATCTGGGCGATGAAGTCGTTGAAGTTGAACTGGTTCTTGACGAGTTTCTTCTTGAGCTTGCGTGCCTCCTCCTCGTCGAACTGCTCCTGCGCGCGCTCGACCAGCGAGACGACGTCGCCCATGCCGAGGATGCGGTCGGCCATGCGCTCGGGGTGGAAGACCTGGAGGGCGTCCATCTTCTCGCCGCTCGAGATGAACTTCAGCGGCTTGTCGACCACCGAACGGATCGAGATGGCGGCACCGCCGCGCGTGTCGCCGTCGAGCTTGGTGAGCACCACGCCGTCGAAGTCGAGGCGGTCGTTGAACTCCTTGGCCGTGTTCACGGCGTCCTGACCGGTCATCGAGTCGACCACGAAGAGCGTCTCCGAGGGCTTCACGGCGGCCTTGATCGCGGTGATCTCCTCCATCATCGCCTCGTCGACGGCAAGACGGCCCGCCGTGTCGACGATGACGGTGTTGTACGACTTCTCGCGGGCGTAGCGGATGGCGTTCAGGGCGATCTCCACGGGGTTGCGGTTGCCCTCCTCGGTGTAGACCTCCACGCCCACCTGCTGCCCGAGCACCTTCAGCTGGTCGATGGCCGCGGGACGGTAGACGTCGCCCGCCACGAGCAGCACCTGGCGCCCCTTCTTCGACTTGAGCAGCGCGGCCAGCTTGCCCGAGAAGGTGGTCTTGCCCGAACCTTGCAGACCGGCGATGAGCACCACGGCGGGCGTTCCCTCCAGCCGGATGTCGGTGGCCGTGCCGCCCATGAGCTGCGCCAGCTCGTCGCGCACGATCTTGGTCATCATCTGCCCCGGCTTGACGGCCGTCAGCACGTTCTGTCCCAGGGTCTTCTGCTTCACCTCGTCGGTGAACGACTTGGCGACGCGGTAGTTGACGTCGGCGTCGATGAGCGCCCGGCGGATCTCCTTGAGCGTCTCGGCGATGTTGATCTCGGTGATGCGGCCTTCGCCCTTGAGGATCTTGAACGACCGTTCGAGTTTATCGGTTAGGTTTTCAAACATAGCGTGATGGATGTGAGTGCCAAATCGGCGTTTGGTCGGACAAAGATAATGCAAGCCGGGCGCAAAAGCAAACATTGTCCGCATTTTGCGCCCGGCAGGGCGGGTTTCGCACCGTGCGCGGCTACTCCATGTTGTCGGTCGCGGGGCGCAGCAGGGCGAGCTGGAGCGCGAGCGAGAGGACGACGATGCCCGACATCATGGCGAAGACCAGCCCCAGGTTGTCGGCCCAGCGGCCCAGCAGGTTCGTCACGGCGGCCCCGGCCAGCACGCCCACCATGTTCATCACGCCGTAGGCCGTGGCGCGCTGGCGTGCGGGGACGAACTGGCAGAGGATGGGCATGTTGTTGGTGTCGAACATGCCGTAGCCGATGCCGAAGCAGAGGCCCGCGCCGACGGCGGCGGCCATGCTGTGGCCCAGCCCCATGAGCACCAGCGCGGGGATGATCAGCGCCAGACCGATGGCGCTCGTGTAGATGCGGCCCCGCAGGTTGCGCCTTACCCAGCGGTCCGACATCGGGCCGCCGATCATCACGCCCAGGAACGAGGCGAAGGCGATGGTGATCGTGGCGATCGGTCCGGCCTTTTCCATGGGGATGGCGAGCGACGAGGAGAAGAGCTCGGGCAGCCAGTTCTTGGTGGCCCATCCCGGGGCCGAGAGCGAGGCGAAGAAGAAGAGGATGGTCCAGAAGGCGACGTTGGAGAAGATGAGCGAGAAGCTGCGCCATACGGGTTCGCCGGAGGGCTTTCCCGCGGCCTCGGGCGCGATGTCCGTGCGCGGCTTCTCGCGCAGCGCCGCCACGAGCACCAGCGCGTAGACGATGCCCGCGACGCCGCACCAGTGGAAGGTCTGCTGCCACGAGAGCGACGAGGCGGCCATGGCGCCGAAGCCTCCGACGGCCTGCCCCACGTAGAGGCCCGTCATGTGGATGCCGATGGCCAGGCTGCGGGCCGAGCCCGAGAAGTAGTCGGCGATGAGCGACAGCGCCGTGGGGATGTAGATCACCTCGCTCACGCCCATCAGCCCGCGCAGCCAGCAGAGCTCCTCGAAGGTGGTGGCGTAGCCCATCATCAGCGTCACGGCCGACCATACGCCCAGCGACGTGACGATGAGCCATTTGCGGTTGATGCGGTCGGCCAGCACCCCGGCGAAGGGGCTCACGGGGGCGTAGACGTAGAGGAAGCAGGCCATCAGGAAGCCGAAGTTCTGCTTGTCGCGCAGCTCGGCGATGTCGAGGGCCATGGCGTCGCACATCGTGGCGAGCATCTGCCGGTCCATGTAGCTCAGCAGGGCGACGACCCACAGCAGGGCGACGACGACCCACGGGTAGATTCGGTTGGTTTGCGTTCGGTTCATGTCGGAAGGTTGGTTTGTCGGTTAGTCGAGGTCGGAGGTGCGGAGGTTTTCGGCGGTGCGGATGCCGGGCTTGAGTTCGCCGCCCAGCAGCGCGACGCCGCGGCCGGTCGCTACGAGGGCCGCACCGGCGCGGGCCGTGCAGGGGCTTTCGCCCAGCAGGCACCACCGCTCGGTTGCGGGGTCGAACAGCCAGACGGTGCGGCGGAAGCGGTAGGCTTCGATGGGTTGGCGCTGGTAGTCGCTCACCTGGTCGGGGGCGAGGCGCAGCGCTGAGGTGAAGATCGCGCGGTCGACGCCGCCCGTCGCGAGGAGCAGTCCCGAGGGGAGCGCGGTTGCGGCCGCGCCGGTGAGCGTGCCGCCGTCGGGGAGGCCGCCGATGCGCTCCCAGCGCCCCGAGGCCGTGTCGTAGCGGTAGCCGTAGTCGAGGGCCCGCTTTTCGGCGGGGGAGAAGCCGCCCCACACGTAGAGCTTTCCGGCGTGTGCCGCGGCCACGGGCTGCACCATCGCCTCGGGCAGTTCGGCGATCTGCCGCCACGAGCGGTCGCCGTCGGCGTCGCAGGCGTAGACGGCCGTCGACGGAGTCCCGTCGGAGAGCCCTCCGGCCAGGTAGAGCGTCGCCCCTTCGCGGGCCGCGGCCGCCTGCTCGACAGGCCGCGGCAGCCGTGGCAGCAGTTCGACGAGTACCCCGTCGGTCCGGTCCGTCGGGCCGGACCGATCTTCGGGTTGCTTTTCGGACTGCGGCCGCACTTTGGCCGGATGCAGTGCCCACACGGCGTCGAGGCTGCCGTCGGCCGAAGCGCCCCCGGCGAGGATCACCTCGTCGCCCAGGGCATAGGTGGCCCCGTAGGCTGCGGGGGAGGGGAGCCGGCCCGCTGCGCCCCACGCGTCGGCGCCGGGCGCGAGCAGCCAGATCGTGTCGTAGAAGCGCTTGGCCCCGCCGTCGGCCGCAGGGATGTCGGGGAAGTTGGCCCCGCCCGCCGCGACGAGCGCGCCGCCCGCCTCGGCGGCGTAGAGCGCCGAGACCCCCAGCCCGTAGGGTGTGCCGGGAGCAATGGCCGGCAGCGGCTCCCACGCGAGGGTGCGCGGCGGCGCCTCGCAGGCAGTCAGCGCCGTCAGCGCCGCCAGCGCGCACGATGCGAGCCGCGCGGCGGTGCGGTGTCGCAGGCCGCTCATGGCTGCGTGCCGAGGATCTCGTCGCACAGCAGCTTCGAGCGGATCATCATGCGCGGGATATGGAACGGTCCCTTGAAGATGTTGCCCTTGGCCGGCTGGGCGACGCTGCCGTCGCGGTGGAGGTAGCCGTACCACTCGCCGCACTCGCGGTCCTGAAGGTGGGCGTAGGCCCACTCGTGGGCCTTGCGGTGCATGTCGAGGTACTTCTCCTCGCCCGTCAGGCGGTAGGCGTAGAGCGCGGCGATGATCGTCTCGCACTGGGGCCACCAGAACTTCATGTCCTGCGAGTAGTCCTGCGGGGGGAAGTTGCGGCAGTCGCGGAAGTTGATGATGCCGCCGAACTCCGGGTCCCAGCCCCACTCCCAGCCCCAGTCGAGGATCGTCAGCCCCACTCGGGTGTAGTGTTCGCGGCGCGCGGGGTCCTGCTCGGCGCGTGCGGCCTCGAGGATGAACCAGGCGGTCTCGATGCAGTGGCCGGGGTTGATCGTGCGTCCCGCGCAGGTGTCGATGAGCGAGCCGTCGGGGGCCACGGTCTCCAGCACGGTGCGGTACTCGCGGTTCATCAGGTAGTGCTCGATGTCGTGGAGCGACGCGGCGATCTGGCGGTCGAGCGCCTCGTCGTCGGCCACCTGCTTGATGACCAGCGCCACGTTGATGAGCATCATCGTGATCGAGTGGCTGCGCCCCTCGACGGTGGTCTTCGGCGGCAGGAACCCGGGCGTGGAGAGCATGTGCAGCATCCACCGGAAGAGCTCCAGCGCCTTCAGGCCGTAGTTCGTGTCGCCCGAGGCCTTGGCGTATTCGGCCATGGCGATGGCGGCGAAGCACTCCGAGAAGACGTAGCGGCGCTTCTGCACGGGGGCGCCCTCGGCCGTCACGGTGAAGAACATGTGGCCGTCGGTGTCGATGCAGTGGCGCTCGATGAAGTCGATGCAACTCTTCGAGGCGGCCAGCCACTCGGGGTTCTTCTCGATGCGGTTGTAGGCCAGGGCGCAGATGTAGCCGAAGCGGCCCTGGAACCAGACCGATTTGGTCGGGTCCATCCGTTCGCCCCGTCGGTCGAGGCAGGTGTAGACGCCGCCGTTCACACGGTCGAGTCCGTGCTCCAGCCAGAAGGGCATGATGTCGCCCCGCAGGTCGCCGAGATACTGCTCGCGGCAGCGTTCCAGAAAGATTCTCTGTTCGGTTGTCATGTTTCGTCGGGATTGACCGGCGATCCTTGCGGTCCGCTCCGCATGCGAACGGGGCGGACCGGGATCGTCCGTAGGGTTCGGTCGTTCGGATCAGAAGCGGTTGCAGCGCGCGAAGAAGCCGATGGCCTCCAGCTCGGCCTTCATCGCCTGCTCCTCCTCGTCGGTGAGGTTGCGGAACGGGACGCGGTTGGGACCCAGGTCGAGCCCGATGAGCTTCATGATGCGTTTGCCGCCCACGATGTTGCCGCGGTAGTTGCAGATGACGTTGATCACCGCCTGCGAGAAATCCTGCTTCTCGCGCGCCGTGGCGATGTCGCCCCGCTCCCACGCCTCGATGATGCCCGTGAGCTCGCGGCCGTTGTAGTTGGTCGTGCCGCCGATGCCGCCCTGGGCGCCGCCCTGCGCCAGCGACGGGAGGATCGTCTCGTCCTGGCCGTGGAGCATGTCGAACTTGCCCCCGGCGTAGAGCCGGCACTGGTTGTACTCGTAGAGGCTCTCGAAGGTGTACTTGATGCCCGCGAAGTTGGGGATGCGGCCGTCGACGGCCCGGAGCAGCTCGACCATCGGCAGGAAGGCGCCGTTGAAGGCCGGGATGTGGTAGTAGTAGAAGGGGAGCGAGGGGGCCGCGGCGGCGATCGCCTCGCAGTACTTGACCAGCTCCTCCACGCGGCCGATCTTGGGGAACGGGGGAGCCATGGCGCCGATGCCCCAGGCGCCGATCGCGGCGGCATGGGCCGCCAGACGGGCGCTCTCGCGCAGGCAGCAGCTGCCCACGTGGACGATCACCTTGAACCCTTCGGGGGCCGCTTCGACCCATTTCTCGGCCAGCGTCATGCGCTCCTCGGCGGTGAGCATGTAGCCCTCGCCCGACGAGCCGTTGATGAACACGCCTTTCAGGCCGTTTTTCGCCAGCATGGCGGCGTAGGCGGGGATCGGCTCCGGGTTGATGTCGCCGTTGGCGAGCATCGGGGTGAACGGAGCGTCGATCAGTCCTTTGATCTTTTCCATTATGCGATTTCGGTTTTGGTTGCGGATGATTTTTGATCCTAACAAAACTAATTAAAAATTCGCAGAATGCGATGCGATCGGCCGAAAAAATGGCGCGGCATTATTAAAAAGGTCCTTGCAGAATGCCGGCCTCGGTGAACGGGTGCCGGTAGAACGAGGCCTTCCACTCCACGGGGCGCGGGTAGGCGCGCGACGACGAGGGCATGCGCCACAGCGTCAGTTCGCGTCCGGCCAGACGCACGCCCACGGAGGCGCCCACGGCCGGTGCCGCGCAGCTCGCGGCGGCGCACAGCGTGTCGGCGGCCTTCTGCCCCGTGGCGACGACCACGCGGCACGCGGGGATGCGGGCGAGCAGCGCCTGAAGATCGGTCGGGCGCACGATCTGAAGGAAATTGTCCGAGGCGTTGTCGCGCAGGCGCACGACCTCCTCGGCCGTGTCGTAGAGCGCGATGCCTTGGTCGCGGCAGTAGGCCTCGATCCGTGCGCGGTCGAAGCGGCGGCCGTCGGGGGCGAGAAAGTGGTTCTTGTCGCCCGCGGCCAGGTAGCCCACGATGCGCCACATGTCGTTCTGGAGATTGGGGTAGAAGAACTCCATGGACCACCGCTTGCGCTGCGGCGGAAAGCTCCCTAGCATGAGCAGCCGCGCCCCCTCGGGCAGAAACGGGCGGAGCGGATGGCGTTCGGGCGCGGGTGCCGCCGCCTTCGGATCGTTATTCATAGAAGGTTTCATCGAAGTTGACCAGGTAGAGTTTGTCCGTCGCGCGCGTGAGGGCCGTGTAGAGCCAGCGCAGCATGTCGCGCGTCATGCGTTCGTCGCCGAACAGGCAGCGGTCGACGAACACCGCGCGCCACTGTCCGCCCTGGGCCTTGTGGCACGTGACGGCGTAGGAGAACTTCACCTGCACGGCGTTGTAGTGGGGGTTCTCGCGGATCTCCTTGAAGCGTTTGATCCGGCTCCCGATGTCGAGGTAGTCCTTCTCGACCTCGTAGAACAGGCGCGTCGACTCCTCGCGCGTGAGCGACGGCGATTCGGAGGCGATCGTGTCCAGCAGGATCTTGCAGGCGATCTCGGTTCCCTCGTAATCGGGAAACTCCAGTACGGCGTTGGCGAAGCGGAAGCCGTAGAAATCCTCGAACCGCCGGAGCCTTTTCAGGCGCGCGATGTCGCCGTTGGCCAGGAAGCCGATCGGGCACCCCTCGATGCGCTCGGTGTAGTGGTAGTTGTTCTTGACCACCATCAGCATGTCGCCGCTCTCGATCTCCTCCTCGGCGCCAAGCACGTTGCGGCGGATCCCCTCGTTGTAGCGGTTGGCCCGCTTGTTCGAGCGGGTGATGACGATCGTCTCGTCGCGCCCGTAGCGGTCGTAGCACTCCTGGAGCTTCTCCAGGAACTCGCCTCCCTCGACCGCCTCCATGTCGGGAAAGTCCATGCGGAAGCGGGGGATGTCGTAGATGCCCCGCTCGAGCATGCAGCGCACGAGCGTGGCGTTGAACAGGATGCCCGACTGCGCCTCCTGGCGCACCACCTCGTCGAGCGTGGCGTAGACCACCTCTCCGTAGGCCGACATCGACACCTCGTCGAGCGCCGGACTGAAATCGGATCCCACGGGCGGCAGCTGGGCGCTGTCGCCGACCAGCACGAGTCGGCATTCGCGGCCGCTGCGCACGAACCGCACGAGGTCTTCGAGCAGCGATCCGCTGCCGAACGCCGCGCCGTCCGACGAGCGGTCGGAGAGCATCGACGCCTCGTCGACGATGAACACGGCGCCGCGCTCGGTGTTGAAGTTGAGCGAGAACCGCCGCTCGTAGTCGGCGTTGGTCCGCTCGCGGTAGATGCGTTTGTGGATGGTAAAGGCCTTCTCGTGAGCGTATTGCGCCAGCACTTTGGCCGCGCGACCCGTCGGTGCGAGCAAAACGGGTTTGATTCCCAGCTCCTTAAGCGCGCCGACCATGGCGGCTATGAGCGTCGTTTTGCCCGTTCCGGCATAACCGTTCAACACGAAAATCTTCGAAAAATCGCTGCCGGAGAGGTATTCCGACAACTTTTCTACGATTTTTTTTTGTCCGGGAGTTGTTTCGAAACAAATTTTAGCGTAAATTTGGGTCGCGATACGTGTACTAACCATGTCGCAAATTTAGTTCGTGCAAAATTAACAACAAATATTTATTAGAAAAATGACAAAGAAAATCGTTCAGATCATCCTGGCTGTGGCTATCGTAGCGCTCTGCTACGTGATCTACAAGCAGATTTCCACGCCGATCGGTTTCGAGGCGGAACTCAAGACGCGCGAGGCGCAGGTCATCGACCGCATCAAGGACATCCGTACCGCCCAGCGTGCGTTCAAGTCGAAGTACCAGTATTTCACCAGCACGTTCGATTCGCTCGAAAACTTCATCCTCACCGATACGCTCGAGCTCGAGCGCAAGATCGTCGACGAGGACGACTCGGTGGCCATGGCCATGCTGAAGAAGTCGGGCCGCAAGAACATCGAGAAGTTCAAGGTCGCCGTGATCGACACGATTTTCTCGCCCAAGAAGCTCACGGCGGAGGATGTCCGCAACCTGCGCTACATCCCCTGCACCGACAACCAGGCCCAGTACATCATGGAGGCCGGCATCATCACCACCGAGTCGAAGGTCGTGATTCCCATCGTGGAGTGCCGCGCTCCCTACCGTCTGTTCCTCGACACGATCAAGTACCGTCAGGAGATCATCAACAAGATCGACGACGACGTGAACAACTTCAACCGTTATCCGGGCATCAAGTTCGGTTCGATGGAGGCAGGTAACAATGAGGCAGGTAACTGGGAGTAATCCATCCCCATCCGTAAATAAGGTGTCCATCCAGCTCGCGTTGGATGGACACTCTTTTTCGGTCGCGGGCGACATCGCGGCTGCGGCGGACGGCGTTGCGGAGGTCGAGTTGCTGACGGCCTCGACGCTGCTGGTTCCCGTCGTCCTCTGCGACGAGGGCGAGGGCGCCCGGCTGCTGGCCGCCGCCGGCATTGCCGTCCGCCCCGACGACGAGGTGGTCTGCACGTCGGCGACGGAGGGCGACGAACCGTTGCGCGCGGTCATGGCGTTGCCGCGCGCCGTCTCGGCGGCGCTGTGCGAGCGCATGGGGCATGCGGCGGGGGAGGGTAGTCCGGCCCTTTCGGCGCTGCGTTTCACCTCTCCGCTGCTGCGCGGGGTGTCCGCATCCGGGAAGTGCCTCTGGATGTTCGCCGCGGGCGACCTGCTATATATAAAAGTATACGACGGAGGGCTGCGTCTCGCCGAGGTTTTCCCGGCCCCGTCGGTCGACGATGCGTTGTGCCTTCTGGACCGGCTCTCCGGAGTCTTCCCGCTGTCGGAGTTCACGCTCTGCCTGGCCGGCGACGCGGGGCGGAGATGGCGCAAGGCGATGAAACGCAATTTCAGGGAGATCGTATGCGAATCGTAAGCGGAAAATACAAGGGGCGGGCGATCAATCCGCCGCGCAACCTGCGGGCTCGGCCCACGACCGACTTCGCCAAGGAGAATCTGTTCAACGTGCTGGGCAACCTCGTCGATTTCGAGGAGTGCGACGTGCTGGATCTTTTCGCCGGCACGGGGTCGATCAGCTACGAATTCGCCTCGCGCGGTGCCCGGAGCGTCACGTCGGTGGAGATCAACGCCGTGCACTACGATTTCATCCGCCGCACGGCCGCCCAGCTGGGGATCGGGAACCTCTATGCCGTCAAGGCCAACGTCTTTCTCTACCTGCGCAGCTGTCCGAAACGTTTCGACATCGTCTTCTCGGATGCCCCCTACGACCTGGAGGGCAGCGAGCGGGTCGTCGACCTGGTACTCGGCGGCGATCTGCTGCGCGAGGGGGGAATCTTCGTTTTCGAGCACTCCCGGAAGATGGATTTTTCTCATCTGGATGCGTTCTGGCAATTAAGGAGTTACGGAAGCGTGCAATTTTCTTTCTTCAAAAAAGCGTGAAAACTATTGCCGATTTGAAAAAAATACCTATCTTTGCACTCGCAATAACCAGAATGGTGCGTTAGTTCAGCTGGTTAGAATACGTGCCTGTCACGCACGGGGTCAGGGGTTCGAGTCCCCTACGCACCGCAACTCTTCGGATCGGAGTATAAACGGTCCGCCGTTATGAAACGGTGCGTTAGTTCAGCTGGTTAGAATACGTGCCTGTCACGCACGGGGTCAGGGGTTCGAGTCCCCTACGCACCGCCAAGACCCGAAGTCATTTCGGGGACAAACGAAGACAAATCCCGCAAAACCTTGATTTTGCGGGATTTTCGTTTGTATTTTTACGTCATCCAGAAGACACGAAAAAGCCCCGTTCGGACAAAGTCGCGTTACTAAAACCGTTACTAAAAACCGGTCGACCGTTTTAGTAACGATTTACGACACAAGTAGCTGATTTGTCGTCTGTTGTCCTGAAAGCGTCTGCTCAAAAACCGATTATTAACCGGTTCTTTGCCGACGGCGATTCGTTAGAAAAATCGCCCGGCGAGAACAAAAACAAGAGGTATTATGAGCAAGAGCACATTCACGATTCTTTTCTATGCCCGGAAGAATCAGGTAAACAGAATGGGCAAGGCGGGTATTATGATTCGTATTACGGTCAATGGCGAATCCGTACAATTCAGCTCGAAGTTGGACATCGAACCGGAGCTGTGGGATGCGACGAACCAAAAGATGATCGGCGCGACGAAAGCAGCCCGTGCATTCAATACGCTGCTGGACGAGATACGGACGAGTCTGCGCAACCACTATCGGGAGATTGAGAAATACGAAGCCTATGTAACGGCCGAGAAAGTGCGCAACGCCTTTTTAGGAATTACCGTTCGTCAGCAGACCCTATTGGGGACGTTTCGCAAGCATAATGAAGATGAGAAAAAGTTGATCGGAATCAGTGTGAGTGCTCCGACGTATGCGAAACACGATCGTTGTCTGCGGCGCATGGAAGAGTATATCTGCACGAAGTATCGGCTGTCGGATATTGCACTCAAAGAGGTATCGCACTCTTTTGTCGTAGGTTTCGAACAGTTTCTGCGGGTCGACAAGGCGTGCAATCAGAATACGACGGCCAAATTCATGCAGACGCTCCGTAAAATCATTCTTATCGCAAGAAATAACGGATGGATTACTGCCGATCCGTTCATCAATTATAAGATACGACTGAAAAAAGTCGACCGAGGCTACCTGACCGAAGAAGAGCTGCACCGCATTCTGCAAAAAAAGATGCCATGCACGCGGTTAGAGCAAGTGCGCGATGTATTCATTTTCTCGTATTTTACAGGTTTGGCCTATATCGACGTGCGGGAACTGACCGCTGACAACATACGTACTTCGTTCGACGGGAAGCTGAGGATCATGATCCACCGCCACAAGACGCAGACGTCGGTAAATGTACCGATGCTGAAAGTGCCCCAAATGCTGTTGAAGAAGTACGAAGGAACGCTGCCCGATGGACGGTTGCTGCCAGTGCTGAGTAATCAAAAACTCAACTCCTATCTGAAAGAGATTGCCGACCTGTGCGGCATCGAGAAAAACATCACGTTCCATCAGAGGAGACACACCTTTGCCACGACGATGACGCTGGCCAAAGGAGTGCCGATCGAAATGGTGTCGAAAATGTTAGGGCATACGAATATCGTCATGATCCAAATCTATGCCCGCATTACCAACGACAAAATCGGCCGAGATATGCAGGTATTGTCGGGACAGTTGGGAGAAATCGAAAAAATCGCATTGGAAGCACAGTTATGAGACGAGGAACCATTATCACAGAACCAAACCGAATTGCGGTTACTCTGTCGTCAGACGGTACGGATGACGGTCGAAGAAATCGCTTCGATTTTCCATGTTACGGCGGCAAACGTCGAAAGACGAATTGTCAAGCTGCTTGCGGAGGGAGAGTTAGACGAACGCGAAGCAAGAACAGAAGAAGTAAAAATACATGGAGGACGTCGATACATTGCGGAATACTACAACCTCGACATGGTGATTGCACTCTCCTATCGGATCGATACGCCGGCGAGCAAGGCGTTCCGAAGGTGGGTCGGAGAGCGAGTGATTCGGTCGCTGAGAAAAGCGGCGGCACAGCCCCTGATTCTGAGAATCGAAAGGCGAAATGAAACAGCGAACTGAACGATCAACCGGCGGAAGAACAACCGATTCTTCCGCCGTTTTTTTGTACCATGCGAAAAAACATTCCATAGTCCTTACTTACTATGGAAAACACCGTTTTGCAAAACGTCATCTTTGCTGCCGAAACCACAAAGCGGCAGCTATGAAAATCATCACATTCGACCACGAAGTATACAAGGTTTGAGCGACAAAATCGAGCGGATCGCCGATTATGTCTTGAAGAAAGAGGAACGACCGCAACACGCTCCGGAAATCTGGCTCACGAGCGAGGAACTGGCCGACCTGCTGAAAATAAGCACCCGAACCCTGCAACGCATGCGCAAGGAGCGGGTCATTCCTTACTCGATGATGCGCAGCAAATGCCTCTATCGCCTCTCCGACGTGGAGGAGTGCATCGCCCGCCGCATCGTTACCTGCGCCCCGCAGACGCTGGCGGAGTTTCGCAAGAACTATTTTCTTACCCACGAATCGCTCGACCGATGATTCTTGAAAGAGAAACTTTCGAGCGCTGCATGCGGGACATCATCGACCGGCTCGACCGCCAAGAGCAGCTGTTGCTCTCGCTCAAAGGCGCGGAAGTCAGAGAGGTGATGTATGTGAACGGCGAGCGGCTGCTGGACAATCAGGATTTGTGTCAGCTCTTGCAGACGAGCAAGCAGTCGTTGCAGCGTTACCGCAGTTCGGGTTTGCTGCGCTATCGGAAGCTGCGGCACAAAACCTACTACACGGAATCGGACGTGCAGGAGTTTCTGAAAAACCATTTGAAAGAGTTCGCCGCAGGTCGCAAGGCTTCCATCCCGAAGCCCTGACAACGCCACAAACTATCATTTCGACGCCACAAGCCGTCATGCAATACCGGAACGATACCCACACCGGCGACGGCCACTATCTTCGTGAGGTGTAACACGTACACTTATAAATCGATAACGTATGGAACAGAAAAAGAAAGAACAGGATGTCCTGATCGTCCAAGTATAATCCGCAAAACCAAATGTTCGTCGATTTTTGAAACGACGCGACTGCGTGAAAAAACGAAGCGTACCTTTTAGGCACGCTTCGTTTGCTATATAAATACCATTTGAACAGCATTAGAATAGGGTTTCTTGCGACTGCTCCTCATAGTTGCAGATCATCCATTCCTCTTGCTTGCGTCTGCCGGTTTTAGAGGCGCTGATCGTACGCTCGACCCGGTGGGTGATCCATCCGTTCTTCTGCGCGTAGCGGTCGATCATATCGAACGGGAACATCGTCAGCATAAACTTCCCCTTCACGGTTTCGAGCAGCTGCAGAAGCTGCTCCATATTCTGTTCAGAGAAGACACCTTCGTAATGGCCGCAGTCGGAGTTCACATAGGGCGGATCGACGAAGTGGAACGCATCCGGTGCGTCATAGGCGGCAATCACATCGAGGGCATTGCGGTTCTCGATGGTTACACGTTCCAACCGCCCGCAAAGTTGTTCCGTGAACTCGTCTTTCGCATTGCGCAGCTTCTTGGCCATCGTCCCGGAGAAGTCGTAGCCGAAGCTCCCGTCCATCATTGATACGAACGACATCTTGCAGAGTGCCCACACAGCCCATGCTCGCTCGGCCGGTGCGAAGAACTGCGGATAAGCATTGATATGGGCCGCATGGGCGTGAATATCCCGGCTGTGGAGTGTCTTGTCGATCTCTCGCTTCAAATCGTCATAGTAGACCTGCGCGCACCAGTAAAAGTTCGTCAGCTCCATGTTGATGTCGTTGATGAATTCGGCCTCGGCCGGGCGCTTGGCGAACAGAACGGCCGCACCGCCGCAGAAAGCCTCGGTATAAATGCGGTGCTTCGGCACGAGCGGCAGGATGTGTTTGAGCATGGTTTGTTTACCTCCGTAATAGGAAATCGGTGTTCTCATTCAGCATAAAAAGATTTTTTAATGGTTGATAAAATGGTGTTCAAATTGTTTTCGTATCTTTGCGGCATCTGATCACGTACAAAAAGCGCCACAACGCACCCGATAGGCTTTTCAGCCCTCGGTGGGTGCGTTGTGGCGCATTGCTGTTAGTACGTGGTCAGATACTACTAACAACCGGGGGCTGTTTCTTTACCCCCCCCCGACTAAATCCGGATGTTGAATTTCTAATTTGCGGCTGGCTCCGCCGTCGGTTGCCGGGCCTGCCGGTAGACTTCATAGGCGGCTGCCCGTTGTTCGTCGGTAAGCTCGAAGCTGCCGTTCTGCTTCACGGCATCGAAAATGACGGCCACATATTTGTGGCGGTCGTCCAGCTTGGACAAGAGCGGCTCAAGCGGCAGGATGTCGCTTACCGTTGCCCCGATGGCCTGTGCCACCTCCGGCACGAGGAACTTGCCGACGAGCAGCGCTTCGCCGTTGTCGAGGGTGCGCTGCACCATTCGAGCGACCGGCTCTTTCTTGAACTGAAAGATGCAGGTTCCGCGCAGGGACTGCTCCCGGCGCCACTTGAACGTGGTCGGGTTCTCAACCAGTTCGAGATAGTCGTGGTCTTTGCTTTTGAAGCCCTCGATGCCGCTGAAAAAGGCGCGGCTGCCTACTAATATCCTGTTCATTGACTTGTACGTTTACGGCCTTTTTTCAGGTCGTTGGTTATCGCTCGCCTGTCCACCTCGCTATATATCTGCGTCGTCTGCAACTTCTGATGACCGAGCAGCTTCTGAATGGTCGTCAGCTGCACGCCGTTCTGTCCGAGGTGGGTGGCGAACGTGTGCCGGGACGAGTGGAACGTAATTTTGGCATCTGCGCCAATCCGGTCGAGGATGCCGCGCAGAATCTTGTTCACCGAGGAATTCGCGCCGAGCGCCTTGCTGACACGCTCGATGTTGCCGTTGTACTTATCAAGCAGCACCTCCATTTTCCCACCGAACAGCTCCCCGATAGGGAGTTCCACCAAGTAACCGGTCTTGGCCATCTTCTTGGTCAGCCAGCCGCCCGCAATATGGTCGTTGCGTAGCGTGATGATGTCCGAGAAGCGCAAGCCCGTGTAGCAGCCGATCAGGAACGCATCGCGCACCTTGTCCTCCGGGCCTTTGAGCGGCAGCTTCTCCAACCTGCGGAGCTGCTCCGCAGTGAGGAATCCCTTTTTCGAGACCATCTGCTGGATGCGGAACCGGTCGAACGGATTGCCGTGGATCAGGTCGCGCTTGGTGGCTTCATTGAGCAGCGCCCGCAACAGACGCAGGCGGCTGATCCGGGTGTTGTGGGCGATACCGCTTTCGCGCAGCCACCTGTCATACCCGACGAGGAACTGGTAATCGATGTCCGTTACCAGCGTGCCCTTTCGGAACCGCTCGATATTGTTGAGCAGGGTCTGATAGTTGAGCTTCGTTAGGTTCTTACGGTCGCTCTGCTCGACCACCTGTGCCCCGAACTCGTTCAACTTGGCCGCGGGCGATATGTTCGAGCGCACCGCCTCTTTGAGCATGGGAAGCTGCACCTCCACGCCGCGCTTGATATATTCGAGTTCTACTCGTTCCACGTCTCGCATCATCATACAAAGGGCATAGTTCAGGCTTTCGGCATTGACCAGATCGATGACCGAACCGTGGGCGAAGTTTCCGGGTGGGACATACGTGTGGGGCGTGAAATAGATGCGGCGTTTCTGCTGGCTGCACTCGATTTCGATAAGGCCTTCACCTCGCTTGTTGAGCCGCCGGGCACGGTTGAATACTAACTTGTAACGAATTTTGTTAAGCATAGAGCGCTATTTGATTGGGTTATTCTAATTGTCCCTCGAAGTTATGAAGATTAGTTCGGAAACGAGGGAGTTTGAGTTTCGTATGTTTTTCTGCCTCGTGTGAATCCGACATTTTTTTGATGCGTCTTTCCGTCGCGTCGGTCGTTTTCGTTTCGGGAGCTGAACAGGTGCAGGGTTTAGGGAGGACAAGGTTTTAACGACGAATACTACCCGACGGTAGGAGGCGTGAAGATTCTTCGGCAAACGGCACAGACGCTCCGACCTTGTCCGAGCGTCGAGAACCAGTAGCGACCTTTGCTCCAGACAACGAAACATCGACTGCGACACAAGACACCAATGTGGAGGAAAAACCGTAGAGAGGCAGCACAAAAGCCTAATATTTGTAAGTGGCTATTATTTCCAACTCAAATAAACCATTGAAAAAATATTTTTTAACATCATATTTACTACATTTGTTATAATCTTGATATAAAACTAAATTTTTAAATATGTCAAATATACCCTTAGAACACCAGTGGCGATATTTTTTTCACTTTACCGATATTCGGAATCTCGAATCCATTTTAGAACATGGATTATTATGTACAAACAAGAAAAAAGAACAGAGCATTCAGCATCGAGATATTGCTAATGCCTCTATTCAAGAACGCAGAGCCTCGATGGATGTACCATGTGGATGTAAAGGTAAAATACATGATTATGTTCCTTTTTACTTTTCCTCTCTGAATCCGATGTTGCTTGGAGTTATCAACTCAAAAAATCAAGATCAACCTTTGATTATTTATCTCTGTCTTAAAATTCAAAAGATCGAAACTTTAAACGCAATATTTACAGACGCTTCAGCAAATACCGATATTCCACCGACATTCTATAACGATGTAGCAGATCTGAATAAAATAGATTGGGTTTTAGTTGATTCTAAAAAATGGTCACTTCCGGAAGAAGCTCGCCATAAAAAAATGGCAGAGGTATTGATCTATGAAAAAGTTGATATTTCCGATATTGATAGCATTATCGTTTACAACAATGGAATAAAACAGGAAGCACAAAAAATATTAACTAAATATAAGATTTCTATACCTCTTAAGTTTGAAGATGAATTAGTTCCTGATTTTAAATATAAATTTTGGTATACAAAATTCTTCATAAGTGGTCAAAAGAATGATACTTTGGTAACAGGCCCCATATTGTTAAAAACTGAATTCGATAAATGTATAGTATCCATACGTGAAAATCGAAAGCAAATTAAATCTACTTATTCTTTCCGAAATATTGAAAATGCAATTACTTGTATAAAAACTAATTTTTGTGCATTCAAGGAATTGGAGGGAATATATGAATCAGCAACAGATAATAATATTCATCTGCAAACCGTAAGCGACCATACACAAGCCGTCGTAGAAAATATAAAACAGACACAGTACTATAAAACCGCGAATAATCACATGCAACATATACTGCTTTTCGCAGCCTATTTGCATGATATAGGCAAGGGACCAAAAGAAAAATGGAACAATAATAAAATACAAAAAACATATCCGGATCATCCGGCCGATTCAATACCGATGATGCAGCGAATATTAACAAACGATATTCAAGATATCGACTCCAATGATATACGCAGACTATGCTTGATAGTTGTATATCATAATATTATTGGAGATGCTCTATTCAAAGGACGCAATATAACCGAAATCGTAGGCATCATTCAATCCGAAGATGAATTAGATGCTTTATTCTGCATTGCAGAGGCTGACATAAAAGCAATTAATTCAAATTGGTATGATGAATTTAATCTACGAAAAAAAGAATTTAAAAATGAAATTTGGAATCTTTATAAGCAACCAGCATAATTTATCTTCGTCCAAACATCCTTAAAATAATCTAAGATCTTTTAGTATATTTGCATTGAAATATGCTTATGCAAGTCGATTATACACTGAGATTCATTTTCAGAATGATCCATTTTTCTAATTTGGAATTCATTCTGACACACGGCTTGCATACCAAAAATAGCTCGACTTGCGATCCGAGCTACATCAATATCGGAGATGTTCAACTAATTGAACAACGACAAAGTTTTCATGTCAGAATCAATCCTCCGGGTGGTGATTTGGGAGACTATATACCTTTTTATTTTGGCGGACATTCCCCGATGTTATTAAATATCAAGACCGGGTATAGAGGAATTCAACAAAGACCGCAAGATGAACTGATCTACATTGTTTGTCAAATCAGTCAAGTTATTTCGCAATGTCCAGAATGGTGTTTTACCGATGGGCATGCCAAAAATAACATTACGGAGTTTTACAACGATGTGAAAGACTTAATTCATGTCGATTGGAATATCGTCAAAAGCCAGTTTTGGAGAAATGACGAAGACGACATGGATCGGATGCGAAAAAAACAAGCCGAATTTTTGGTGAAGAATCACGTACCTGTTTCATGTATTGCAGGAATCATCGTTAAAACGGCAACGCGAGAAACATACGTAAAAAAACTATTGGAACGTTTAAACTTGGCTATAAAGGTACACACCGATAGCAAAAACAATTACTTCTATCCATGATACACTATGTAACAGGCAACTTGTTGGCGGCGTCGGACGAAGCTTTGGTCAATACCGTTAATACCGTAGGTATTATGGGGAAAGGTATTGCGCTCCAATTCAAGGATACGTATCCCAACAATTTCCAAACATATCAACAGGCGTGCAAGGAAGGCTCGATCGTTCCGGGGAAATTGTTGGTAACAAAAGAAGCCACGCTTTCAACCGACCCCAAATGGATCATCAATTTCCCGACAAAGAAAGATTGGAAACATCGTTCTAAATACGAATACATCGAAGAGGGTTTGAAAGATTTGGTTCGGATCATTACTCAATACCACATCAAGAGCATCGCCATACCACCCCTCGGATGCGGCAACGGCGGTCTGGACTGGTTGCAAGTTAAGACGATGATGGAAAAGTATCTCGGTGGATTAGACGTTGATATTCACATCTATCAACCGAATGATGCTGTCAGTGAACTGCTCAAGCGCGAAACGAATTACAAGGATACCAAGCTGACACCGGCCAGAGCCTTGCTGTTGTATGCTCTGTTCTACTACGAATCTTTGGGCGAAAACAGCAGTTTGTTCGTTGCCAACAAATTAGCCTACTTCATGCAGCTTCTCGGAGAGCCATCGTTCGGTAAATTGCACTTCGTAGCAGCTCACTATGGGCCATATTGCCCTCAAGTAGGACATATTCTCCATGATGTGAATGGAAAGTACTTAAAAGGACTCGAACAAATGGGAATCGGTGCTTTCGATGCGTTAGAATTGCAATACAGCACCATGAAAGAAGTCAGCGAGTACGTAAAAACCAAGTTGAAACCGGAACAAATTGCGCGACTGAAACAGTTAATTCAATTGATAACAGGATTTCAATCGGCATTGTCTCTTGAAGTACTTGCCTCGGTAGCTTATGTCCGGAAAGAAAATCCATGTATCGACTTGATGCAAACAATCACAAAGATTCAAGATTGGTCTCCCCGAAAGAAACATCTGTTCAAAGAAAAATACATACAGATAGCCTACTCTTATTTGGATGCTTTTTCGCAAGGAAAAGATGATTTATTCAAAGGTTGCTAAGCGACACGAAGTAGCGATCTAAAACGATTCCAATATCTATTGGATTTCTCAAATAAGGTTCTTATCTTTGTACCACCGACTAACGGGCAGACGCTTGACCGACAATAGGAGACTACGGCGGACAAGAACCCGTTACAGGCGTGTTACTACGCGACTTTTGAAATGCATATCACCTTGATAGCGAGGGTATAACAAACTTGTAGGTTCATATTCCCTACGCACCGCAGCCGAGATCGATTTTCGATCTTCACTACGATCACCACCCGATTTTACATTCCGATGTAGAGTCGGGTGTTCTCTTGTTCGCCCGTGCGATGCGCCGGTGGGAACCCGGCTGCCGGGATCGTCGGCGAAACCGGGCCGGGAGGGCGGTAGGGACTTGCCGCAGGCATGCGGATTTGCGCTGACGCGCTGCCCCGAAGATATGAGAGAGGGGGCGGATCGCAAAGATCCGCCCCCTCTTCTTGGTCTCTCGTGCGGGACTTCTTCTCCGGCCGGCGGATCCCGGTGCCCGCTTCGAGCCGCCTGCGTGCCTGCGCCTGGTCGTAGAGCGGCGTCTCGTGCTCTGGACTTGCATGTCGTCGCAGGTTCGTCGGACGTCCGGGCCTTCGCTGGCCGGCTACGGGTCAGTCGTCGATATCCACGAGGTCGAATGCCCGGTTGAATGTCAGCTCCAGCCGGTTGGACAGTTTTACCTCGTACCCCCTGCGGTCCCGCTCGATCTTTACGATCAGCACCTCGGGGTAGTGCCGGCGTACCTGGTCGAGGATGGCCTCAGGAACGGCTTCCGACGGGACGGCGGTGCGTTTGCAGTCGATCTCCTTCCACGCTCCCTGGCCGTCGAATTCGATCTGGCAGCCGTCGTCGAAGAGCACTTCGTAGCTCTTTTTCATGAGGTCGCTCTCCCGTTTGGCGAGCATGATCTTGCTCTCGGGGAAGTGTTGTTCGATGAACTGCCGGGCGGCGGCCGGTAACTGGGCTGCCGAGATCGGCCTTTCGTTGTCGGCGTAGGCGATCAGGCTTACGAGCGAAAAAAGCGTGCAGAGCAGGTTTTTCAGTGTTTTCATGGCTTTGTTATTGAATGGTTCGATTCTCGATTGTCCGATCCGTGCGTCCCGGCAAAAACCGTTCCTGGAGCGACTGGCACAGGATGAAAAGGGTGGGGACGACGAAGAGCAGCGCGGCCGTTCCCAGCAACATGCCGCCCACGGTCCCCACGCCGACCGAGATGTTGCCGTTGGCGCCGACGCCGTGGGCGAACATCAGCGGCAGCATGCCGAAGATCATCGTCAGCGAGGTCATCAGGATCGGGCGCAGGCGGGCCTTGGCGGCCGACATGGCGGCGGCCGTGATACGCATGCCCCGTTTGCGCTTGTCCGAGGCGTACTCCGTCAGCAGGATCGCCGTCTTGGCCAGCAGCCCGATCAGCATGATCAAGCCGGTCTGCATGTAGATGTTGTTCTCCAGCCCCCACAGCCGGGCGAACAGAAAGCTGCCCGCAAGGCCGAACGGGACGGAGAGTATGACGGCGAAGGGGATCATGAGACTTTCGTACAGCGCGCAGAGGATCAGATAGATGAATAGGATGCAGATGACGAATACCAGCGTCGTGGTATTGCCCGTCGAGGCCTCCTCGCGCGCCATGCCGCCGAATTCGTAGCCGTAACCTTCGGGCAGCGCCGTGCGCGCCGCCTCGGCGATCGCCCGGATCGCCTGCCCGGAGCTGTATCCCGCCCCCGGCGTACCGTAGACGGCGATGGCCGAGAAGAGGTTGAAGCGCGAGAGGCTCTCCGAGCCGTAGACCCGCCGAAGGGTGAGGTATTGCGCGATCGGCGACATCGCCCCGCTGTCGTTGCGTACGAAGAGGTTGTTCAGCGCCTCGGTGTCGAGCCGGTATTCGGGTGCGGCCTGCACCATGACGCGGTAGAGTTTGGTGAAGCGATTGAGGTTCGACGAATAGCTGCCGCCCACGTATCCCGCCAGCGTCGAGAGCACATCCGCAGGCGATACGCCGTTGCGTTTGCACCGTGCGGCGTCGACCTCGACCATGTATTGCGGATACCGGGTGTCGAACGTCGTGTAGGCGCGCGAGATCTCGGGCCGTTCGTTCATGGCGTCGATGAAGGCGCGCGTGTGCCGCAGCAGCTCCTCCACGCTGCCGCCCTTCCGGTCCTGGACGTAGAGCTCGAATCCGTCGCTCTGGCCGTAGCCCGAAATCATCGGCGAGGTCGACACGCGGATCTGCGCCGTTCGGATCGAGTCGGTCCGGCGGTAGATGTCGGCGATGACGGAATTGATGTCGTCGCCCTTTTCCCGGCGCTGGCTCCAATTCTTGAGCCGGATGGAGAACGACCCGGCCGAAGCCGACTGGTTGTGGCGCGCGTCCTTTCCCGTGACGCGCGAGTAGATGCGGATCTGGGGAATGTCGCGTATCGCCGCCTCGATCCGGTCCATGATGCGCTCCGTCTCCTCCAGGTTGCTGCCCGGGGCGGTCTGCACGTTGACGCTGACGGTTCCCATGTCCTCCTGCGGCACGAGGCCCGTCTTGGTGATCCCCATCAGCCATACCAGCGCGCAGCACGCCGCGACGATCGACCCGACGGCCGCCGCCTTGCGGCGGAAGAGCGCCGCGACGCCGCCCGCATAGCGGTCCTGCAGGTGCCGGAACGATCTGTCGAACGCCGCGTGGAACCGGTCCGAGAAGTTCGCTGCGTCCCCGGTGCCGCGCGGCCGCATGATCAGGGCGCAGAGCGCCGGGCTCAGGGTCAGGGCGTTGAGCAGCGAGATCGCCACGGCGACGGCCATCGTCAGTCCGAACTGGGTGTAGAAGGTCCCCGTCGTGCCTCCCATGAAACTGACGGGAATGAAAACCGCCATGAAGACGACGGTCGTGGTCATCAGCGCCGAAGTCAGTCCGTCCATTGCGTCCACCGTCGCCCGGTAGGGCGAGACATAGCCCTCGTCGAAACGCGCCTGCACGGCCTCGACCACCACGATGCTGTCGTCCACCACCGTGCCGATGACGAGCACGAGCGCAAAGAGCGTCAGCAGGTTGAGACTGAATCCCGCGACATGGAGAAACGCGAACGTGCCGACCAGCGATACGACGATGGCCAGCGACGGGATGAGCGTGGCCCGCAGATCGTGGAGAAAGAGATAGACCACCAGCACCACCAGCACGATCGCCACGAGCAGCGTCTCCACCACGTTGGCGATGGAGGCGTCGAGGAAATCCTTCGTGCTCGTGATGTCGGTCAGCACCATGCCTTTGGGCAGCGAGCGGGCGATGTCGGCCGCCACGGCGTCGATCTGTCCGATGATCTCGTTGGCGTTCGATCCCGAGGTCTGCGCGATCATGCAGTTGGCCCCCGGGTGGCCGTTCGTCTGGCTCGACAGCGCGTAGTTTTCCGCCCCCAGTTCGATGCGTGCCACCTCCTTCAGCCGCAGCACGCTGCCGTCGGGCAACGCGCGGACGACCATGTTGCCGAAGTCCTCCTCCTCTTCGTAGCGTCCGCGGTATTTGAGGACGTACCGGAACGTGCGGGCCGATTCGGCGCCGAGCGTTCCGGTCGGCGATTCGACGTTCTGCTCGGCGAGTACCGCGGCGATGTCGGAGGGCGTGAGCCCGTACTGCGCCATCTTCTGCGGGTCGAGCCAGATGCGCATCGAATAGCTGGCGCCCCAGATGTTGACCTCGCCCACGCCCGCTATGCGCGACATCTGCGGCTCGATGTTGATCTTCATGTAGTTGGTCAGGAAGTTCGCGTCGTACGAATCGTCGGGCGAGTAGAGCGACATCGCCTTGAGCGAACTGTTCTGGCGCTTGCGCACCGTCACGCCCGACTTCGTCACCTCGGCCGGCAGCAGCCCCTGCGCCGAGGCCACGCGGTTCTGGACGTTCACCACCGACATGTCGGGGTCGGTTCCCTGGCGGAAATAGACGCTGATCGTCGCCGCCCCGGTGTTGGTCGCCGTCGAAGTCATGTACATCATGTTCTCCACGCCGTTCAGCTGCTCCTCGAGGGGTGTGACGACGCTCTTCATCACCGTCTCGGCATTGGCTCCCGTGTAGGTCGCCGAGACCCGCACGGTGGGCGGTGCGATGTCGGGGAACTGTTCGACGGGCAGCCGGCTCAGCCCGATCAGCCCGACGATGACCACGGCTACGGAAATCACGCCCGAGAGAATGGGGCGGTCGATGAATGTCTTGACGGTCATGATGCGTTCTTGCACGTTGTTTGCTACAAAGTTAATCCGAAGCGGACGGAATGGCCCCCTTGCGGGAGAATGCGGGGGTGAACGGTCCGAATCCGGGGGCGAACGGCCGCGTCTGCGTTGTCCCCGACTGGAAAAAAACCGCTACCTTTGCATTGTCTTCGAAAACGAACAGATGGATAAGAGAACGCTTTTCGCATCGTTATTGGCCCTGCTCTCCGGCCTGATGCCCGCCGCGCTTTCCGCCGCCGGGCACGTGAAGTCCGCCACGGCGATTTGCCGCGTGCTGGGCGACGGCCGCAAGGTCGCCGCCGTCGTCCTCGAGTACGACGCTCCCGTCGCCGCACGCAGCCTGACTCCCGACAGTTACCGGGTCGAAGGCCGGCGGGTCACGCGCGTCTATGCCAACGCCCGACCCGAGAGGGCCCTGCAGGGTGTCGACGGCCCCTACGTCGTTGTCGAGGTCGAGACCGCAGTCGACCTCGACGCGCAGCCCCGGCAGCCCACGGCCGCCGAGCTGGAGCTCAAGCGGGAGCGCGACCGGTTGCAGGGAGGCCCCGGGCTGCGTGCCGGCTGGAGCACGGGCGGCGACGATACGTATCCGGACGATGCCACGCTCTACCAGCAGGCCGACATCCGAACGACGGACGGAAGCATCTATGCCGCGAACGGATGTCCGATCGTGACGACGCGCGCGATCACCCTCGTCGCCGACGATTTCCGCCAGGAGTCCTTCGTCAGCCCCTACACGGGGCAGACATTGCCCTACAACATCTACCTGCCTGCGGATTACGACCCCGCGCAGCGCTATCCGCTGGTGCTCTTCATCCACGACGCGGGCACGGCGAGCGGTCCCGTCACGCAGACGCTCTACCAGGGCAACGGCGCCACCTCGTGGGCCGAGCCCGAGGCGCAGGCGCGCCACCGCTGCATCGTCGTCGCACCCGAATATCCGGTTGTCACGGTCGACGACTCCTGGAACTACAGCCACCATCTCGACACGACCATCGCGCTGCTCGAAGCGTTGCAGCGTCGCTATGCGATCGACGGCGAACGTATCTACGTCACCGGTCAGTCGATGGGTTGCATGTCGTCGATCGTCATGATGCTCAAGCGGCCCGATCTCTTCGCCGGGGCGCTGCTCGTGGCGGGCAAGTGGGATCCCGCGCTCATGGGGCCGCTCGACCGGCAGAATCTCTGGATCATCTCCTGCGAGGGCGACCTTACGTCGAATGCCTTGCAGGGAGAGGCCGTCGCGCGCTGGCGCGAGCAGGGTAGCACCGTCGCCGAAGCCACCTGGGACATGACCCTCTCGCGGGACGAACTCAGCGCCGAGGCCGACCGGTTGCGTGCCGGGGGCGACCACCTGCTCTTCACCCACCTCACGGGCGGCAGCCACCGTGCCACGTGGTTCGTCTCCTACGGTATCGCGGGCATTCAGGAGTGGCTTTTCGAACAGCGTAAATGCGCCGCGGCCGCCTCGCGATGAAAAACGTATCCCGATACATCGATCTGGCCTTCTGCCTGGTCTTTCTGCCGCTGATGATCTTCGCCTTTCCGGTGGAGCGATGGTGGGGCACCCGGCCGCTTTTGTTCTGCTCGTTCGTCGGCTGGCTCTATGTCACCTATTTCCTCTACGCCTATTTCGTCGTACCCCGGTTGTTCCAGGGCCGCCGGGAGCGTTGCGCGGCCATCGCGGCCATCGCCGTTTCGCTGCTCGTCACGCTGCTCCTGTCGAGCCGCGAGATCTCCTCGCCGCTCTACCTCTACCGGCGGCAGTTCGACTTCCCCTTTCCGATATGGGGCGTGCGCCAGCACCGGCAGGCCGTGTGGCTCCATTACATCGTCGTGGTGACCTTCTGTTTCGCCGTGGGCACGCTGACCGAAGCCTATCGCCAGCGGCTGGCACGCGAGGCGGTGGAGTATGAACGCAACCGGGCGGAGCTGGCGCTCTACAAGGCGCAGATCAATCCCCACTTCCTGTTCAATACGCTCAACACGATCTACGGGCTGATCCTCACCCGCTCCGATCGGGCCGAAGCGACGATGGAGCGGTTCATCAACCTGACGAGATACATGTACGACAACGCCGACCGCGAGTTCATCCCGCTCTGCGAAGAGGTCGACTACATCAACCAGTACATCGGCCTGCAGCGATTGCGGCTCAACGCCATGGCCGAGGTCTCCTTCGATTCCCGCGTCGGGACGCCCGGGCTGCCCGTGCCGCCCATGCTGCTCATCACCTTCGTCGAGAACGCCTTCAAATACGGCATCTCGTCCGACGAGGCCTGTTTCGTCCGTATCCGTCTCGACCAGCAGGACGACCTGCTCCGTTTCGAGGTGGAGAATACGGTTTTCGACCGTCCGGCGCCCGTTCAGGGCGGCACGGGCATCGAGAACTGCCGCAAGCGGCTCGCGCTGCTCTATCCCGGCCGCCACCTGCTCGACATCCGCCGCGACGCCCGCCGCTTCAGCGTCCGGCTCGAACTCCGATCCCCGGCCCTATGATCCGCTGCGTAGCCATCGACGACGAACCGATCGCCCTGAGCATCATCGACCAGTATTGCCGGCGGCGGGGCGATATCCGGCTGGAGACCTACAGCGTTCCCGCCCGGGGGATGCGGCGCATCCGCGAGTGGCGTCCCGATGTCGTTTTCCTCGACATCGAGCTCAACGGCACCTCGGGCCTCGTCCTGGCCCGCGAGCTCCCTCCGGCCTGTTGCCTGATCTTCACCACGGCCTATGCCCACTACGCGTTGGAGGGGTTCGAGGCGAATGCCGTCGATTTCCTCCACAAACCCTATTTCTACGACCGTTTCGTGCGCGCCGTGCAGAAGGCCGAGCAGTGGCTGCGGATGCACGATCTGCTGGCCAAGGCCGAAGCTCCCGACCGCCGGTTGCTGCTCAAGTCGGAGTACCGCAACGTCGCGGTTCCGATCGACACGATCCTCTATGTCGAGTCGATCGACAACTACGTCCGCGTGCATCTCGCCGATGGACGGAGCGTCCTCTCCAAAATCCCCCTGCGGGCCGTCGAGGAGCAGCTTCCGCCGGGGGAGTTTCTCCGCATCCACCGCTCCTACGTGGTGCCGAAGAGCCGCATCGCTGGGTTCTCGCGCACCGAAGTGACCCTGACGAACGGCGCCGGGACGCTGCCCGTCGGCAAGACCTATGCCGAGGAGGCGATGGCGCTCCTGGGGCGCGGCGAGTGAAAAATTCCGCTCCGATCGCTTGGCCGCCGGCGATCTTTTTTTACCTTTGCCGCCGTAAAAGCAATATGTAGTGTTCGATCACGTAAGTCTAATTGGCTTTCCGTGGTCGAACTTTTTTTGTTTCCATACCTCAATTATTATCGGAAGAGATGAATAAGAAAACGCTCGTCTTCATTCTGGGTAACCTGACGGCCTTCGGACCGTTCATTACCGATTTCTACCTGCCCTGCCTGCCCGAGCTGACCGCCTATTTCGGAGCCTCGGCATCGCTTATCCAGGTGAGTCTCACCGCCGGCATGCTGGGGCTGGCCGCGGGCCAGCTCCTCATCGGCCCCGTCACCGACAAGTACGGCCGCAGGCGTCCGCTGCTTTGGTGCCTGCTGCTTTTCGTGCTCGCCACCGTCGCGTGCATGCTCTGCACCGACATCGGTCCGTTCATCGTCTTCCGCCTGTTGCAGGGGCTGACGGGCGCCGCCGGGCTGGTCATCTCCAAGGTCATCATCGCCGACTCGTTCACCGGCCGCGACGTGGCCCGCTATTTCGCGATCCTCGCCGCCGTCCAGGGCGTGGCGCCCATCGTGGCGCCCGTCATCGGCGGCGTGGCCTTCAGCCTCTCCGACTGGCAGGGAACGTTCGCCGTGCTGGGCGTCTGGGCCGCCGGACTGCTGCTGCTCTGCCGGCGTTTGCGCGAGACGTTGCGCGAGGAGGAGCGGCTGCGGGTCCCCGTGTTGGCGACCTTCCGCTGCTATCTTCCGGTGGTGACCAACGGCCGTTATCTGGTCATGAATCTGTTGCAAAGTTTCTCCTCGGCCGCCCTGATCGCCTATATCTCGGCCTCGCCCTTCATCTTCCAGCAGCACTTCGGCCTCTCGCCGCTCGCCTACAGCCTCTGTTTCGCCGGCAACGCGCTCGGCCTGGTGGCGGGCAGCAGCCTGGTCATGAAGATCCGCCGCCTCCCTTCGGCCACCCCCTGGTGCGCCGTCGGTCTGCCCGTCATGGGACTGTTAGCCTCGCTGGCGCTATGGCTCGGGTGGCCCTTCGCCCTCTTCGAGATCGTTCTGCTCCCGATGCTCTTCTGCGTGGGCATGTTGACGCCCATCGGCATCACGCTGGCGCTGAACTCGGTCACCGAACACCGCGGCATCGCCTCCGCCCTACTCGGGGCCGTGCCGTTCCTGCTGGGCGGGCTCGTCGCGCCGCTTACCGGGCTGGGCGACATGATCCGCTCCACGACCGCGCTCATCCTGCTCTGCTCGGCCGTTTGCCTGTGCCTCTACCTCTTCTCGCGCCGGTGGGACTACGACGCGCCCGAAGAGTCCGCCCGCTGAAAAAATACCCATTTGTAGGTATGGCGGGTGCCGGCCCGATCTTCTACCTTTGCACTCGAAAAATCAGCATGCGGTGTCTTATCACGTAAGTCTAGTTGACTAACTTGATGGGGCACCGCATTTTTTTGTGTAGTTGAATCGACCGATACGATGAACGGAAAAGTACTGCGACTCATCGCTCTTACGCTCTTGTGCGTTACCGCGGGTTACGCACAGCCGAAGGCCTCGCTCTCGGGCCGGATCTTCACGGACGGCGGCGCTGCCGTCTCCTATGCCACCGTCGCGCTGAAGGGTACGCGCTACGGCTGCTCCTCCGACGAGCAGGGAACCTACGCTCTCCAGGCCCCGGCCGGCCGCTATACGCTGGTCGTCTCGGCCATCGGCTTTTCGACGGTCGAGCGGCCGGTCACCCTCTCCGACCGGCAGTCGACGATGGATGTCGAGCTCGCCGCGTCGCAGGTCGAGGTCGACGAGGTGGTCGTCACGGGCTCCGGCGTGAGCCGCGTCAATCGGTCGCCGTTCAATGCCGTGGCGATCGGCACCTCCGAGCTGCGCAACTCCACCAAAAACCTCAGCGACGCCCTGGCCAAGACGCCCGGCATGAAGCTCCGCGAATCGGGCGGTGTCGGATCCGACATGTCGCTGCTGATGGACGGTTTCAGCGGCAAGCACATCAAGATCTTCATCGACGGCGTCCCGCAGGAGGGCGTGGGCGACTCCTACGGACTCAACAACATTCCGATCAACTTCGCCGAACGGATCGAGGTCTACAAGGGGGTGGTTCCCGTCGGCCTGGGCTCCGACGCGCTGGGCGGCGCGATCAACATCGTCACCGACAAGTCGCGGCGCGGCTGGTACCTCGACGCCTCCTACTCCTACGGCTCGTTCAACACCCACAAGTCCTATGTCAACTTCGGTCAGACCTTCGACAGCGGATTCATGTACGAGATCAACGCCTTCCAGAACTACTCCGATAACGATTATTGGGTGGATACTCCCGTCGAGGAGTTCTTCGCCGACGGCACTTCGGTGATCGATACCGACAAGTCCTACCGCGTGCGGCGTTTCAACGACACCTACCACAACGAGGCGGTGACGGGCAAGATCGGATTCGTCGACCGCAAGTGGGCCGACCGGCTGGTCTTCTCGTTCACCTACTCGCACATGTACAAGGAGATCCAGACCGGTGTGGTGCAGAAGGTCGTCTTCGGTCAGAAGCACCGCAAGGGCCATTCGCTCATGCCCTCGCTGGAGTATGCCAAGCACAATTTCCTCGTCCGGGGGCTCGACCTGACCGTCACGGCCAACTACAACGACAACGTCGGGCGGAACATCGACACGGCGGCCTACCGCTACAACTGGTTCGGCGAGCGGAAGTACATGAACGGCACGCTCGGCGAGCAGTCCTACCAGAACACCCGTTCGGCCAACCACAACTGGAACGCCACGGCGACGCTCCGCTACCGCCTCGGCCGCGCCCACACCTTCACCCTGAGCCACGTGTTCAACTCGATCACCCGCTCCAATTCGCAGGCCGCCGGCGTCGCCCAGCGCGAGGTCGATGCCTTCGACAAGCAGACGCGCAAGAACATCACGGGGCTTTCCTACCAGCTGATGCCCTCCGAGCGGTGGAATATGTCGGTCTTCGGCAAGTACTACGACCAGTTCAACGCCGGTCCGGTCTCCACCTCCGACAACGGTACGACCGACTACGTGATGCTGTGCAACAACACCTCGACACTCGGCTACGGTGCGGCCGCGACGGTCTTCTTCCTCCATGGCGCCCAGGCCAAGCTCTCCTACGAGCGCGCCTGCCGCCTGCCGACCACCGAGGAGCTCTTCGGCGACGAGGACCTCGAACTGGGTACGATCGGTCTGCGCCCCGAGAAGAGCCACAACCTCAACCTCTCGCTGAGCTACGACCGCTCGTTCGGCGTGCACGGGCTCTACGCCGAAGCCGGGGTGGTCTACCGCAATACGATCGACTATATCCAGCGCCGTATCGGGACCTATTCGGGCAACAAGAGCTACGCCTCCTACGAAAACCACGGCAAGGTGGAAACCCGGGGGTACAACTTCTCGGCGCGCTATACCTATGCGGGGTGGGTGAGCGTCGGCGGCTCCTTCACCCGCATGGACGTGCGCGACCGCACGAAGACGCTCAACGAGGGGGCCTCGCAGACCAATCTCACCTATGGCGACCGCATCCCCAACCAGCCCTATCTGTTCGCCAATTCCGACGTCACGTTCTATTGGCGCAACCTCTTCGCCCGGGGCAATACATTGAGCTTCACCTACGACAACGCCTGGCAGCACGATTTCCCGCTCTACTCCGAGAGCCTGGGATCGAAGGAGAGCAAGCAGGTCGTGCCGTCGCAGTTCTCCCACAACCTGATTCTCTCCTACAGCTTCCTCCAGGGCCGTTACGTCTTCTCGTTCGAGTGCCGCAACCTCACCGACGCGAAGCTCTACGACAACTTCAGTCTCCAGAAGGCCGGCCGCGCCTTCTACGGCAAGGTCAACGTCCGACTGGGCGACAACCTCCGCAAAGGCCGTGGCCACGGCCACGGCGCCCGCGCTTCGCACGGCAGCCGCGGCGGCCGCCATCGGTAAGGCATCCTTAATTAAACAATCATCGATAAATTGAATGAAAATGAAAAAGAGACTTCTCTATTTCGCCGCCTTTTCGGCGTGCTGCCTCGCTGCGGCCTGTTCGAATGACGAGCCCGCTACCGATCCGGATCCCGTACCCGCACCCGACGCCGCTTCGGCCTATGTCGTGGTAGGCTCGGCCGACGGCGCCGCCTACCTGATGGCCAACGAATCGCTCGAAGAGGGCGACATCACCGCTGCCGGCAACGGCCTGGAGGTGTCGGCAGGCAATTCGTCGACCTGGTTCTTCTTCGGCGACAAGTACCTCTACCATCTGAGCTACAGCCAGGGGCAGGCCGGTACCACGAGCGCCTACTACCTCGATGCCGACGGACGCATCCGGGCCCGTTCCAAGGAGTACAACATTCTCAACTTCTGGACCTACGGCATGGTCGGCAACTATGTCATCACCTCGGCTGCGGCCGCAGGCGACAAGACCGACGAGGCCGGCAACAAGGCCTATAACCTGACCTTCACCCTGCTCGACGTCGTCAACGAGACTTCGCGCACGCAGACCGTCCTTTCGGAGGATTTCCTCGGCAACAAGGAGTATGTGATGTTCTCGGGTCTGCTCGAAGCCAACGGCAAGATCTACACGGCGGTCGTTCCCATGGGCTGCTCGCCCTACGGCGTCAAGGCCGGCGGCGTCCTGCCGGGCAACGAGGCGCTGGTGACCGGCAACGAAAGCGGTACGGGCGGCGGCCGTGCCGAGGCGGGCTCGCTCTCGGGCACGCAGTACGCCGACCACTGCTGGGTGGCCATCTACGATGCCGACGACCTCGAGTTCGCCCATCCGACCCTCGTCCACACCGACAAGCTCAGCTACGCCTGCGGCCGCATGCGCTCGGCCTACTACCAGACGATCTGGGCCGCCGACAACGGCGACGTCTACGTCTTCTCGCCCTCCTATGCCAAGACCTACACCGATGCCCGCACCACGACCCACAACTCCGGCGTCATGCGTATCAAGGCCGGTGCCACGGAGTTCGACGACGCCTACGGCTATGTCGACATCGAGGCGCTCTCGGGCGGTCACCCCATCTACCGCTGCTGGCACATCTGCGAGGATTACTTCCTGCTTCAGCTCTACACCGACGGCTACAACATCATGGGCAAGAACACCAGCGAACTGGCCATCTACAAGGGCGAAACCAAGACCTTCACCAAGGTTTCGGGTCTGCCCGCCGACCTCTCGTCGATCAGCAGCAAGACGCCCTATTGCGAGAACGGCGCCGCCTACGTCGCGATCGGCACGGAGTCGGCCGACCACCCCTTCGTTTGCAAGATCGATATGGCCACGGGCCGCGTGTCGCAGGGCATTTCGGTCGATGCCGACGAAATCAACGCCATCGGCAAGCTCGTCTGCGTCGAGTAACCTTCGGATCTTTTCCCGCATACCATGAAAAAAGTCTTTCGTAAACTTCATCTCTGGCTCTCCGTTCCGTTCGGCATCTTCATCACGCTGATCTGCTTCTCGGGCTCCATGCTGGTGTTCGAAAAGGAGATCTCCGAATCGTGCCGCCGCGACCTCTATTTCGTCCGCGAGGTTCGGGAGAAGCCGCTGCCGATCGACCGTCTGATGGAGCGTGTCGCCGCCTCGCTGCCCGACAGCGTGTCGGCCACCTCGCTGACCGTCTCGCCCGATCCCGAGCGCACGTGGCAGGTCGCGCTTTCGCAACCGCGCCGCGCCTCGCTCTATGTCGATCCCTACACGGGCGAGGTGACGGGCCGCTCCGAACGGCTGCCCTTTTTCGATACGATGTTCCACCTCCACCGCTGGATGATGGGTTCGTCGTCGGGCTTCGGCAAACTGCTGGTGGGCCTGAGCACCCTGGCGTTGGTTCTCATCCTCGTCACGGGGTTGCTGATGTGGCTCACCAACCGCAACAAGCCGCTGGCCAAAAGCCTGAAGATCTCCTTCACCAAGGGCTGGCCGCGTTTCTGGCACGATCTGCACGTCGCCGGCGGCATCTATGCCACCGTTTTCCTGCTCGCCCTGGCGCTCACGGGACTTACCTGGTCGTTCTCGTGGTATCGTAACGGATTCTATCGGACCTTCGGCGTCGAGACTTCGGCCGGAGGCGGTCACGGTCCCTCTGCCGGCGAGCAGAGCGCGAACGGCCGCGGCGAGCGTGCGGTTTCGGGTGACCGTGCGGTTGCGGGCGACCGTGCGTCGGGCCGCGACGGCCGCGGCGAGCGGACTGCCCGTGGCGGCGACGAAGATGGAGCCCGTCGTAGCGGACGTGCTGACGCTGCGGATACGACCGCGACCCGCCGTTTCCGCGGCGAAGGTTTCCGCGGAGAGGGCGCCCGCGACGACGAGGGGGGCTATCGCGGCGGCCGGAGCCGTCGCGGCGAGCGCGGCGAAGGGCGTGAAGATCGTGCCCGCCGTTCGCCCTACCGGCATTGGCAGTCGATCTACGAGCAGCTGGCGCAGGAACACCCCGCCTATCGTCAGATCACGCTTTCCGACGGTTCGGCCAGCGTCGTTCCCGCAGGGCGCCGAAGCCTCCGTGCCGGCGACCGGTTCGAGTTCGATGCCCGCAGCGGACGCATCACGGCCACGCAGCCCTATGCCGGGCAGGATCGGTCGGCCAAGGTCCGCGGAGGGGTCTATACGGTGCATGTCGGCAGCTGGGGCGGTCTGCTCACCCGCATCCTGACCCTCCTCGCGGCGCTGCTGGGTGCCACGCTCCCGCTGACGGGCTACTATCTCTGGATCCGCCGGCTCGTCAAGGGGCACGCGCATCCTCACGACAAGGCTTAAGGCCGCAGGGCATACTTCAAGGGCGTCGAACCGGATTCGACGCCCTTTTTTCGTATCCTGTCAGACGGCCGGTTCCGCGACGCATCGCGGAACATCGTTTCGATAATGTGCGTACATGCTCCGATTCTATCCCGCTAATATTTGCATATTCGTGGAGTTTTGATTTCCTTTGCGGTATATTTGTATGAACATATCAACTGTTATGCGTCGTATTTTTCTTTTCGTATGGATGCTGGCCATCGCGCTTTGCGGCCACGCATCGCCCGCGCGGGATTCGGTCGTCGTGTGGGCCATCGGCCATCCCGACGGCACGCCCGGCGGTCTGGCGCTCGCGCCGTCGGGCTACCGCGATTTCCTGGCCCGCGATTTCGGATTCGAGGACCGCTTCTTCCTGGTCGGACACTCCGATCCTTCGGTCGACTTCCCCTATGTGCTTCCCGGCCCCGTGGATACCTGGGGCGGCACGTGGCCCACGTCGGGGTGGCGTACCCACCAGGTCAATGTGCTTTTCGGTCTCGATCGGGCGCCGAAGGGCGATTGCCGGCTTCTGGTCGAGCTGGCCGACTTCGCCAAGGGCTTTCTCCCGCTGGTCAAGGTGAGCGTCAATGACGTGGACGCCAGTTTCCAGTTGGAGACGCCCGATCATCCGCTTTCGGCCCAGCGTAAGGCGGGGCTGGCCGAGCCGGTCGTCGACACGCTCTCGCTCTCGGGCGATCTCTCGACGGCCACGCCGCGCAGCCTCTGCGTGCCGCTGCCGGCGGGGGCGTTGCGCGAGGGCGGCAATGCCGTGACGATCACCGTGCTCGAAGGGTCGTGGATCCTCTTCGACCGCGTGGCGCTGGTCGGCCCGTCGGACCTGCGGGTCGCCGAGCCCCGGCAGCTGTTCCTGCGCGAAGTCGGGGCGGCTGACTACGGTACGCTGGTCGACGGCTGCGAGGTTCAGCCGCTGCTGGTCGATGTCGAGCACCTGTCCGGCACGCCGCTGCTCGCGGTCGAACTCGACGGCCGCACGATCTTCGAGCGGCGGGTCGAGCGGGGACGCTACCGCTTCGAGGCCCCCATGCCTGCGGTCGACAAGGCGCGGCGGAGCCGCTACCGCATCCTCTGCGACGGTCGCGAGGTGGCCGCGGGTCGCGTCGTGCGTACCCCGCAGCCGCTCCGCACGCCGGCCGACTACGTCGACACGCGCATCGGTACGGCCCACTCGCGCTGGATGATCGCGCCGGGGCCCTGGATGCCCTTCGGCATGGTCAAACTGAGCCCCGACAACCAGAACGCCGGGTGGCAGGCGGGCTATCAGCCGTCGTTCGAGAATATCGGCTGCTTCAGCCATCTCCACGAATGGACCCTCGGCGGTCTGGGCGTCATGGCGACCAACGGGCCGCTCAAGACGCGCGTCGGCGACGAGCAGCGTCCCGACGAGGGGTATCGCTCGCGCATCGACAAGCGCTCGGAGCAGGCTCCCATCGGTTATTATGCCGCCGACCTTGCCGACTATGCCATCCGGGCCGAGCTCACCGCCACCACGCGCTGCGGACTGGAGCGCTTCACCTTCCCCGCCGACCGCGGTGCGGGGCGCATTCTGCTCGACTTCCATCCCCAGGCCGAGTATGATTTCACCCTGGACAACGTCTCGGTCCGCCGCGTAGGCGACCGCCGCATCGAGGGATCGTGCCGCCAGCTCTCGCCGGGCGTGTGGAGCCACGACGCCGACCAGGACTATACGCTCCACTTCGTCGTGGAGTTCGACCGGCCGATCCGCGCGATGGGCAGCTGGTGCGACGACACCACGACGGCCGAGGCCGACCGCCTCGTGTGCGGCCCCTGCCGCAACGCCGGTCTGTTCGTCGAGTTCGACCCCGCCGAATCGCCCGTCGTGCAGGTGCGCTCGTCGATCTCGTTCGTCAGCGTGGAGAATGCAGCGGAGAATCTCCGCAGCGAACTGGCCGACCTCTTCGGCTGGGATTTCGAGGCGGTGCGCCGTCACCAGGTCGACACCTGGAACGAGCTGCTGGGGCGCGTCGAGCTGCGCTGCGACGATGCGCTGGAGAAGACGCGCTTCTATAATAACATGTACCGCGCGCTGTGCAGCCGCAACATCGCCAGCGACGTCAACGGCGAGTGGATTTCGACCGACGGCCTCCGCCGCCGCGTGGCCGATCCGTCGCGCGACGTCATGCTGGGCTGCGACGCCTTCTGGAACACCTTCTGGAACCTCAACCCCTTCTGGAACCTCCTGACGCCCGAATGGTCGAACCGCTGGGTGCGCTCCCAGCTGGCCATGTACGACGCCAACGGCTGGCTCGCGAAAGGTCCCGCGGGGCTCAATTACATTCCCGTGATGGTCGCCGAGCACGAAATTCCCATGATCGTCTCGGCCTGGCAGATGGGCATCCGCGATTTCGACGGGCACAAGGCGCTGGAGGCTGCCGTGAAGATGCAGACCACGCCGGCGCAGAAGGTCTTCAAGGGCTTCGCCGGCAACCGCGACCTGGTCGCCTACATGCAGCACGGCTACGTCCCCAGCGACAAGGGCCGTTTCTCCAATACGATGGAGTATGCCTTCGACGACTGGACCGTGGGCCAGCTGGCCCGCTCGCTGGGCGATCGGACGACCTACGAGCAGTTCGACGCGCGCGGCCGCAACTGGCAGAACGCGATCGCCGACGACGGCTACTGCCACCTGCGCGACAGCGAGGGGCGCTGGGCCGAGGATTTCGACCCCTTCCGCAGCGGCGCCAACCACCACTACGTCGAGGGCAACGCCTGGCAGCTGACGTTCTTCGTGCCGCAGGACGTTCCCGCGCTGGTCGCGAAGATCGGTCGCGAGCGTTTCGTCGACCGCCTGCTCTGGGGCTTCAACCAGGACGAGGCGTGGCGTTACAACGCCCCCAACGACCAGTATTGGGACCATCCCGTCGTGCAGGGCAACCAGCAGTCGATGCACTTCGCCTTCCTGTTCAATTACGCCGGAATGCCGTGGTACACCCAGCGGTGGAGCCGCTCGATCCTCGACCGCTACTACGGCTGCGGGGTGGCCAACGCCTATCTGGGCGACGAGGACCAGGGGCAGATGAGCGCCTGGGCCGTGCTGGCCTCGCTCGGCCTGTTCCAGATCGACGGCGGCTGCAACGCCGAGCCGACCTACGAGATCGCCAGCCCGATTTTCGAGGAGGCGACGATCGACCTGGGCGGCCGCTACGGCCGCGGCGAGCGCTTCACCATCCGGGCCCGCAACGCCTCGCGCCGCAACATCTACGTGCAGCGCGCGACGCTCAACGGCCGGCCCCTGCGCTCGTTCCGCTTCCCGGCCTCGGAGCTGCTCGGCGGCGGCGAGCTCGTCCTCGAAATGGGTCCCGAACCCAACACGCAGTGGGGCGTGGAGTAGGGGAGCGGGCGCTTCCGAAAACAGATCGGGCGGGACTGAAAAGTCCCGCCCGATTTCGTGTCGCGAGGTTGCTGCGGCCTATCGGCGGCCGAGCTTCAGGGCGCAGAATCCCAGGTAGAGCATCGAGCAGCCGATGACCAGAAGCGAGCCGACCTGGCTGCCCGTGGCGTCGGCCATGGCGCCCATCAGGGGCGGGATGACCGCTCCGCCGCAGACGCCCATGATCATCAGTCCCGAGATCTCGTTGGCGCGCTCGGGGCGGTGCTTCATCGCCGCGGCGTAGATCACCGAGAAGATGCTCGAACAGAAGAATCCGATGGCTCCGACCAGCACCAGCATGGCCGCCGTGCCCTCGACGACGACGAGCGCCGCGAGCGCCGCGAGCGCCGCCGCGATGTGGAGCCGGAAGTATTTGGCGTCGCTCATCTTCACCAGCAGGATCGCTCCGATGAAGGCGCCGATCGTGCGGCATACGAAGTAGACGCTCGAAGCGTAGCCCGCCTGCTCGACGGCCATCCCGGCGCGCTCGATCAGGAGCTTCGGGGCCACGGTGTTGGTGCCCACGTCGACGCCCACGACGAAGAAGATGCCGAAGAAGAGCGTGCGGATCCACGGATCGCCCAGCAGACGGGCGACCGCCCCGACCGAAGTCTGCTCTTCGCCGGCGGGCTCCTCCTCGATCGGCGTCGCGAGCAGCCAGGCGGCCGAGAGCAGCGTCACGGCGGCGAAGATCGGGAAGAGGTACTGCCAGTTGCCCAGCGCGTTGGTGGCCAGCGCCGCGATGAAGGGGCCGCAGAACGACGAGACGGCCTTGACGACCTGGCCCGCAGTGAGCGAGCTGGTCAGCGCGTCGCCCTTCACCACGTTGGTCAGCAGCGGGTTGAGCGACACCTGCAACATCGTGTTGCCGATACCCAGCAGGACGAAGGCCGTCATGCAGGTCGCCAGATTATACTCCACGAAGGGGATCATCATGCCGACGATCGTCACCAGATTGCTCGCCTGCACCATCCTTTTGCGGCCGATGCGGTTCATCGCGATCGCCGCCGGCACGGCCAGCAGCAGAAACCACACGAAGACCATCGAGGGGATGAATCCCGCGAGGGTCTCGTTGAGCCCGAAATCCTGTTTTACATAGCTGGTCGCGATGCCTACGACATCGCAGAATCCCATGACGAAGAAGCCGAAAAGCACCGGCGCTGTTTTGACGAAAGATCTGTTCATCGGTTTTTAGTTTGTTCCTTATTTGTTCCTGTTTCCGGCCGCCGTGACGGCTTTCGTATGCGGCCGTATGGCAAATATACGCCTTTTATCCGATTTTCCGCGTATGGAGCGAACAGAATTTCGATAATGGTATGTCCGTACAATCTTCCTATCATTTCATCTTCCGGAACTCGGTGGGTGATTGGCCCGTGTATTTCCTGAAGAAGCGCCCCATGTACGACTGGTCGGGGAAGTGCATCCTCACGGCGATCTGCTGCACCGACAGCTCGGTCGATTGCAGCAGCAGCTTGATTTCGAGCATCACCAGCCGGTCGATGAACTCCTTGACCGGTATGCGGGTGGTCTGGCGCACGATGGTCGAGAGGTAGCGCGGCGAGATGCAGAGGGCGTCGGCGTAGAACGACACCTCGCGCTGCCTGGTGCAGTGTTCGTGGACCAGCGCCACGAACCGGTGGAACAGCTCCTGCTGCCGGCCGCTCGCGGCGGGCGTGCGGCGCCGGGTCTCGTAGCGCTGGTATTTGTCGTATATGTCCAGCAGGATGTTCTGCAAGCGGTTCTTGATGATCGTGTTGCGGAACAGGTTCTTGCGGTCGCGGTAGGTGTAGTCGGCCATTTGCAGCCACACGCGGGCCGCCTCGTTGATCGGCGTCACGGTGTAGACGATCGGCTGATCGTGGAGCGCCTGGAAGAAGGCGGGTTCGATCCGGAAGGCCGCCTCGGCGAACAGGTCGCGCGAGAAGGCGCAGTAGGTCACTCTGAAATCGTCGCTCGCCTCCGTGATGCGCATCATCCACCCTTCGAGCACGAAAATCAGCGTGTCGCGCCGTACCGGCCCCTGCACGTGGTCTATCGTGATGTGGGCCGATCCGCTCTTGCACAGAAGGATAGCTCCGCTTTCGCACCGGCGGGCCTGCTCGCCGAAGAAGGCGAAATCCGATTCTCCGACGATGAATTGGTCGTCGTTTGTCGTCGCGATGGGATTGGGTGCTGACATGAATTTCGTTTTTCGAACAAAAATAGGGAATTTTTCTGTAAAACGCCTGCTTTTTGTTCCGAAAAGTACCATTGTTATTCGTAATATTAGTAACCGATAACCGTTAAATTACGGTAATTTTGCGGCGGAAAAAGTTTTTTCGGCGCCGCCCGTGCAACGGCGGTGCGCGGCCCGAAAACAAATATCGGCTCCGGTCGATCGTCAGCAGGGGTATCGGCCCGCTGCGCGCGACGCCGCCGGGGCGCGGACAAAGCAATTTTTTAGTTTAACTCAATAACAGAATTTATGAAGAAAAGAATCGTGAAAGCAGCGTGCATGGTCTGCTGCTTGGCCGCCGCTTCCTGCGGACAGGCGCCGACGATGATGGGTTCCGCCGAGTATGCGGTGCTCTCCGTCTCGACCACCGATCGCGAACTCCCGACCGTCTACTCGGCGTCGATCCGCGGCCGTCAGGATGTCAACATCTATCCCCAGGTTTCGGGTACGATCTCCCAGCTGCTGGTCAGCGAGGGCGAGCAGGTCCGCAAGGGCCAGACCCTCTTCATCATCGACCAGGTCCCCTATAAGGCGGCTCTCCAGACCGCCGAGGCCAACGTCGCCGCCGCCAAGGCCGCCGTCTCCACGGCCCAGCTCTCCTACGACAGCAAGAAGGAGCTCTTCGCCCGCAACGTCGTCTCGCAGTTCGACCTGACGACCGCCGAGAATTCGCTCCTCTCGGCCAAGGCGCAGCTGGCTCAGGCCGAGGCGCAGCGCGTCAACGCCGCCAACAGCCTCTCCTATACGGTCGTGAAGGCCACCTCCGACGGTATCGTCGGCACGCTGCCTTACCGTGTCGGCGCCCTGGTGTCGCCCTCGATGCCCCAGCCGCTCACGACCGTGTCGGACAACTCGCAGATGTACGTCTACTTCTCGATGTCGGAGAACCAGCTGCTCGCCCTCACGCGCCAGTACGGTTCGACCGCAGCCACGCTGAAGCAGATGCCCGACGTGGCGTTGCAGCTCAGCGACGGTTCGCTCTATGCGCTTCCGGGCCGCGTCGAGTCGATCAGCGGCGTGATCGACACCTCGACGGGCAGCGTCCAGCTGCGCGCCGTCTTCCCCAACCCCGACGGGCTGCTCCACAGCGGCGGTTCGGGCAACGTCGTCGTGCCGACCTATTATAAGGACGTCATCGTCGTGCCGCAGAACGCCACGTTCGAGCTCCAGGACAAGGTCTACGTATATAAGATCGTCGACGGCAAGGCCGCCTCTTCGATGATCGCCGTGGAGAAGATCTCCGACGGCCGCGAGTACATCGTCCGCTCGGGTCTTCAGCCGGGCGAGGTGATCGTCGCCGAGGGTGTCGGTCTGCTGCGCGAGGGTATGCCCGTCGTGCCCAAGGGCCAGGGCGCCGCTGCCGCAGCTCCTGCCGCCGAGCAGGCCCCCGCCGCCGAAGCCGCTGCCGAAACCGAAACTGCAAAGGAGAAATAATCTATGACACTCAAGCATTTCATCGAACGCCCCGTGCTGGCGTCCGTCATTTCGATCCTCGTCGTCATCGCCGGTCTGATCGGTCTGACGACGCTGCCCGTCGAGCAGTTCCCCGACATCGCGCCTCCGACGGTCATGGTGCGCGCATCCTACCCGGGTGCCAGCGCCGAAACCATCCAGAAGTCGGTGATCGTCCCTCTGGAGGAGGCGATCAACGGCGTGGAGGACATGGACTACATCACCTCCAGCGCCGCCGCCGGTAGCGCCTCCATCTCCATCATCTTCCGCCAGGGTACCGATGCCGACATGGCGGCCGTGAACGTCCAGAACAAGGTCTCGCGCGCCACCGGTATGCTCCCTCCCGAGGTTACGCAGATCGGTGTGCAGACCATGAAGCGCCAGACCTCGATGGTGAAGATCTTCTCGCTCTACAGTCCCGACGACTCCTACGACGAGGTCTTCCTCTCCAACTATGCGAAGATCAACATCGAACCGCGTATCCAGCGTATCCCGGGCGTCGGCGAGGTCTTCACGCTGGGCGCCGCCTACTCGATGCGTATCTGGCTCAAGCCCGACGTGATGGCCCAGTACGGCCTGATTCCCTCCGACATCTCGGCCGCTCTTGCCGAGCAGAATATCGAGGCGGCGACGGGTACGCTGGGCGAGAACTCCGAGCAGACGTTCCAGTATACGATGAAATACCGTGGCCGCCACATGCTTCCCGAGGAGTTCGGCGAGATCGTGCTTCTCTCGAAGTCCGACGGTACGGTGCTGCGTCTGAAGGACGTGGCCGACATCGAGCTCGGCAGCGAGTCGTATGCCTACAAGGGTTACACCAACGGCCACCCCGGTATCAGCACCATGATCTTCCAGACCGCCGGCTCCAACGCCACGCAGGTCGTCGAGGATGTCGAGGCGCTGCTCGATGAGGTCCGCGCCGAGCTCCCGAAGGGCATCGAGATCGCCCACCTCCAGAGCGTCAACGACTTCCTCTACGCCTCGATCAACGAGGTGATCAAGACCCTCATCGAGGCCATCATCCTCGTCGTGCTGGTGGTCTACGTCTTCCTCCAGGATATCCGCTCGACGCTCATCCCGACGGTTTCGATCCTCGTCGCGCTGATCGGTACGTTCGCTTTCCTGGCACTCGCCGGATTCTCGATCAACCTGCTGACGCTCTTCGCTCTGGTGCTCGCCATCGGTACGGTCGTCGACGACGCCATCATCGTCGTCGAGGCGGTGCAGGCGCGCTTCGACGCCGGTTACCGTTCGTCCTACATGGCCACCATCGACGCCATGTCGGGTATCACCTCGGCCATCGTCACCTCGACGCTGGTCTTCATGGCCGTGTTCATTCCCGTGGCCATGATGGGCGGTACGTCGGGTATCTTCTACACGCAGTTCGGTATCACGATGGCCGTGGCCGTGGGTCTGTCGGCGCTCAACGCACTGACGCTCTCGCCGGCCCTCTGCGCCCTGATCCTGAAGCCCTACCTCGACGAGAACGGCGAGATGCGCGACAACTTCGCCGCCCGCTTCCGCAAGGCCTTCAACGCCGGATTCGACGCGATGATCAACAAGTACAAGCACGGCGTGCTGCTCTTCATCAAGCACAAATGGCTGATGTGGTCGACGCTCGTCCTGGCGCTGGCCGCGCTGGTCGTGCTGATGAACAACACCAAGACGGGTCTTGTCCCCGACGAGGACCAGGGTACGATCATGGTCAACGTGACGACGGCCCCCGGTTCGTCGCTGCTGGAGACCCACAAGGTGATGGAGGAGGTCTCGCAGCGCATCCAGGGGATTCCCCAGATCCGCGACTTCATGTCGGTGGCAGGTTACGGTATGATCGCCGGTCAGGGTTCCTCCTACGGTATGTGTATCGTCAAGCTCAAGGACTGGGAGGAGCGTCCCGATAAGATGGATGCCGTCCAGGCCGTCATCGGCCAGATCTACGGCCGCACCGCCGACATCAAGAACGCGCAGATCTTCGCCGTGGCACCGCCGATGATCTCGGGTTACGGTACCTCGACCGGTTTCTCGATGCACCTTCAGGACCAGGCCGGCGGCGATCTCACCGACTTCTACAACATCTACCTGCAGTTCATCGGTGCGCTCAACCAGCGTCCCGAGATCGAGCGCGCCTACTCGACCTTCAACATCAACTTCCCGCAGTATCTGGTCGACATCGACGCCGCGAAGGCCAAGCGTGCCGGCATCTCGCCCAGCACGATCCTCTCGACGCTGTCGGGCTACTACGGCGGCCAGTACGCGTCGAGCATCAACCGCTTCTCGAAGCGTTACTACGTGACGATCCAGGCCGACCCGAAATACCGTGTCGACGCCGAGTCGCTCAACAACATCTTCGTGCGCTCGGCCAGCGGCGAGATGGCTCCCCTGAGCCAGTTCGTCACGCTGACCAAGGTCTACAGCTCCGAGGTGCTCAACCGCTTCAACCTCTACAACTCGATCGCCGTGAACGGTACGGCCGCCGCCGGCTATTCGTCGGGCGACGCCATCCGGGCCATCCGCGAGGTCGCCGCACAGGTGCTTCCCAAGGGCTACGGCTACGACTTCGATGGTCTGACGCGCGAGGAGTCGCGCACGGGCAGCAACACGGCCATCATCTTCGGCATCTGTATCCTGCTGATCTACCTGATCCTCTCGGCCCTCTACGAGAGCTTCATCATCCCGTTCGCCGTCATCCTTTCGGTGCCGTGCGGTCTGATGGGTTCGTTCCTCTTCGCCAAGGCGATGGGACTCGAGAACAACATCTACCTCCAGACGGGTCTTATCATGCTGATCGGTCTGCTTGCCAAGACGGCCATCCTGCTGACCGAGTACGCAGGCGACCGCCGTCGCGCGGGCATGTCGCTCACGCAGGCCGCCGTCTCGGCCGCCAAGGTCCGTCTGCGTCCTATCCTGATGACCGTCCTGACGATGGTCTTCGGTATGATCCCGCTGGTACTGGCCCACGGCGTAGGCGCCAACGGTAACTCCACGCTCGGTACGGGCGTCGTCGGCGGTATGATCATCGGTACGCTGGCTCTGCTGTTCCTCGTGCCGACCCTGTTCATCGCCTTCCAGACGATCCAGGAGAAGATCAAGCCGATCCAGTTCGACCCCGATCCCCAGTGGTCGGTACGCGCCGAGGTCGAAGAGTGCAAAAACGAGAACGAGTAAAACAAGCATTCATGAAGAAACTCCTGTTGATATGCCTTGCAGCGGCGATGTCCGGCTGCGGCATCTATAAATCCTACGAGCGCCCCGAGATCGTCACCGACGGTCTCTACGGCGCCGTGGAGACCTCCGACTCCTCGCTGGGCGACATTGCCTGGCGCGAGGTTTTCGCCGACCCGCAGTTGCAGCGGCTCATCGATCTTGCGCTGGAGAACAACACCGACATGCAGTCGGCCCACTGGCGCGTCAAGGAGGCCGAGGCGACGCTCCGCTCGGCCCGTCTGGCCTACCTGCCGTCGTTCAACTTCGCTCCCCAGGGGTCGTTGAGCAGCTTCGACACGCGCACGCCGTCGAAGACCTACAACATCCCCGTCACCGCCAGCTGGCAGATCGATCTGTTCAACGGCCTGACCAACGCCAAGCGCAAGGCGAAGGCCCTCTACGCCCAGAGCCGGGAGTACGAGCAGGCCGTCAAGACCCAGCTCATCGCCGGTACGGCCAACCTCTACTTCACCCTTCTGATGCTCGACGAGCAGCTGGAGATCACGCGCCAGACGGCCGCCAAGTGGGAGAAGACCGTCGAGACTATCCGTTCGCTCAAGGAGGCGGGCATGGCCAACGAGGCCGCCGTCGCCCAGTACGAGGGTACCTACTATTCGGTCCAGGCCGGGGTGCACGATCTCGACTACCAGCTCCGTCAGGTCGAGAACAGCCTCTGCTCGCTGCTGGGCGAGGCTCCCCACACCATCGCGCGCGGTTCGCTCGACGCGCAGCAGCTGCCCGAGCGGCTGACGGTGGGCGTGCCTCTCCAGATGCTCTCCAACCGTCCCGACATCCGGGCTGCCGAGTATTCGCTCATGCAGGCCTACTACGCTACGGCCGAGGCCCGTTCGGCGCTCTATCCGTCGATCACGCTGAGCGGCCTCGCCGGCTGGACCAACAGCGCCGGTTCGGCTATCGTCAATCCGGGCAAACTGCTCCTCACGGCTACGGCGCAGCTTCTGCAGCCGATCTTCAACGCCGGTGCCAACCGGGCCCGCGTCAAGATCATGAAGGCGCAGTTCGAGGAGTCGAAGCTCTCGTTCCAGCAGGCGCTGCTCAATGCCGGCGCCGAGGTCAACAACGCCCTCATGCAGAGCCAGTCGGCCCGTGCCAAGAGCGAGCTTCGCCGCAATCAGGTCGCCGCCATGGAGCGTGCCGCCGAGAGCACCGAGCTGTTGATGCGCTACTCGCCGACCACCTATCTCGAAGTGCTGACCGCCGAGCAGTCGCTCTTGTCGGCCCGCCTCTCGCAGGTCGCCGACCGCTTCGACGAGATCCAGGGTGTGGTGAACCTCTACCAGGCGCTGGGCGGCGGCCGTGATATCGTCGACGAAACCCGCAAGTGATGAAACGGGGAGCGACCAAGGAGGAGATCATCCGCGCCACGCAGCGACTCATCACCCGCGACGGCATCCGTGCCGTCCGGGTCGATGAGATCGCCGCCACGCTCGGCATCTCCAAGCGCACGCTCTACGAACTGTTCGCCGACAAATCGGAGCTCATCGTCGCCTGTCTCGACGTCATGGGACGCGAGAACCAGCGGCGTATCGCCATGGGATGCCGGCGCCGGACGAGCAATCCGCTGCAACGCATGCTCCGGCTCGCCTCCGAATATATCGACGGATTGTATACCGTCAACCGCTCCTTCCTGGAGGATATCCGCCGCAAGGTGGCTTTCTCCGAATATTACGACGAGCATCACGCGTTCTGGTGCAATACGTTCGTCCGACTGCTGGAGACGTGCCGCGAAGCCGATCTGTTGCTTCCCGAGATCGATCCGCCGCTTTTCGCCGAGCGCATTCTGTCCACGCTCTTCGAACTGCGCATCTCCGGTATCCAGCAGGAGGAGCTGCGTTTCTTCAGCCGCATGTTGTTGCGCGGCGCCGCCACCCGCGAGGGGATCGAGCTGCTCGACCGCAAGCGATGACCTGCTCTTCGCCGTACGTCGCCCCGGCGCGTGCGGCTGTCGGCCGGACCGCTCGCACGACGGATGTTCCGGGACGACCTTCTGTCCCAGCAAACCTTGAAAGGGATGCCGAAATCGAATTTCGGCATCCCTTCGTTTTTTATCGGGCCGGTGCCTGCCCGCGCGGCCGGCGGAATCTCCCGCGCGGCCGCCGCATCTTCGGCTGCCGATCCGTTTTGCCCGGCCCCGACGTGCCGATATTCCGGAAAAATCGTTACATTTGTGCTTTCGTTACACCGCGCGGGCGTTTTCCGGGGCGCCATGTCCCTCCCCGCCGCCCTCGTCCGGCCGGGACCCTTCCCGTCGGCCGGGAACGAATGAAATGAAAGCCCGCATGGACCCGCAGATCTATACAGCCCCCGGCCCTTTCGCCCTCGAATCGGGCGGAACGTTGCCCGAGCTCCGCATCGCCTACCACACCTACGGCCGGCTCAATGCCGCCCGCGACAACGTCGTGTGGGTGTGCCATGCGCTGACGGCCAATTCCGAAGTGGCCGACTGGTGGCCCCATACGGTCGAGGCGGGGCGCTTTCTCGATCCGGCCGACCGCTTCATTGTCTGCGCCAACATCCTCGGCTCGCACTACGGCTCCACGGGCCCGCTGCATGCCGATCCCGCGACCGGGAAGCCCTACTACCGCGACTTCCCGCCCTTCACCATCCGCGACATGGTCCGTGCCCACCGCCTCCTGGCCGATGCGCTGGGCATCGGCCGCATCGCGGCGCTGGTCGGCAGTTCGGTCGGCGGCTTCCAGGCCGTCGAGTGGGCCGTCATGGAGCCCGGGCGCATCGGCCGGCTGGCGCTTATCGCCACGGCGGCCAAGGCGTCGCCCTGGACCATCGCCATCGACGAGACGCAGCGCATGGCCATCGAGGCCGATCCGTCGTTCGGAGAGCCGCGCGACGACGCCGGCATGGCGGGGCTCGCGGCGGCCCGCGCGATCGGTCTTCTGACCTACCGCGGCGGCGAGGGCTACAACCTCACGCAGCAGGACCCGGAGGAGGCGCCCGCGCGCCATCGCGCCGAGACCTACCAGCGCTACCAGGGCGAGAAGCTCTGCCGCCGCTACAACGCCTACTCCTATCACGCGATCCTCCGCGCGTTCGATACCCACGATGTCGGCCGCGGTAGGGGCGGGGTGGAGGCGGCCCTGCGGCGGATCGTCGCGCCCACGCTCGTCGTGGGGATCACCACCGACATGGTCTTCACCCCCTCCGAGATGCGCGCGCTCGCCGCGCAGATCCCCGGAGCCGCCTACCGCGAGATCGCCTCGCCCTTCGGCCACGACGGCTTCCTGGTCGAGCACGAGCAGCTCAACGCGCTCCTTTACCCTTTCATTCGCGAATAAAACCCAACTTATGGCAAAGATAAAAATCGGTCTGTTCGGCTTCGGCGTCGTCGGGCAGGGCATCTACCAGGTCATCCGCAAGGCGAAGAACGCCAACGCCGAGATCGTGCGCATCTGCGTCCGCGACCTCGACAAACCGCGAGCGGTGGCCGTCGACCGGGCCCTGCTGACCACCTCGGCCGAGGAGATCCTCGACGACCCCAACGTCAACCTCATCGTCGAGGTCATCGACGACGCCCGCGCCTCCTACGACATCGTCAAGCGGGCTCTCGTGCGGGGCATTCCCGTCGTTTCGGGCAACAAGACCATGCTGGCCCACCACCTCCCCGAGCTGATCGAGATCCAGCAGTCGCGCCACGTGGCGCTGCTCTACGACGCCTCGTCGTGCGGGTCGATTCCCGTGATCCGCAATCTGGAGGAGTACTACGACAACGACCTGCTGCTGGAGGTCAAGGGTATCCTCAACGGCTCGTCGAACTACATCCTCTCGCGTGTCTTCGACCACGCCGAGAGCTACGAGAGCGCCCTGAAGCAGGCGCAGGCGCTGGGCTTCGCCGAGAGCGACCCGTCGTTCGACATCGAAGGCTACGACTCGCTCTTCAAGCTGGTCATCATCACCGTCCATGCGCTGGGCGTCTACGTCGCTCCCGAGCGCATCTTCACCTACGGCATCTCCACGATCCACGACTCGGATATCCGCTATGCCCGCGAGAAACGGGTCAAGATCAAGCTCGTGGCCCAGGTCGTGAAGGTCGACGAGGAGCATTTCACGATGTTCGTCATGCCCGAGTTCGTCACTCCCGACAAATACATCTACAGCGTCGACGACGAGTACAACGGCGTGGTGATCCGCGGCGAGTGCTACGACCGCCAGTTCATGTTCGGCAAGGGGGCGGGCAGCCTGCCCACCGCCTCGTCGATCCTGAGCGACGTGATGGCCCGCCTGCACGACTACCGCTACGAATACAAGAAGCGCAACTACCTGTGCACGCCCGACTATACGACCGACATCACGCTGAAGGTCTATGTCCGCTACCGCGAGACCGACGTGCGCGGGATCCTCGCGTTCGAGCGGATCTACGAACAGTATACGAGCAACGAGAGCAACTACCTGATCGGCAGCGTCTCGCTCGGCGAACTGATCGCCAAGCGGGAGCAGCTCGCGGGGCGCGACATCTTCCTGGCCAACATCCCGATCTTCTTCCTCAACCGCGACGCGTCGGCGCAGTAGCGCCGGCGTTCGGGGCATGTCGCCGCGGCTGCGTCCGGTGCCGGTGCGTCGGTTCCGGAGGGGGCTCGCGCGCCCTTCCGCCGGGCGAAAAACCGCGTCCGCGGGGGCGGAAAAACGCCTCCGGGCGCTTGCATTTCCCGATTCGCCGTCGTACCTTTGCCTTAACCAATTTACAAGAAACCATTGTGAGCGCCCAGACCAAGCCCGTCAAAAAATATGTCGAAACGCCGTTGATGAAGCAGTATTATGCCGTCAAGGCGGTCCATCCCGATGCCATTCTGCTCTTCCGCGTAGGCGATTTCTACGAGACCTTCGGCGAGGATGCGATCAAGGCCAGCGGTATCCTGGGGATCACGCTCACGCGCCGGGCCAACGGCGCGGCCTCCTACGTCGAGCTGGCCGGCTTCCCCTACCACGCCGTCGACACCTACCTGCCCAAGCTGGTGCGCGCGGGCGAGCGCGTGGCGATCTGCGAGCAGCTCGAGGACCCCAAGCAGGTCAAGGGGCTCGTCAAGCGCGGCGTGATCGAGCTGGTGACGCCGGGCGTCGTGCTGGGCGACAACATCCTGGCCAACAAGGAGAACACCTTTCTGGCCTCGGTCTGCTTCGGCCGCAAGACCACGGGCGTGGCCTTTCTCGACATCTCGACCGGCGAGTTCTACGTCGCCGAGGGCGCCGACAACTATGTCGACAAACTCATCTCGAACCTCCAGCCCAAGGAGGTGATCTACCAGCGCGGCTGCGAGGATCGCTTCTCCGACGCGTTCGGTCCCAAACTCTACACCTACCGGCTCGACGAGTGGGTCTTCTCGGAGGAGGTCAACCGCGAAAAGCTCTGCAAGCAGTTCGGCACGCCGTCGCTCAAGGGGTTCGGCGTCGACCACTTCACCAGCGGAATCGCCGCCGCGGGGGCCATCCTCCACTACCTCGAATTCACCGAGCACCGCGACATCGGCCACATCCGGTCGCTCGCGCGTCTCGACCAGAACGACTACGTGTGGGTCGACAAGTTCACGATCCGCAACCTCGAACTCTTCGCCTCGAATGGCGGCCGCGAGAAGGGGAGCTTCGCCGAGGTGATCGACCGCACGCTCACCCCCATGGGCGGGCGTCTGCTCAAGCGGTGGATCGCCCTGCCGATCATGGACACGGAGAAGATCGGCGAACGCCTGGATACGGTCGAGATCTTCACGCGCGAGCCCGATCTGGCCGAGGTCGTGCGCGAGCAGGTGGCCCTTGTGGGCGATCTCGAACGCATCGCCTCGCGCATCGCCGCCGCCCGCGTGACGCCGCGCGAGCTGGTGCAGCTCAAAAATTCGCTCGTGGCCATCGAGACGCTCAAGGCGGCGATGGAGTCGACCTCCCATGACCGGCTCCACGACCTGGCCGCGCAGCTCGATCGGATGGTCGACGTGCGCGAGCGCATCGCCCGCGAGATCTATCCCGATCCGCTCAACAACCAGATCCAGAAGGGCGGCGTCATCGCCGACGGCGTCGACCCCGAGCTCGACGACCTGCGCCGCATCGTGCTCCACGGCAAGGACTACCTCGCGCGCATCCAGCAGCGCGAGAGCGAGGCGACGGGCATCCCGTCGCTCAAGATCAGCTACAACAACGTCTTCGGATATTATATCGAGGTGCGCAACGCCCATAAGGACAAGGTGCCCGAGACATGGATCCGCAAGCAGACGCTGGCCAATGCCGAGCGCTACATCACCGAGGAGCTCAAGGAGTACGAGGAGAAGATCCTCGGCGCCGAGGAGAAGATGCTGCGCATCGAGCTGCGGCTCTACAACGACCTGATGGCGGCCATCGCCTCGTCGCTCGCGGTGCTGCTGCGCGATGCCGCCGCCGTGGCGCATGTCGACTGCCTGCAATCGTTCGCCTCTCTGGCCGTGGAGCGCAATTACGTGCGTCCGGTGCTCGACCGGGGACACCGCATCGAGATCCGCCAGGGGCGCCATCCCGTGATCGAGACCCTGATGCCGGTGGGGGAGGAGTACATCCCCAACGACATCCTGCTCGACGATAGGGAGCAGCAGATCATGATGATCACGGGTCCCAACATGTCGGGTAAGTCGGCCCTGCTGCGGCAGACGGCGCTCATCATCCTCATGGCTCAGATGGGGTCGTTCGTCCCGGCCGCCTCGGCCCATATCGGTGTGGTGGACAAGATCTTTACCCGTGTCGGCGCGTCTGACAACATCTCGCAGGGCGAGTCGACCTTCATGGTCGAGATGCTGGAGTCGGCCAGTATCCTCAACAACATCTCCGACCGCAGTATCGTCCTGCTGGACGAGATCGGCCGCGGCACGTCGACCTACGACGGCATCTCGATCGCCTGGGCCATGGTCGAGTACCTCCACAACCACCCCTCGGCCCTCGCCAAGACGCTCTTCGCCACCCACTATCACGAACTCAACGAGATGGAGCAGATGTGTCCCCGCGTGAAGAATTTCCACGTGGCGGTCAAGGAGATGGGCAACCAGATCGTCTTTCTGCGCAAGCTGGAGCGGGGCGGCACCGAGCACTCGTTCGGTATCCACGTGGCCCGAATGGCCGGCATGCCGCAGTCGATCATCGCGCGTGCCGACGAGATCCTGCGCAACCTCGAACAGGTCTACGGCACCAACGAGATCGTGCCGAGCCGCAGTCTCAAGGAGCGGGGCCGCAAGTCGGCGGCGCATGCTGTGCGCGAGGCCGTCGAGAGCGCTGCGCCGCAGAACGTGCAGCTGTCGATGTTCCAGCTGGACGACCCCGTGCTGGTGCAGATCCGCGATCAGATCCGCGACATCGACATCGACTCGCTCACGCCGATCGAGGCGCTGAACAAGCTCAACGAAATCAAGAAGATCACGGGCCTTTGATCCCCGGCTCCGGCATGAAGCTCGCGATCAGGAACATGGTCTGCCCGCGCTGCGTCGCGGCGGTCGAGGAGGCGCTCCGCCGCGAGGGCATTCCGTTTCGGTCGGTCGTGCTGGGCGAAGCGGAGATCGGGGGCGAGTTGTCGCCCGAGGCCAAGGCGCGGTTGGCGGCGCGGCTCGCAGCGCTCGGCTTCGAGTTGCTGGAGGACCGCCGCTCGCGGCTGGTCGAGGCGGTGCGGCGCGAACTCGTCGAGCTGGTGTGGGGCCCGCTGCCGTTGCCCGACGTGCGGCTGTCGGACTACCTGGCCGACCGGCTGCATATCGACTACAATTATCTGAGCACGCTCTTCTCGGAGACGCGGGGCGTGACGATCGAACACTGTTTCATCGCGCTGAAAATCGAACGCGTCAAGGAGCTGCTGGTCTACGACGAGCTGACGCTGGGCGAGATCGCCTTCCGGCTCGGCTATTCGAGTACGGCCTATCTATCGGCGCAGTTCAAGCGCATGACGGGGCTCACGCCGAGCGCCTTCCGTCGCACAGGCGCGGCGCATCGCCGGCCGCTCGACGAACTGTGAAATAACGTAAACTATTCCGAAAATTACATAACGCGGCGCCGGACCCGAGGGGCTATCTTTGCTCCCGGAAAACCGATTCTGTCATGCGCGAATACCTCGAACCCTTTCTCGAACTGCTCTGCACGATGGCGCCCTATCTGTTGCTGGGCTTCTTCGTGGCCGGAGTGCTCCACGCCTTTCTGCCGCAGCGTTTCTATGCCGGATACCTGGCTGGCAACGATTTTCGTGCGGTCGCGGCGGCCGCGCTGTTCGGCGTGCCGCTGCCGCTGTGCTCGTGCGGCGTGATCCCCACGGCGATGTCGATGCGCCGGGCCGGGGCCTCGCGGGCCGCCACGGTCTCGTTTCTGATCTCGACGCCGCAGACGGGCGTCGATTCGGTGCTCGCCACCGGGGCGCTGCTCGGCCTGCCTTTCGCGCTGCTGCGTCCCGCAGCCGCACTCCTCACGGCACTTGCCGGCGGTTGGGCGACGGGCCGTCTGGTCGCCGACACGGCGGCGGAGGCTCCGGTCGCAATGGCCGATGCGGAGCGGCCGCACGGCTGGCGGGCGAAGTGGGCCGAGGCGCTGCGTTACGGCTTCGTCGACATGATCCGGGACATCGGCCGCTGGCTTGTCGTAGGCCTGCTGCTGGCCGGTGCGATCACGATAGCGGTTCCCGACGGCTTTCTCGCGTCGCTGGGTGACCGGCCTCTGGCGGGCATGCTCGCGGTACTGCTGCTCTCGGCACCCATGTATCTCTGTGCCACGGGGTCGGTGCCTATCGCCGCCGCGCTGATGCTCAAGGGGCTCTCGCCCGGCGCGGCGCTCGTGCTGCTCATGGCCGGTCCGGCGACCAACATGGCGGCCATGCTGGTCATCGGCAAGGTACTGGGGCGGCGGACGCTCGCCGTCTATCTCGCCTCCATCGCCGCCGGTGCGATCGGCATCGGGCTGGCGATCGACTACCTGCTGCCGGCGGCGTGGTTCCGTCTGCCCGCCGCGACGCTCTCGCCGACGTGCTGCGGTGCGGAGGGCATCGCCTGGTGGCAGGCCGTGTCGGGCGGGGTCTTCGTCGCGCTGCTGCTGGCGGCGTTCTTTCGGCGGAAGAAAGAGTCTTTGCATGAAAAAAAGGATAGTATGGAAGAAAAAACGTATCGTATCGAAGGCATGATGTGCAACCATTGCAAGGCCAATGTCCAGAGGAACATCGCGGCGCTGCCCGGTGTCGAATCCGTCGAGGTCGATCTCGATGCGGGCATCGCCCGGGTCCGGGGCGCGGTGCCGGCGGAGCGGGTCGAGGAGCTCGTCCGGCAGTTGGGCTACACCTGCCGCGAGGCGTAGCCGCGCCGCCTCCGTCGGCTGCGTGCCTGCAAATACGCTTTATCCATGCGCCGATCCGCAACAGATTTTTTGCCCTTTCTTTAAAGAAAGGGCTCAAAGAACCTGCGCAC
>CANASP010000015.1 GCA_947364365.1 uncultured Alistipes sp.
AGCAATTAACCTACGCTCATTTCCAATAAATTACACTCTTTTCGTAACTTCAGTTTGCAAAAATACGAATTTCCGGGCGAGGTGCCCCCTTCGGAGCCACGAAATCGGGGAAAATACGCATTTATACCCATCGTCGGGACGCCTCGGGGAGCCAATCGGTGCGGAGTTTCGGCGAGGAGGTAACCGAAGGCGAGCGCCCCGGCTCCCGGCTGCCCGACACGAAAAAAACCACTCCGGAAAGGAGTGGTTTGAAAAGTGGTGAACCCGCTGGGGCTCGAACCCAGGACCCCAACATTAAAAGTGTTGTGCTCTACCTGCTGAGCTACGGATTCTCCGCATACCATCGCGGGCGCGGCCCGTTTTGGTGGTGCAAATGTACGGATTAAATTTTAAAATCCAAGCCTTCGGCCCGGGATTTTTCGCCCGGAGGCGGGGCTTTTTATCCGACGATGCCGATATGCTCCATCTCGACACGGGCCGGCGTGCCCGCTACGGTACTGGCCGTCAGGCGGAAATAGCGGGCCGGAAGCTCCCGGCCGAACTCCACGCGACGCGGCTCGGCGTTGTACATCATATTGCTGAACTCGCCGTCGGCGATGACCTCGGTCCACTGCTCGCCGTCGGCGCTCACTTCGAAACGATACTTGTAGGCCACCTCGGGCGACGCCTCGCCGGGGGCGTAGACCAGCCCTTGGACGAAGCGCGGCTCGCCCATGTCGACCGTAAGCGGCTCCGCCCGGCACACCGTCCACCCGTCGCGTGCGAGCAGACCGTCGTCGGTTGCGGGGTGCTCCTCGGAGAGCGAGGGGACGAGGTAGGCGGCGACACGGGCGATGCGGGCGCGCAGACGGGTGGCGTCGACGGTGACGCGCAACCGCTCGGCCTCGATCTCGGGAATGCGGATAAGACGCTTGTAGCCGATCGTGGTCTCGCGGGCCACCTCGACCCAGCTGCCGCCCGTGAGCGCCTCGACGGTGAAGGCCTCGACACGCTGCCCGCGGTCGATCTCCTCCTGAAGCAGCAGGGTGTTGATGCGGCTGCCGGGGGCGAGGGCGTATTCGCGGCTCTCACCCGCCTCGGGGCGCCAAAGCGCATCGCCTGCGACCGCACGATCGTCGGCGAAGGCGCGGTCGAGGTAGCCGGCCAGTTCGCGAAGACGCACCGAGTCGGCGGCGTGGATGCGGCCGCGGCGGTCGGGCGGGATGTTGAGCAGCAGCTGCGAGTTGCGCCCCACCGAGCTGAAGTAGATGTCGACCAGCTGTTTGAGGCTCTTGACCTGCGCATCCTCGCTGTCGTGGTAGAACCATCCGGGACGGATCGACACGTCGACCTCCGAGGGGTACCAGTAGACCGTCGAGGCCCGGGCCAGTATGTCGCGGCCGCCCAGATCCTTCGACATGGCGTCGATGCCCAGACGGCGGTTCTCGGCAGCCCCCGCGGTCGAGCCGCCCGGAGCCAGGACGGCCGAGCTCCACTCGGTCGTGCGGCCCACGCCGCCCTCGTTGCCGACCCAGCGCACGTCGTCGCCCATGATGGCCGTGACGGCTTCGGGCTGCAAGCGACGGATGGTGGCGTAGATGCGCTCCCAGTCGTACTCCTGCTTGCGGCCGTCGGGGCCCTCGCCGCAGGCGCCGTCGAACCACACCTCGTCGATGCGGCCGTAGTCGGTGAGCAGCTCGGTGAGCTGGGCGATGAACAGATCGTTGTAGCGGGGCGAATCGCCGTAGCAGGGGGCGTTGCGGTCCCAGGGCGAGAGGTAGACGCCGAAACGCATGCCGTGCTTCAGACAGGCGTCGCGCAGTTCGCGCACGACATCGCCCCGCCCGCCGCGCCAGGGCGACGACGCCACCGAGTGGGCGGTGGTGGCCGTGGGCCAGAGGCAGAAGCCGTCGTGATGCTTGGCCGTGAGGATCACCAGGCGGAACCCTCCGTCGCGGAGCGTGCGGACCCACTGGTCGGCATCGAGCTCCGCGGGGTCGAACAGCGCGGGATCCTCGCCGCCGTCGCCCCATTCGCGGCCAGTGAAGGTGTTGATGCCGAAGTGGAGGAAGGCCGTGAGTTCCAGCTGCTGCCAGGCGAGCTGCTGGGGCGTGGGGACGACACGGCCGGCGATCGAGGCGCGCTCCTCGACGGAGGCGCCGGCGGGCAACTCGGCCTGCTTGACATAGAGCCGCTCGCAGCCGGCGCATGCCGCGGCAACGAGCAGGGGGAGCAGAATTCTTTTCATAGACGGTGTTCTCGTTCCTCAAAGATAAACTTTTTTACGGCAGAGCGCAAATTTTTTGTTTTCCCCGAAGAAAACTTTATCTTTGTTTCCGGGAAAACGGATAATCGAAGGTGCGGTCGTGTGGCCCGCAGAGCCGGTAGCCCGCTGTTTCCCATCGAAAGACAAACACTGTAAAAACCGAAATAACAATGTGTAAAGCACTTATCATCGGAGCGGGAGGCGTCGGCACGGTCGTGACGCAGAAGATCGCCGCCAACCCCGTCTTCACCGACGTGATGCTGGCCAGCCGCACCAAATCGAAATGCGACGCCGTGGCCGCTGCCATCGGCGGCGGACGCGTGAAGACCGCCGAGGTCGACGCCGACAGCGTGCCCCAGCTCTGCGAGCTCTTCCGCGCCTTCAAGCCCGACATCGTGGTCAACGTCGCACTGCCCTACCAGGACCTGACGATCATGGACGCCTGCCTGGAGTGCGGCTGCAACTACCTCGACACGGCCAACTACGAACCCAAGGACGAGGCGCACTTCGAATATTCGTGGCAGTGGGCCTACCAGGATCGCTTCAAGGCCGCGGGCCTCACGGCGATCCTCGGCTGCGGCTTCGACCCGGGCGTGACGGCCATCTTCACGGCCCATGCCGCCAAGCACCACTTCGACGAGATCCACTACCTCGACATCGTCGACTGCAATGCCGGCAACCACGGCATGGCCTTCGCGACGAACTTCAACCCCGAGATCAACATCCGCGAGGTGACGCAGAAGGGCCGCTACTTCGAGAACGGCGAGTGGGTCGTCACCGAGCCCCACGCCATCCACCGGCCGCTCAACTACCCGGGCATCGGCGAGCGCGAGTCCTACGTGATCTACCACGAGGAGCTGGAGTCGCTCGTGAAGAACTACCCCTCGATCAAGCGCGCCCGCTTCTGGATGACCTTCGGCCAGGAGTACCTCACCCACCTGCGCGTAATCCAGAACATCGGCATGGCGCGCATCGACCCGATCATGTACAACGGCGTGGAGATCGTCCCGATCCAGTTCCTCAAGGCCGTGCTGCCCGATCCCAAGTCGCTGGGAGCCAACTACCACGGCCAGACCTCGATCGGCTGCCGCATCCGCGGCGTCAAGGACGGCAAGGAGCGCACCTATTATATCTACAACAACTGCGACCACGAGGAGGCCTACCGCGCGACGGGCACGCAGGCCGTGTCGTTCACCACGGGCGTTCCGGCGGCGCTGGGCGCCTCGATGTGGGCCAAGGGGCTGTGGCGCGGCGCCGGCGTCTTCAACGTCGAGGAGTTCGATCCCGATCCGTTCCTGGCCGAGCTGGGCAAGGAGGGGCTGCCCTGGCACGAGCTGTTCGACGTCGACCTGGAGGTGTAGCGACGGCATCCGGCAAGGTTCCGGCCTTGCGCCATACGATGGGACGGCAGCGCCCGCCCTGCGATTCGAGAAGCGATCCCGGAGGACCGGGATCGCTTTCGTTTCGGCGAGGATCTGCGGACGCAGCGGAGCCCGATGCCGGACGACGACGGCGGGCCTTCACCCCCCCCTGCAACAGCATCTACGAGCAGGCCATAGAGGAGCTTGCAACGCCCCCTTTTGTCCCAAAAGGGATTAAAGATGGTCAAAATCCCCCCCCCCCGACAATTTCCGGCAGAGAATCATGAATGATAACAAAAAAATACTATCTTTGTAAAAGCGTTTTTTTTGTACATTTGTACCGACGCAGATCCGATCGGGGAGAGGTTGCCCGCACGCAACCCGTTTTCGTGCACCCTGCCCGCCCGACCGCCGGGATGCGCCGCCCGATTTGCGGAGCAGGCAAATGAGAAAGACGCTACGATCGGATAACACCGCCGAGGTCCGTCCCCAAACAGACGAAGCCGGAAAGGTGCTCTGAAACGACTATGGAAACACGGACGGAAAAGAGAGAGGAATGGTTCCCGATTCGGGTGGCTTACGGCAGCGAACGGTCCGTCGCACAACGGCTGTCCGAGTCGGGCCACGCCTGCTGGATCCCCGCATGCCCCGCCGCGGCCGACCGCCCGACGGCATGGGTGCGGTCGCTGCTCTTCGTCCGCCCCGCCGGCGACGGGAGCCTCCCGCAGCCGACCCCCACGCTTCCGTTCGCCTACCTGCGCGACCGTTCGACGGACAGCCCCGCGAGGATCGACGGCAGCGCGATGCGGCAGGCGATGGAGACCTTCGCCGACCGCCAGTCGCTCGAAGAGCTCCTCGCCGCAGCCCTCCGGAGGGAATCCGCACGAAAGCAGTAATACGAATCGCCATGAATATGTTTCTGGAATACCTGAAGATCAGCGCACTGCCGTTCGTCATCTCGCTCGCTTCGGTGTGGATCCTCCATCCGCAGATCATCAAGATCGCCCGTCTCAAGGAGATCGTCGACAACCCCAATGCCCGCAAGTTGCAGAAGGAACCCGTGCCTATCCTGGGCGGTGTGGCCGTCTTCTTCGGCATCTTCATGAGCCTCATGTTCTCCAACATCATCATCCAGTGCTCGGAGCTCTTCATGCTGCTCACGGCGATGCTGCTGATGCTGTACATCGGTGCGATGGACGACATCCTCGACCTCCCGCCCTGGTCGCGCCTCGTGACCCAGATCGGCGCCGCGCTGGTGCTCATCTACCTCGGCCACGGCTTCGTCATCGACAACCTCATGGGACTGCTGGGCATCTTCGCCCTGCCCGAGTGGGTCGCCGTGCCCCTCACGGTCTTCGCCATCGTGGGCATCATCAACGCCACCAACCTCATCGACGGCGTCGACGGCCTCTCGTCGGGCTTCGGCATGATGGCCAGCCTGGTCTTCACGGTCGCCTTCTACCGGCTGGGCGACATCCCGATGGTCGTGCTGAGCGCCTCGACGCTCGGAGCCCTGCTGCTCTTCTTCCTCCACAACGTCTTCGGCAAGACCTCGAAGATGTTCATCGGCGACAGCGGCACGCTGACGCTCGGCATCATCCTCGCCGCCAGCGTCACGCGCGTCATCAGCCAGGTCCAGGTCCCTGAATCGACGCTCTTCGAGGCCGACAGCGCCTCGGTCATCCCCTTCACGCTGGCCGTGCTGTCGATCCCGGTCTTCGACACGCTGCGCGTCATGCTCACGCGCATCATGCACCGCCGCTCGCCGTTCCATCCCGACAAGACCCACCTCCACCACCTGTTCATCGACCTGGGTTTCACCCACGTCATCACCACGGTGTGCGTCCTCACGCTCAACACCTTCGTGCTGCTGCTGTGGACGGCGATCTACTATGCCGGCGCCTCGCCCGAGACGCAGATCGTCACGGTCGTCGCCGCGGCCCTCGCCGTCACGGCCGGACTCTACCAGAGCGTGGAGTGGTTCCGTCGCCGCTATCCCGAGCGCTACGCCCGCACGGTCGACCGCATCCGCCGCGGACAACCCAAACGCGACGGATGGATGCTGGTGGCGCAACGCATCATCGATCGCATCTAACCATCATAGAATCCCGACGCAATGAAAGGTATCGTTCTGGCCGGAGGGAGCGGCACACGGCTCTACCCCATCACCAAGGGGGTGAGCAAGCAGCTGCTCCCGATCTACGACAAGCCGATGGTCTACTACCCCATCTCGGCGCTGATGCTGGCCGGTATCCGCGACATACTGATTATCTCGACCCCCGACGACCTGCCGGGGTTTCGTCGTCTGTTGGGCGACGGAAGCGACTACGGCGTGCGGTTCGACTACGCCGAGCAGCCCTCGCCCGACGGGCTGGCGCAGGCCTTCCTCATAGGCGAGCGCTTCATCGGCGACGACGCCGTCTGTCTGGTCCTGGGCGACAACATTTTCCACGGCTCGGGATTCACCGGGATGCTGCGCGAGGCAGTCCGCCGGGCCGAGCAGGAGCAGACGGCCACGGTCTTCGGCTACCGCGTCGACGACCCCGAGCGCTACGGCGTGGCGGAGTTCGACCGCGAGGGGCGCTGTCTCTCGATCGAGGAGAAGCCCGCCCGCCCCAAGTCCAACTACGCCGTCGTGGGGCTCTACTTCTACCCCAACCGGGTGGTCGGCATCGCCAAGGGCATCACCCCCTCGGCGCGCGGCGAGCTGGAGATCACGTCGGTCAACCAGGAGTTCCTGCGCACGGGCACGCTCAAGGTGCAGACCCTTCCGCGCGGTTTCGCATGGCTCGACACCGGCACCCACGACTCGCTGGCCGAGGCCTCAATCTTCGTCGAGGTGATCGAGAAGCGCCAGGGGCTGAAGATCGCCTGTCTGGAGGGCATCGCCTACCGCAACGGCTGGATCACGGAGGAGCGGATGCGCGCATTGGCGCAACCCATGCTCCGCAACCAGTACGGGCAATACCTGCTCAAGGTGATCGACGAGCTGAAAAAGGAGGAGCGGCGATGAAGGTGATCCCGACCGCAATCGAGGGGGTCGTCATCCTCGAACCCGAGGTGTTCGGCGACGCAAGGGGCTACTTCTTCGAGAGCTACTCCGCGGCGCGTTTCGACGCGGCCGTGCATCCCGTGCGCTTCGTTCAGGACAACGAGTCGCGCTCGCAGCGCGGCGTGGTGCGCGGGCTCCACTTCCAGCGCGGCGCATACGCCCAGTCGAAGCTCGTGCGCGTGGTCGAGGGACGCGTGCTCGACGTGGCGGTCGACATCCGCCGCGGATCGCCCACTTTCGGCCGCCACGTCGCCGTCGAGCTCTCGGCCGAAAACCGCCTCCAGCTCTTCATCCCCCGCGGCTTCGCCCACGGCTTCGCCGTCTTGAGCCCCACGGCGCTCTTCCAGTACAAGTGCGACAACCCGTATGCCCCCGAGGCCGAGGCTGGCGTCGCCTGGGACGATCCCGACCTCGGGATCGACTGGCAGATACCCGCCGACGAGGCGATCCTCTCCGACAAGGACAAACACCATCCCCGGCTGAAGGATGCCGGGGGGTTATTCGACCATAACATCGATTACTATGCCTGACATTCTGGTCACGGGTGCCGGCGGACAGCTGGGTTGCGAACTGCAACGCCTGGGTGCCGTCTCGCCCAACCGCTATATCTTCACCGACCGCGCCGAACTGGACATCACCGACGCCGATGCCGTGCGGCGTGCCGTCGAGGCCACCGGCGCTGCGGTTATCGTCAACTGCGCCGCCTACACGGCCGTCGACCGCGCCGAGGAGGAGCCCGAAGCCGCCGAGCGGCTCAACTGCGCAGCCGCGGGCAATCTGGCCCGTGCGGCCCGCGATGCCGGGGCCACGCTCATCCACGTGTCGACCGACTACGTCTTCGACGGCTGCGCGCATCGCCCCTACACCGAGGAGGACGCCCCCGCCCCCTGCAACGTCTACGGCCGCACGAAGCTGGCGGGCGAGCAGGCCATCGCGGCATCGGGTTGCCGGGCGATCACGATCCGCACGGCGTGGCTCTACTCCGAGTTCGGCCGCAATTTTCTGAAAACCATGCTGCGCATCACCGCCGAGCAGCCCCATGTCAACGTCGTCTCGGACCAGGTGGGGACCCCCACCTACGCCGGCGATCTGGCGCTGGCGATCTTCTCGATCATCGAGAGCGGACGCTACGAGGGCAACGAGGGGATCTACCACTTCTCCGACGAAGGAGTCTGCTCGTGGTACGACTTCGCCGTGGAGATCGCCGCCGAGGCGGGTCACGACACATGCGCCGTCCGTCCGTGCCGCACGGCCGACTACCCCACCCGCGCCCTTCGCCCCGCCTACTCGGTGCTCGACAAGACGAAGATCAAGCGCACGTTCGACCTGGAAATCCCCCACTGGCGCGACTCGATGCGCTACTGCATCGCAAGGCTCCGCGCGCAGAGACAACAATAGCATTCCGATCATGAAACGCAATATCCTCATCACCGGAGGCGCCGGCTTCATCGGCAGCCACGTCGTGCGGCTGATGGTCGAAAAATACCCCGACTACCGCATCGTCAACCTCGACAGCCTGACCTACGCCGGCAACCTGGCCAACCTCGCCGACATCGAGCAGGCCCCCAACTACCGTTTCGTCCGCGCCGACATCTGCGACCTCGACGCCGTGCGCCGCACGATGCGCGAGTATGCCGTCGACTCGGTGATCCACCTCGCCGCCGAGAGCCACGTCGACCGGTCGATCCGCGACCCGTTCACCTTCGCCCGCACCAACGTCATGGGGACCCTCACGCTGTTGCAGGCCGCCCGCGAACGATGGAACGGCGACTGGGAGGGCAAACGCTTCTACCACATCTCGACCGACGAGGTCTACGGCGCCCTGGCGCTCACCCGTCCCGAAGGCGAGGCACCCTACGGCGACGAGCTGTTCTGCGAGGCGACCCGCTACGATCCCCACTCGCCCTATTCGGCCTCGAAGGCCTCGTCCGACCACTTCGTGCGCGCCTACCACGACACCTACGGCATGCCCACCCTCATCACCAACTGCTCGAACAACTACGGCCCCTACCAGTTCCCCGAGAAGCTCATCCCACTGTTCATCAACAACATCCGGCATCGAAAACCGCTGCCGGTCTACGGCCGCGGCGAGAACGTCCGCGACTGGCTCTACGTCGAGGACCACGCGCGGGCGATCGACCTGGTCTTCCACGAGGGACGGCCGGGCGAAACCTACAACATCGGAGGGTGCAACGAATGGAAGAACATCGATCTGGTGAAGCTGCTCATCCGCACGGTCGACCGGCTGCTGGGCCAGCCCGAGGGAGACTCCGAGGAGCTGATCACCTTCGTCGCCGACCGCGCGGGGCATGATCTGCGCTACGCCATCGACGCATCGAAACTCCGCCGCGAGCTGGGATGGACCCCCTCGCTGCAATTCGAGGAGGGGATCGAGCGGACCGTCCGCTGGTATCTCGACAACCAGGACTGGATGGACCGCATCACCTCGGGCGACTACATGCGCTATTACGAGGAGATGTACGGAGGGCGCTGAAAGCCTCTTCCCGGCAGCGATTCATGATCGGGGCGCACCGGCGAGAACGGCAACGAGCCGAAGACGAAGTTGCGGGTCCCCGCCTCCGGGGGCTGCGGTCCGCCGGCGTTGAAAAGCCGTCGCCGGCCCGACACGCCCCGGGCCAACTACCCTTCGGCCGCGCTGATCTCCACGACCTGTCCCTGCACATAGGCGATCAGATCGGCCGGGGCCACCTTCAGCTGCAACCCGCGGACCCCGGCGCTTACGTAGATAAAGGGATAGTCGACCGCCGTGCGGTGGAAGTAGGTGGGAAAGCGTTTTTTCATTCCCACGGGCGAGCAGCCTCCGCGGATGTAGCCCGTCGTGGCCAGCAGCTCTTTCATCGGAATCAGGTCGGCCTTCTTGTTGCCCGAGACACGGGCCGCAGCCTTCAGATCGACCTCGTGGTCGCCCGGCACGACGCAGACGAAGTGGCCCGTGCGGTCGCCGTGCAGCACCAGCGTCTTGAATACCCGCTCGATCGGCTCACCCAGCTGCTCGGCCACGTGCGTGGCGGCCAGGTGCTCCTCGTCGACCCGGTAAGGGACCAGCTCGTAGGCGATCTTCGCCCGGTCGAGCAGCCGGGCGGCATTCGTTTTTTCGATCTTGGCGCGTGCCATAGGCAGTCGGTCGTTTGATTTGCCGCAAAGGTAACCCAAATCTCCGTTCCGCCATACGATCCGCCCGATTTTGTGGCGCCGCACCGGCACTCTCGAAGATTTTCACTACCTTTGCCGAAAACAGCAAAACGATGATTCGGGCAGCACTATTCGACATGGACGGCACCCTGGTTGCCAACACCCCCTACCATATCCGCGCCTTCGCGCTCTTCTGTCAACGCTACGGCGTCGAGGGGTGGGAGGAGAAACTCGCCTCGGTCTTCGGCATGGGCAACGACGACATCATGCGGGTCATCATGCCCGAAGTGGTGCGCGAAAAGGGCGTCGACGCTCTGGCCGAGGAGAAGGAGGCGATCTACCGCGAGATCTACGCCCCCGACATCCGGCCGGTCGAAGGCCTCGCCCGGGCGCTCGCCGCGCTCCACGGCGCAGGCATCCGCTGCGCCGTAGGGTCGTCGGGATGCAAGGCCAACGTCGATTTCGTGCTCGACCGGTGCGATGTCGCCCGCTGGTTCGACGCCCGCATCAGCGGCGACATGGTCCGCCGGTGCAAGCCCGACCCCGAGATCTACCTCAAGGCCGCCGCCGCGCTGGGCGTCGCTCCGGCCGAGTGCGTCGTATTCGAAGACGCGAAGGCGGGCATCGAAGCGGCCCGCCTCGCCGGTGCGGGGCGTATCGTCGCCCTGGCCACCACCCTCGGCCGCGAAGAGCTCGAACGCGAGGAGGGGCTCTTCGCGATCATCGACGACTTCGACGGCCTCGACCTCGAAACCCTACTCCAATAACCGCTTCACCGCTTCCAGACGCAGCAGCGGCCGCGCGAAACCCGCAGGCAGCAGCCGGCACACCGTCACGCAGATCCGGGTGAAAAAACCGGGCACGCAACGCCGCCGCTCCCGGAACATCGCGCCGAGCGCCCGGCGTACGACCGCTTCGGGCGTGTTCATCACGCCCCATCGCCGGCAGCGCCGCCGCCAGCATTCGTCGAGCCGGTAGAGAGGCGTATCGACCGCCCCGGGATAGAGCCCCGTCACCGACACGCCGTCGCGGGCGAGTTCGTCGTGCAATGCGTCGGCCAAAGCGAGCAGATAGCCCTTCGTCGCGGCGTAGAGGGCGATGGCCGGCAACGGCATCCAGGCCGTCGCCGACGAGACGATCAGGATATGACCGCCGCCCCGCCTGCGCATGCGTTCGGCATAGCGCCGGCACAACAGCGTCGGCGCCGTACAGTGCAACGCCACGAGCCGCGCCATCGCCTCAGGGTCCGTCACGGCGAATCCGCCGAAAAGCAGCGCTCCGGCGTTGCTGACCATCACCCCGATATCGAGCCCCTCCGCATCGGTGCGGGCGACGATCCGGTCGACGGCATCCGCCTGCGTCAGGTCGACGCATAGCGCGACAGCCTCCCTCCCCGCCGCAGCGATCTCGGCGGCAGCCTCGTGCAACTCCGCTTCGCGCTCGCCGACCAGCACCACGCCGTAGCCGCGGCACGCCAGCTGACGGGCAAACTCCCGGCCCATACCCGACGAGGCCCCGGTGACCAGCGCATACACGCATCCGCCCGAACGTTCCATATCTCCTTTTTTTTCGTTATTTTTGCCGCGTTTCCAATTCCGACACGCCCATGTTACGAGGACTCTCCACCATCGCTCTGCTGATCGTATCCAACACCTTCATGACCTTCGCCTGGTACGGGCAGATCGCCTTCAAGTCGCGTCTCGAACGCTTTTCGCTCGCAGCGATCGTCCTGCTCAGCTGGGGCATCGCCCTGCTGGAGTACTGGTTTCTGGTTCCGGCCAACCGCATCGGGGCGACCCAGTTCGGCGGTCCCTTCTCGATCTGGGAGCTCAAGGTGATCCAGGAGGTCGTGTCGCTCACAGTCTTTTCTGCGTTCGTCCTCTTTTTCATGAAGTCGGAGGCGCTCCGCTGGAACCACTGCGCGGGGTTCCTCTGCCTCATTCTGGCCGTCTACTTCATCTTCCGCAAATAAACATAGCAAATATATAATAAAACGACGGTCCCGGTCGGCTTCGGCGCGAAAAATCGGCGAAAGAACATCCCGCTCGGCGACTACGAGAACCACATGCGGCTGGACTCGGTGATGCAGCTGCAAACGATGAACCGGATGATGCGCCGGCAGACGCTCCGGCCACGTAACTTCGCTTCCACCGTCCGGCATCGGTCGGTCGCAAATTTTACGTAACGTAAACGAGGGGTCCGGCTTCGGCCGGACCCCTCGTTCGCGCAGAGGCGGATGCCGAATTCAGAATCCGATCGAGACGGTCACCCCCTCCGGTGCATTCTCGAACCGCAGCAGGCAGGTGTGCGACAGCTCGTCCCACTCCCGCTCGAGTTCGGTCAGGGGCGTGCCGTCGGCCCCGACGAGGTCCGTCGCGGCGGGTCGGCCGGGCAGCAGGATCCGCATGACGGCAGTCGTCTGCGCCGGTCCCTTGACCAGACACGAATAGCTGTTCCGGCCGACCTGCTCGGTCTCGACACCGCCGGCGCACGCCAGCACCTGCGGACGGGTCGGATCGGCGACCTTGTCGAGGTTGTAGAGCAGCGCCTGCCAGCCGGGAACGACCGCATGGCGGGTGAGTACCGGGAGCGCCGGGTCGAACAGATCGATGAAACGGCCTTCCAGCACGAAGGGCCTCGTGTCGGGATTCTCGTCGACGACGGCCACGATCTCGTAGGGCCCGCGGTCGAGATAGAAATGGTTCTTGAATTCGAGTTCGCCCGCCTTCGCGCCCTCGCCGTAAAGGCGGCACACGGCATCGAGGAACTCCGCGTCGCCTCCGGCTTCGAGGACGAAATCCTTGGGATCGCGGCGGATCACCCCGACGAAACCCTTTCCGCAGGCATACTCGCCCGTCGGCGCGTCGAGCGGCATGCCGAGCAGTTCGAACAGATGCTGCGACGGCGCGGCATAGCGGTTGCCCTCCTGGTTCCACCACTCGCGCACACGCTGATAGGGATCGGCGTCCGTGCCGCAGAACAGCAGTTTGCCGCCGTCGCGCACCCAGGCGGCGATGTGCTCGTGCGCCTGCGGGTCCAGCGGCTTCATGTTGGCATACGACATCACGAGCACCTTGGCGTCCCGCCACGTCTCGGGATAGGCCGTGTTCTCCAGGTGCATGGTCTTCACCGGCACGCCGCGTTTTACGAGCGGGAAAGTCAGCCCGTAGAAGTCGGAGAACTGCGGATCGTCGTAGCCCTCGTGGCGGACGCCGCGCTGGAACATCAGCGAATTGCACATCAGCACGCAGATGCCGTCCGATCCCGAGACCCGGTTATCCGAGGCGGGCATGCGGCCCAGCGCGTCGATCATCACCTGCATCTGCGTCGAATAGTCGCGCGAGATGCGCTCGCGCTCGCCCGAGGCGGGATTGAGAAACAGCCCCTCGTAGATACGGTCCGGCCACGGCATCACCTCGTAGTTGGCGATGCGGGGATAGAGCAGCTGCGCGGTGAAGGTCGCCTGATAGTTGATCTTGTAGTCGGCCCAGTCGCGCGGCCAGTCCTCGATGGGATCGGTCAAGAAAAAGAGCTTGCGGCCCGTCGGCTCGGTCATCGACTCCATCGACCCGTACTCCAGATAGGCGTTCTCGAAAACCCGCTCACGGCTCCGGCCGTCGAAATAGGTCGGCGTGCGCGACGTGCCGGTCCACACCTGCGCGATATAGCCGTCGACGCACGACAGCGACGCGAGGCTCGCCTCGGGGCTCACGATCTCCCACGACGAGTAGTTGACCAGCGAATGGGTCGGCACGTAGCAGCGCACCTCCATGCCCTTGCTGCGGCCGTACTCCTTGGCATACGAGAAAACCTTGTCGAGGGCGTTGTAGTAGAGGTGGTACTTGAGTTTGTTGGAAAGGTAGGTGTTCTCGGCCGACTCGTGCTGGGGGCGCCAGGCGAAGCCGTAGTACTTCTCCCACTCGCGCTTGAACGCCTCGCTGTAACCCGCCCGGGCCCAGAACTCGGGCTCCTCGAGGTAGATCGCATCGATGCCGGCATCGATCACCCGGCGGATATGCTTCTGCTGCATGTAGGCGATGAACGACTCCGTGGGCACGAGATAGGGCACCATGCGTCCGTGCCAGAGCGTGTCGCCCGCCTGCACGACCTGCCCCTCGTCCAGGTGGTTCACGCCGTCCCACTCGCCCGTGAAGTAATCGGCATATTCGCCCCAGGCGATTCCGGTCATGTAGTGGGTCTTGTAGCCCTTCGACCGCCACGACTCCACGCGTTGCTCGAACGACATATCGGGCGCGTCGTGGGTGCCGTAGACGATCGCCACGTCGGCACGACTGTCGGTCACGGGTTTCCAGGGGCTGTTGGTCTGAAAGGCCGTTTTCTCGCGGTCGGGATTGCGCGTCCCGCCCGGCGCGGCGCATCCTGCCGAGAGGCAGAGCACGGTCAGCGCGCATGTCAGGTTCATCGGTTTCATTTGTCGGTTGAATCAGTCATTCAGTTGGATTTCCATATCGAGTTGGTAGGAGCGCGTCTCGCCGGGCTCGATGACCAGCGCGACCGGCTCCTGGCCGCCGCTGCCGTCGCACACCCAGGGGTGCGTGCCGGGATCCAGCCCCACGACGTATTCGTTCCGGCCGAAGTGCTGGCGATTGGTCAGCCACGGAAGCTGCCCCTTTTTGAACCGCATCCGCACGCCGAGCCCGAGCGCATCGTTGAACAGGCCGCATTCGCAGGTCGAGCGGCGGTCGGCGTCCACATCGATGAACGCCACCGACTCGCCGTCGCCACCGTGTTCGGCGATGGGCGGCAGGCAGCGGCGGAACCGAGGTTCGTTCGGTTCGTTGAAGATGAAGTCGTCGACACGCCCGCCGCGCGAGGTCCAACGCCCCCGCCAGACGATCCGCGTGCCTTCGTCGACGAGCGGATAGCCGAAATTGCAACGGTAGAGCAGCATGAGCGGCGCCCGTTTGTTGCCCAGATTGGTCACGCAGTCGCGGATCGTGATTTTCGGGGCGCCCAACGTCGCGCCGACCGTGCGGCGGATCTCGAAATGGTGTCCCGACGCTGCGGTGTGCAGCATGCGGCCGCAAAGGCTCATGGCATACTCGCCCCGCTGCGGATCGGGCTGCCGGATCGACTCCAACACGGCCCGGAGCGTGCCGAAACGACCCGGGAGCGGGAACCCGGCACTGAAGGCCGCGGCATCGCGCGCCGTCCGGTCCGGTCCATAGCAGGTCGCGAGCAACCCTCCGCCCTGTCCGTGAAGCCAGCCGTCGGGCTGCGGAGCGGCCGCCACGCCGAGATGGCTGATCCACGCCAGTCCGAACTGGTTCATGAAGGCATCGGCGATATCCATGCCGCGGTCGACAACGACCTTGAACCGCAGGCCGCTGCCCGTGTTGAACCAGGCGATCCGCGTTCCTGCCCCGGGGCCGTCGCACAACTCCGACAGCTCGATCCCGCCGACCTGACACGGATTGGATATCTTATCCTCGTAGGAATCCAGCAAATAATCGTTCTTTGCCATAAGCAGCGATAAAAACCGGTTAAAGATAATACTATTTTAACACAAAATACTATATTTGCAATTAAAAACCAAGCTTCGCATGAAACCCAAGTACGAACAGGTTCCGCTGATAAAATCGCTCTACAACATCAAGAAAGAGTTCTTTTACAACGTCCACGTACCGTGGCACATCCATGTCGAGTACGAACTGGTGTTCATCCACACGGACAACGGAATCAAACACGTCGGCAGCCATTTCGGGACCATCCACGGATCGGAGATTCTGCTGCTGGGTCCCAACCTGCCGCACAACTGGCTGATAAACATGCCCAACGCCGACATCGAGACCAACACGGACTACCAGGTGGTGATCCACTTCCCGAAAAGCGTGTTCGGTGCGGAGTTTTTCGACCTAGCGCCCTTCGCCGACATCAACAAGCTGCTGAAGCGGTCGGAACTCGGGCTCTGCTTCAAGGACGACGAAACGGCGGCGATCGGCAGGGAGATGGAGGCGATGCTCCGCATGAAGGAGTTCGACCGGAGCATCGCGCTGCTGGAAATGCTCCAGAGACTCTCGGCCAAGGAGCACAGCGTCCTTTCGTCCTACGGGTTCAACAATGCGCTCAACGAAGAGAAGGTCAAACGGATGAACAAGGTGTTCAAATACGTCACCATCAACTACAAGGAGAACATCTCGCTGGAGGATATCGCCGGCATCGCCAACATGACACCGCCGGCATTCTGCAAATATTTCAAGGAGCGGACCCACAAGACCTTCGTCGAGTTCGTCAACGAAGTGCGCATCGGGCATGCCTGCAAGATGCTCTTCGAGGACAACTACAACATCCTCCAGATCTGCTACGAATCGGGATTCAACAACCTGTCGAACTTCAACCGGCAATTCAAGAAGGTCATCAACATGTCGCCGGTCGAATACCGGAAAAAGATTCTGTCGGACTCCAAGGAGAAGCCGTGATGTCGGAGCCCCTGCGGCCCCGACGATCATTCGGCTTGCCGGCTATCTCGATGCGCCGTCCTCCTTGCCCTGCTCCCATTCGGAGACCAGCTCGGCGGTCCGCGTCAGGTAGTAGTCGGGCGCAAGGGGCGAATAGTCGAGGTAGGTGAAGGCGTCGCACCGCATCGGCACGGCCGGTTCGATCTGCGTCCCCTCGTGCCACTCGTTGAACGACGTGATGCCGACGTAGGGCGCACCGCTGGCGACGGCCGCGGCGAACATGGCGTCGTAATACGTTCCGTTCCCGCGGTCGCGCGTCGTCGAGCCGTTCCACGGCCTTACGCGCGTGTCGACATAACCCGGTCCGACGCAGGGGATGAACACCTTGCCGTGCAGCTCGGCCCACGCCTGCATCTTCGGCCAGTTGGCGGGCGTCGAACCGTAGGTGAATCCCGTCGCGGCGAAGTAGGTGTAGAAGCCGTCGAGGCCCGATTCGATGAAATACTCCTCTTCGTGCTGCCCCACCCACAGGCCGATCATCACCGCGTCGAGCTCCGTGCCGCGGATCGTCAGATCGCCGTCCGGCTGCAACAGCCGCGCCCACTCCGAGGCCGGGGTGAGATAGGAGTCGTAGATGAAGAAGCTGGGGCGCCCCTCCATGCGGTAGAACGCCGGGTGCGAGCCGTAGCGGTCGAGCAGCGCAGCGATCTTCCCGCGCAGGTTCTCGGGGTTACGCCCGCCGTAGGGCTCGATGTGGAAGCAGACCTTCATGCCGTGCCGCGCCGCCTCGTCGAAGAGCACGGGCAGGGCCGGCGATCCGAAGTCGTTGTCGCCCCACCACGTCACCACCGCCACGCCGATACGCGCCTTGGCCATCATCTCGACATGCCGCGCGATGATCGCGGGATCGGTGCTGCTGTAGTTTCGCAGCTCGGGATAGAAGTTGGCCGCGAGGTTGTCGCCGCCGGGGATGGGGTCGGCCGGGCCGTCGTAGCCCGCCTTGCCGATCACGCCGTGGGCCCAGTGCACCTCCTCGCCGTTGACCTCGGTGTTGCCGTACCAGTTGTAATAGAAGCAGAAGACCCGCTCGTCGGGCCCACCGGCCGCTTCGGTCGCAGACGGGCCGCAGCCCGCGCATCCCAACAGCGCGGCGCAGCCGGCCAACGTCGCAAAAAGTTTGTTTTTCATTCTCATTTTCCGTTTCGTAAGATAGGGCCCGAGCCGGGAAGCGGAGGCTGCGCCGCTCTCGGACGCATCCTCCCCTCCGGCCGGAAACCCGATTATTTTTCCATGACGACGACCGCCGACTGCGGGCCGAGGGTCACCTCGCCCGTGAACTTCGCGGGCGCGGGCCGCTCGGGCGACACGGCGACCAGCTGGGCCGACGAGCCGTCGATCTTCACGCTGGCCGTATTCGCACGCTTGGTGTCGACGTTGTAGACCACGACGGCCTTTTTCCCGGTCTTCGTATTTCGGAACACCGTATAGCGGATTCCCTCGCCGCTCACCGTGGCGCCCAGCGTGTCCATGAACTCGCCGTTCCACAGGAAGTCGGCATAGCGCCGGCGCAGGTCATCGACCTTGCGGCCGTAGGCCATCACGCGCGGGAATTCGCCCAGATGCCCCTTGAAGTTGCGCACCTCGTAGCTGATGGCATAGCGGTCGGCCAGACACATGTTGACGTGGTTCAGGTCGTTGTGGTCGATCACGGCGCAGGCGATCGGAACCGTAGGATCGACGTAGCGCAACACCGGCTCGTGCCAGTAGTCGGCACGCGTGTAGGTGCCGTAATACTGCGACTGGAGGTCGTAGCACCCCTCGCCCACCATCAGGAAATCGGGATTCGACCGCTGGCACATCTCGTAGAACTCGCGGCCCAGCTTGTCGGCGCCCTGGTAGTTGAACCCGGGGACACGGTGCCCGTGGCTGGGATCGAAGCAGAGCATGGCACCCGCGTGGTGCTGGTTCTCGTCGTAGACCATACCGGCGGCACCCAGGTCGAGGCACTTCTGGAACTCGGCGTGGAGCATGCCGCGCAAGGTGTCGTCCATCATGCAGTGGATACTGAAGCGACGCGTGTTGACGCCGATCAGCTGCGTATAGGTGTTGTAGTTGTAGCCGGGATGCACGTAGGGGTCGAGCGCGGCGTTGATCGCACGGTGCGGCAGGTACTTCTCGTGGCCATCGGCCGTCAGGTCGGCCCACGTGAACTTGGTGAAGAGCAGGATGTTCACACCCTTTTTCTGCGCATCGGCGATCGCCTCGCGCAACTCCTTCTCCGTACCCAGACGGGGATCGACCGAGAAGTTGGGCACGCCGCGGTCCTGGCCGCCGTAGGCCCAGCCCGTCAGCTGAATGGCGTTGACGCCGTAGCGGCGGGCCTCGTCGACATATCTCTTCAGGTCCTTGAACCTGAAGTTGATGCGGCTCTCCGACGAGTTGATCTGCAACTGCTGCCACGTGTTGACCCGATCGAGCCAGGCGGCGCGGTGCGGCTCGACGAACCACGTCTTGCGCCAGGCCTTGTAGATGTCGGCCCCCTTGTGCCAGCTGCCCTCGTAGGGCGCCATGATGAACGGGACGAGCGTGCGCTCCTCGCCGGGCTGAAGATAGAGCATGCGGGCCGCCTTGAGCTGCGTGCGCATCATGCGGCGCTCGCCGCGGTCGCGTTTCGAGGTCGCGGCACCCGCCTCGGCGGCATATCCCTCGACAGGAAGCGTCTCGTAGAGGCAGCGGATATATTCGTCGAGCTTGTGGTCCATACTCGACAGATAGAGGCCCTGCTTGGTATTATGAACCAGCGTGAAGGCGTGTTCGGGCAGGTTGCTCCACCCCGAGCCCGCCTCGCGCGGATAGAGCTCCTCGGTGTTGAACTTCGTGTAGGTGAAATACTGGAACAGCATGCGCTCCGTATCCTCGGGCACGGTCACCTCGCCCACGAAGGGCCACGCGAGCTGCTCGACGACCGCGTCCGATGCGTTGTCGAGGCTGCCGTCGTAGACCAGTCCGTCGTCGGTCAGGGCGATGCGTCCGCGGAAGTCGATGGCGAGCTGGTCCGAACCCACCTTGAGACCCTTCCACACGAACGTCAGACAGTCGTCCGAGAGCGTCACCTCGGGACGCGCCTGCGACGATTCGTTGACGACGAAGAAGCGCCCGTCTGCCAGCTTGACATTGGCCTCGAAGGCGCGGCCCACGGCTGCATCCGCCAACAGATTCCACCCCGTCAGCTTGCTCCGCAAGCCGACGAGGGCGCCGCTCTCAAGATCGATCTCGGCCCGCAACGTGCCGTTTTCGAGCGTATAGAGCTGCCGGGCCTCGGCCATGGAGGCGCAAATCAGGCCGGAAAGTATCAAAAGTAATTTCTTCATGGTATATCGGGGTTTATTTTTCGAAAATCACGACAGCCGACTGCGGTGCGATCTCCACACTGCCGTCGAAGGGCTTCGGAGAGGGGTCCTCGGGGGTCGCATAGCGCATGGCGGCAGCGCCCGGCAGCGACACCTCGGCTTTCGACGACCGTTCGGTTCCCATGTTCACCACCACGACGGCCCGGGTTCCGTCCGCTCCCGCGAATACCGAATAGTCCAGATCGGAGCCGCTCACCTGCGCACCCCGGCGCTCGACGAACTCCGCCTTCCAGAGCTGCGCGGCATAGCGTTCGCGCAGCGCCTTGATCTGCCGTCCGTAGGCGGCGATGTGGGGATATTCGTCCAGGTGGCTGCCGTGGAAATTGAGGTCGTAGGCGATGTTGAAGCGGTTGAGCAGCGCCAGGTTCATGTCGCGGCGGGCCCGGCGCACCTCGACGCGCGCGATGATGGGCGTCGCGGGATTCATATAGCGGCGCTTGGCGTATTCGGCCTCCGAAGCGTCGAGCGCATAGCCGTCGTAGAACGCCAGCTGGCTGTCGAGGAAGCCGAATCCCAGGGCGACCTTGTCCGCCCCGCTCCGCAGCGCCTCGGCCATCTCGCGGTCGAGCTTCAGCACGCCGGCGGCCGTCGGTTCGCCCGCACGGTGTCCGTGGCTTTCGTCGAAGCAAAAGAACGATTTGTCGCGGTGGTCGGGATCGCGGTTGACATAGCCGTCGGCCGCACGCAAGGCCGGCAGCGCCAGCCACTCCTGCCGCACGATCCGCTGAAACTCGGGAGCCAGCGGGCAGAGCAGCGAACGGTTATAGGCCCAACCGAAGGGATCGTTCATCACGAAACGCTCGTATTTGGCGGCATATGCCTTCTTGTGGGTATCGGTCTCGTACCACCGGGTCTCCAGAACGACCCGCACGCCGAGCTCGCGGCAGGCGGCGATCGCCTCGTCGAGTCCGGCGACCTGCCCGACCCCTTCGTCGGTCGCGCGGTACCAGCCGCGCACCTGCAAGACGTCGACGCCCTGACGGGCCGCCTCGCGCGCATAACGCACCAGGTCGTCGCCGCTGCCGATACCGACCTTCCACCACGTCAGCGGCTCGCGCAGCCATGCGGCGGCCGGTGCGGATGCGGCCTCGCGGCGCTCCTTCTTATAGATGTCCACACCTGCGGTCCACGGACCGGCGTAGGGGGCCAGCCGGACCGGATCGAGCATCGTCCGTTCGCCGGGCTTGTTGAAAACGACCTGGTTCGCCTTGAACTGGATACGCACCATTTCGCCGTCGATCTCGTCGGCATAGGGGTTGACCCCGCGCTCCTCGAACCCGGGGATCAGCTCGAACGAAGTGATGACCATATGGCGCGGCGCGGCGTCGCGTGTGTAGACCATGAAGCCCTGGTCGCGGTTGCGGACCTGCAAATAGGCGCGCTCGGGCAGTTCGTAGGTCGAGGTGGGATAGTCCACGCCCCAGTAGCCGTGCTGGTTGAAAAAGTGCGGAAAGAGTTCGCGCTGGTCGTTGCGCGTCGAGTGGTGCAGCGGCTGCGTCTTGTCGGGCACTGACACCTCGCCCAGACAGGGCCAGGAGACATACTCGACCGGGTAGGGGCTGCCGTTGATCACTTCGCCGCCGTATTCGAGACCCGAATCGGTCAGGCGGACCTCGCCGCGGAACGTGACGTCGACCGGCTCGGCCAGGTGGGACGACCTAAGGCGGCTCCACGTGAAGACGATCCGATCGTCGGTGCGCTCGATCGTGGGATCCTGCTGCTCCGTGCCCTTCACGACATTGAACCGGCAATCCTGCTCGGTCATCTCCTTGCCTTCGAGCGGCAGGAGCAGTTCGAACGATTGTCCCAGCACGGCGCGGTCCATGATCTTCCAGCCCGAAGCCTTGTCGACCAGACCGACCAGCGCACCGCTCTTCGCATCGAACGTCGCTGCGATCCGATCGTTCTCCAGCGAGATCGTCCCCTTCGCCGCGAAAAGCGACGGACACGATAGGATCATCCAGATGTAAAGAAGTTTTTTCATAGAAATTAGGGATTAGAAAAGAGGGAGGAGCCGCCTCGTGGCTCCTCCCGAAAAAATCAGATGGTCAGCCGTACCGCGGGGGCGTAGTTGTGCTTGGCGTTGGCCACGTCGACCACGGCGCCGACACGGAAGTAATAGGCCTGCCCCGACTTGAACTGGGACCGGCTCATCCGCAGCGTGAAGACACGCCCCGTATCCTTGAACGATTCGTTGACGTTCTGCGTCGTGCGGGCTTGCGCAAAGCTGTCGCCGACCACGTAGTCGATATGGCCGAACAGGGCGACGGAACGCACGGCGCTCTCTACGGTGGGGGTCACGGTGAAGGTCGCCACGATGTCGTCCGCCTCCTTGCGGATCGCCACGTCGGAGATGCGGATATAGGGCTGCACCTCGAAATCGAGCCGGTTCTCGCCGCGCTTGACCTCATAGCCCTCCAGACGGTCGGGAATGACGAAATTGCTCTCCTCGAAATAGATGTCGTACCGGGCTGCGAACATCAGGTCGTTGCGGTACTCGCCGTTGACCCGGAAGATCATCTGCTGCCGGTCGGGATTCTCGAAGCCGAGCTCCTCGTACATGATCTTGGTGCCGTTGATGTCCTGCTGGACCAGTTCCCCGGTCCGGATGTCGCGCACCTCGCCGTAGATTCGGGCGTTCGGCCCGTCGTAGTTGTCCAGCTCGCACGCGGTGAGCGACAGGGAGAGGATCGCCGCGGCGGCGACATATCTAAATTCAAACACGTTTTTCATACTCTGCGAAGATCGTTAGTAGTTGGGGTTATTGACCAGTCCGTTGCTGGAGATACCCGGAATGGGTCGGTAATAGGCTTTCGGTTCGAACTTGTGCTGCGCGTTGCCGGGCTCGACCTCGGCCCGCACGAAGATGTACTTCTTCTCGCCGCTCGTGAAGTCGAGCATGGGCACCAGACCGCGGCGGCGGAAGCTGCCGTCGAAGATGGTGTGGAACTCGCGCAGGCGGAAATAGTCCCAGATCGAGTTGTACTCCAGCGCGAACTCGGAACGGCGCTCGCGGCGGACGTTCTCCGACGTCAGGTCGAGGTCGTCGAGGAAGCCGGCGCGGCGGTGCACCTTGTTGAGCGCCTCGCGCGCGGTCATCACGCCCTGGGCGTCGGGCAGCGCGCTCTCGGCCACGGCCTCGGCGTAGTTCATCAGCACCTCGGCGTAGCGCAGGTCGACGAACGGCGTGGTCACCTGGTCCCACACCTGGTCGCCCTGACCCTTGAGGTACTTCTTCAGCAGGAAGCCCGAGCGGGTGCCGTTGGCGCGGTTGTCGACCCAGCCCGAATAGCGGCCCTCGTCGGAATCGCCCTTGCCGTAGTAGGTCACCCCGTCGAACGTGTAGCTGTCGTTGGCCTGCCATACGACCGATCCGTCGGCACGGCGCAGACCGCCCTGGATCAGGATCGTCTGACCGCCCCACTGCGTGCCGGGAAGGATCACCGACGCATAGAGACGCGGATCGCGGTCGGCGAAAATCTCGGCCATGTCGTCGTAGCGCCTGTAGGCGACGCCCGCGTCGAACGCGTTGGTGCCGTAGTCCTCGTTTCCGTCGACGGTCGTCGCCAGCTTCACGTCGTAGGTGCCCTTGCGCGTCACCGGATCGATGACGGCATACGACTCGACCAGGTCGAGCGTCGGGCAGCACCGGCCGCCGTACTCTACGGACAGCTGGTTCGGCTCGTGCCATTTGCCCATGTTGTGGGCGATGCCGGGATAGACATAGTCGCGCAGGAACATCACCTCCGAGATCCCCTTGCCCTCCACGAAGAGCTTGCGGTAATTCTCGGCGGCCTCCTCCGGCGACGAGGGGTTCTCGCCGTAGAGTGCGAAGCGGCCGCTGCGGATCACCTCGGCCGAAGCGTCGATACACTCCCGGTAGAAGAACTCGATGTCGGCGTCGGTGAAACCGCCCACGAGCTTCTGCGTCACGGCATCGCCGGTGAGCATCGCCCCCTCGCGGTTCCAGAACTTGCCGACCGACGCGGCGTAGAGCGCCGCGCGCGACTTGAGCGCATAGGCCGTCCAGCGGTTGGCGCGCTCCTGCGTGGTGGCATCGGGAAGGCTCGCGGCAGCCTTGTCGCACAGGTCGAGAATGAAGCGCCACGTGTCGACCTCCGTGCTGCGCGGCACCTTGACGGCCTCGTAGTCGCCGTTATACTGCTGCACCTCGGTGATCAGCGGCACGCCACCGTAGCGGCGGGCCAACGCGAAATAGGTGTAGGCCATCATGAAATAGTACTCGCCCATCACCCGATCGATGGTCGCGGGGTTCGAAGGCTTCATCAGCGGGATGTTCTCCTTGAGCTCGTTGTAGCCGCGGACATACTTGTAGAGCGCCTCCCAGTTGCCGTAGCGGTCGGTCTGGCTGGCGACGTCGCCCCACTCGCTGTGGACGGCCTCGGGACCCGACATCATGTTGGTCTTGCCGCCGTCGCAGCGACCGACGTTGTAGCCGCCGCCGGTGAAGTCGAACCGGAAATCCTCGATGGGCAGGTTATAGTAATGGCTGGCCATGTAGGCGTTGATGCCTCCGTCGCTCGACAGCAGCGCGTCGCCCGTTACACGGTCTTTGGGTTCTACCTCCAGAAAGTCGGCGCAGGAGACCGCTCCGAAAATCGCGGCGAGACCCAGTATCGAATATTTGAAGTTTTTCATGTGCGGGAATCTTTAGAAGGTGAGATTGACACCCAGGTTATAGGATTTCTGCAAGGGGTACTGGAATCCGTTGCCGTCGGAGATTTCGGGGTCGAACTCCTTGAGGTACTTGTTGCAGATGACAAGCGGGTTGGTCAGGTTGATGTAGCAACGCAGTTTGGAGATGCCCGAACCGCGCAGCAGACGGGCGGGCAGCGTATAGCCCAGTTCGACGTTCTTCAGACGGGCGTGGGCCGCATTGACGCGCTGAATGTTGCTCACCAGACGGTTGGCTCCGTTGTCGGCGTCGGTGCGCCGCGTCGCGGGGTACTTGCCGGGGATCCACTCGCTGTTGGGATCGTAGACGTCGGCCAGGTGCCAGCGGTCGTAGTAGAACGCCGGCGAGTTGGACGAGTCGAGCGCCAGCACGTTGCCCAGCACCTCGCTGTACATGGCCGTATATTTCGCCGCGCCCGACCAGAGCATGTTGAAGTCGAGCCCCTTCCAGCTGGCGTAGAGCGTGATGCCGAACGTCATCTTGGGCTGGCCGTTCCAGAACATCGGCTTCATGTCCTTGTCGTTGATCACGCCGTCGCCGTTGAGATCGAGGTGCATGTAATCGCCCGGCAGCGTCTTCGAGTTGCCGTATCCGCCCGTCTCGATCACGCCGTTGCGGATCTGGTCGTAGTTCTCGTAGCGGCCGATCACCTCGTAGCCCCATCCGATATCGTGGTAGCGATCGATGTTCCCGTTCCTCCAGCGGTCCCAGCTGCTGCGATAGGGCGAGCGCTCCTGGTAGGTGGTCTTCGAGCGGCTGAAGTTCATGTTGGCCGTGACGCCGTAGTGGAACTCGCCCACCGTATTGCGGTGGCCGATCATCAGTTCGAAACCTTCGGTGCGGTCCGAGTTGAGATTCTCCTGCGGCATGGAGGCGCCGAACGTATTGGGCAGCGCCCCCAGACGGGTGCCGAGCAGCCCATCGCGGTCGCGACGGTAGATGTCGAACGAGAAGTCCAGCAGACCGTCCCACATCGTCAGGTCCATACCGAAGTCGGTCGTCTCCGTGGAGACCCACGTCAGGTTGGCGTTCATCAGCCCCGAGCTGACATAGCCGCTGGTATACGTGCCGCCTCCGAGCACATAGCCGCCACCGCCGACATAACCGGGAACATACTGGAACGGATTGCCGACATCCTCGCCCGAACGGCCCCACGACGCGCGGATCTTCAGGTTGCTCAGGAAGGCGACGTTATCCTTGAGGAACGGCTCCTCGGAGATGCGCCAAGCCGCCGACACGACGGGGAAAAAGCCCCAGCGCCGGTCGGGCGCATAGCGATACGAGCCGTCCTCGCGGAATGCGAATTCGACCATGTACTTGCTCTTGAAGTCGTAGTTGAAACGTCCCACGACCGAGACGAAGGTCTGTTCGCTGGTGTTTCCGCCGGTCTGCTGTCCGGTGACGGGCGCACGGTCGATGTTGTCGGTCGTGAACAGGTCGTTGTCGTAGAAACGCTTGGCGCTCAGGTAGCGGCCCGTTTCGCGACGGGTTTCGAACACGGCCACGGCGCTCACGTTGTGAGCGTCGGCGAAGGTGCGCTTGTAATTGATCGACCCCTGGAAATTGAGACGCGACGAATCCCAATCTTCCTCCTGGATGCTGGGATCGTAGTTGGCCGAAGAGGCATAGGAGTCGTCGAGCGACGAGTAGGTGTAGGTCATCACGCGCTTCTGGACGCGGGTGCGGATCGTGTTCTTCGAGTCGTAGGCCACCTGCGCCTTGAGCGAAAGGCCCTCGACGCCGGGCATGTCGAACGTCGCGCTCAACGACGACTGGAAGAACTTGTCGCGCCACTCGCCGTAGCCGAACAGATCGCGGTCGGAGAAGGCCACCGGGTTATCGTTGATCGGACGGGGCCGGTTGTAGTAGAGCGGATTGTTGTTGGCGAACACGGTCTCCGAAGGGATGATGCCGTGCACGGCCTTGTTGAGATAGAAGAATGCGTCGTCCCACGTACCGGGCTGCTTGCGCAGGTCGGTATATCCCGAGAGGTTCAGGTCGAAACGCAGGTATTTGTTCACCTTGAGCTTGTTGCCGCTGCGGAACGAATATTTGTCGTAGCCGATGTCGCCCGAGCGCAACATGCCGTTGTCGGTCATGTAGCCGACGCTCGTATAGGTCGATACGCGGTCCGTACCGCCTTCGAGGACGATGTTGTACTGGTGCTGGAAGGCCGCCTTCTTGAAGACCTCGTTGTACCAGTCGACGTTCGGGAGGGACTGGTAGGCCTGCAACTCCTCGCGCGTGGCGAAATAGGGCGAGCCGCCCGAATAGACTCCGTCCTCGTTACGGATCTCCCAGTACTGATAGGCATTCATCATCCGGGTGTGCTGCGTGGGCTGGGAGAATCCCCAGTTGGCGTTGAGCGACACGTGCAGCGGGCCCTGCGAGCCGGCTTTGGTCGTCACCAGGATGGCGCCGTTGCTCGAATTGATACCGTAGATCGCCGCCGAGGCGTCCTTGAGCACCGTGATGCTCTCGATATCTTCGGGGTTGAGTTTCTGGAATTCGGTCGTCTCGTTGCGCACCACGCCGTCGATGACGATCATCGGCGTTCCCAGACCGCGCACGTTGATATTGGTGGAGAAGCTGCCCGGCATACCGTTGGTCTGACGGATGCGCAGTCCCGGAACCTTGCCGGCCAGTGCGACGGCCAGCGACGGGGCCTTGGTCGTGAGAATATCCTTGTTGGAAATACTCGACACGGCACCCGAGAGGGTCGCCTTCTTCTGCGTGCCGTAACCCACGACCACGACTTCGTCCAGCGCCGAGGCCGACGAAGCGAGCACCACATGCAGGTCCGCGCCGACAGGGCGCTCTACGGGCTCCATGCCCAGGAACGAGAATACGAGTGTCCGGGCCGACTCCGGCACCTCGAACGAGAACCGGCCCTCCGAATCGGTCGTCGCGCCTACCGCGGTGCCCTTCACCAGCACGTTGCAGCCGACGATCGGCACGTCGCTCTCATCTACGACCCGTCCCGAAACGATCTGGCGAGGGGGGGGGAATTTTGGCCCCGTTGCGCCACCGCGCCCAGCGGCAACAGCAACGATACCGCGAACACCAATAGCCAGCTTCGCAGACCGATCCGACGAAGCCGCGTCAAGTTGAAATTGTTCTTCATAAGGTTGATTGAATTAGGTTTGTGGTTTGTAGTGGACTTTTCGCCGGCTTCCGCCCGGCTGTCGGGACCCCGGTCCCGTTCATAACGTTTTTATGCCATTCGCGCCTGTTTAATTAGTAAAAATGTTCCGCGAACCCGTTCGCTTTCGAATTCGTTATCGCAAAAGTAGACAGAACCCCGTGGCGGAGATATGCGTTAATTAACCAATCATAATACTATTTTAACGTTAGAGCTGTTTTCATATCTTAAAATAGTAGCTCAAGGCAGAAAATGTATACTTTTGCAGTGTGTCACGAACCGTCGTAAGACCAATTTGAACCATGATAAACACCAAACGCATGAAAAAAATCAGCCATTTGCTCATCGCCCTCGTCTGGGGCGCAGCACTGACAGCCTGCGGAGGCGCCGCCCCCCTCGACGGACCGGCCGCCTACGTCGACCCCTACATCGGTTCGGGCGGCCACGGCCACGTCTTCGTGGGGGCCTCCGTCCCCTTCGGCGCCATCCAGGCCGGACCGCAGAACATCCACAAGGGATGGGACTGGTGCTCGGGATACCACCATTCGGACAGCATCGTCATCGGGTTCGCCCACACCCACCTGAGCGGTACGGGATGCACCGACCTGGGCGACATCCAGATCATGCCCTACACGGGCGAGCTGCGGTCGAAACGCGGCAGCCAGGAAAACATCGAGGGAAGCTGCTCGTCCTACTACAGCCACGACAACGAAACCGTCGCACCGGGCTACTACGCGCTCAGGATGGACAACGGCGTGGGGATCGAGATGACGGCCTCGACCCGCACGGCGCTGCACCGCATCACCTACCCCGAGGCTGCGGACCACCGGCTGCTGATCAACCTCGAGGAGGGCAACGGCGACGGAGCCTACGACACCTATTTCAAACAGATCGACGCGCACACGGTCGAGGGCTACCGCTTCTCGCAGGGCTGGGGACCCCACAAGGTCTTCTTCGTGCTCACCGCAGACAAGCCGATCCGTTCGGTGGCGCTTTTCGACGCCGACACCCCCGTCGAGGGGAGCGAGATCCGGTGCCGGGGCGCCAAGAGCGTGCTGACCTTCGGCGACGAGAAGCAGGTTCAGGTCAAGGTGGCCATCTCGTCGGTGAGCTGCGCCAACGCGCTCGAAAACCTCCGGGCCGAGATTCCCGACTGGAATTTCAGGACGGTGCGGACCGAGGCCCTCCGCCGCTGGAACGAGGAGCTCGACGTCATCGAGATAGAGACTGCCGACGAAGCCGCAAAAAAGATCTTCTACACGGCGCTCTACCACGCCTTCATCGCCCCGACGACCTACTGCGACGTCAACGGCGAGTTCCGCGGCCACGACGACCGGATCGTCCGGGGCGAAAGCTGGACCAACTACTCGACCTTCTCGCTGTGGGACACCTACCGGGCGCTGCACCCGCTCTACACGCTCATCCGCCGGGAGCGGCTCCCCGACCTCATCAACTCGATGCTCTCGATCTACGACCAGCAGGCCAAACTTCCGATCTGGGCCCTCCCGGGTGCCGAGACCAACACCATGCCGGGTTACAGCGCCGTGCCGGTCATCTCCGACGCCATCCTCAAGGGGATCGGAGGCTTCGACGTCGACCGCGCCTACCGTGCGATGAAGGCCTCGACGACCTACCCCAAGCAGGACGCCGTGCCCTACGTGCTGGAAAAGGGATTCATCCCCGACGACAAGGTCGCCAACGCCACCTCGATCGCCATGGAATACGCCGTAGGCGACTGGGGCGTGGCGCAGGTGGCCAAAAAACTCGGGCGCAAGGCCGACTACGAGGAGTACCTCAAGCGCGGGAAATACTACGCGCACTATTTCGACCCGTCGATCCACTTCATCCGTCCGAAGCTCGAAAACGGCGAGTGGCTCGCCCCCTACGACCCCTTCCAGTCGATCCACGGCGTGGGCCACTTCTGCGAGGGCAACGGCTGGCAGTACACCTTCTTCGTGCCGCAGCACCCCGAAGGGCTGATCGAGCTGATGGGCGGCGACGCCCCCTTCACGGCCAAGCTCGACGAGTTCTTCACCGCCGAAGGCGACATGGGCGCCGAGGCGTCGATGGATATCTCGGGTCTGATCGGCATGTATGCCCATGGCAACGAACCGAGCCATCACATCGTCTACCTCTATCCCTATGCGGGCCAGCAGTGGAAGACGGCCGAGAAGGTGCGCTACATCCAGCGGGAGTTCTACACCGACCGGCCCGACGGCATCATCGGCAACGAGGACTGCGGCCAGATGTCGGCCTGGCATATCCTCTCGGCCCTGGGATTCTACCAGGTCAACCCGTCGAACGGCATCTTCGTCTTCGGCAGCCCGCTCTTCGACCGGGCGACGCTCCGTCTGCCCGAGGGCAAGCGGTTCGAAATCCGGGCCGAGAACGACCCGGCGACGAACATCTACATCCAGTCGGTCGAGCTCAACGGCAAGCCCTACGACAAGGCCTATATCACCTACGACGATATCATGGCCGGCGGCACGCTGACCTTCGTCATGGGTCCCCGGCCGAACGAGGAGTTCGGCGCGGCGCCCGAAAGCCGGCCGCACACGGCCATCTGATCCCCGGCGAGTCGTCCGGATCCACGGCGGAGCCGTCTACCCCTTGCGGGCAGACGGCTCCGCTTGCGTTCGCGACCGTCCGGATGCGGCGGCCGCGTCGCCGCGATGCGCATCGATTAACCAAAGGTTGTACTATTTTAATCCAGGATACTTTTTCCATTCTTAATATTTATGCCAAAATCGGCTGCCGGGACTAAATTTGCAAACGGCCGGCCCGCATGACCGTCGCCCCGACGCCCGGGCCGCTCGAAAAGACACCGCACGAACCAACCCGAACGAATATGAAACGAATCATCTGGATCCTCTCGGGCCTCGCCCTGCTGGCGGCGGGCCCCGCGACAACGGCCTCGGAGCGCAAAACCGAGGCAGAAACCCGCCGGACGGCCGTACCGCGGCTGCGCTTTACGGGCGACCGCTTCGCGCAACAGGCGACGGCCATCTTCGCCGAGACGTTGCAGGACATGCGCAACAAGATCGAGGACGGCTCCTCCGAACGGTTCCCCGCGGGATTCTTCCACACCTCGACCGAACCCGAGGGCGTCCCCCAGTACTACAACGACATGTGGACGCGCGACTGCGGCCGCGGCGTCATCGAGCTCTCGCGTCTGGGCTTCGCCGACGAAGCCCGCACGATCTCGCGCTACTTCCTCGCCCACATCACCCACGGCGACCACTGGGGACGCGAACTCCATACCCCCGCCCCGCACGTCGAACTCGACGGCAACGCCCTCGTCCTGGCCGGCATCTGCTCGGCCTGGCGCGCCGGGGGCATGGACCGCGACCTGGGGCGCGAGTTCTGCGACGGCATCGCCCCGGTGGTGTCGTGGGTCGATTCGCTCATGCAGGCCTCGCCCTACGGCGGACTGCTCCCCTCGACCTCGGAGCTCTCGGGCAACCCCAGCACCGACTACCCCGTCTACAGTATTTTCGGCAACTACGGGATCTACACCGCGATGGCGCAGATCGCCGACATGGCCGCCGCCTCGGGCCGCACGGAGCTCGCCGCGCAGGCCGCCCGGATCCGCTCGTCGATGGAGCGGGCGCTCGCGCGGCTCGTCTCCGACGGAGGGTTCAGCTATGCCCCCGCGGGATGCTGGTTCAACGGCATCGACAGCCGCAACGGACGCGCTTACGACATCTCCGACTGGGACGGCACCAGCTGGCCCACGTGGCACTGGACGCGCCAGCTCCCCTACATCCTCCACTACGACTACCTCTCGCCCCGCGCCGACGGTCCGTTCGCCGACATTCATGCCGCCAGCTACCGGCTGCTGCGCCACTGGATGGCCCGGGGCGAATACTTCCGCAAATACGGGTTCGTCAGCAACACCGGCTGGACCGGCATGGGCGGGCGCCACGACGAGACGATGTGCGGCTACGGACAGGGATTCTTCACGCAGGCGGCGCTGCTCGCCGACGACGTGAACGTCTACACCAAATGCCTGGAGGGCATCGCACGGCTGGGCTACGACGGCGGGGTCATCGAGCAGATGTCCTACGAAAAGAACCCCTTCGTCATGCACGAGTGCTTCAACTACGACAACTACGAGAAGGGGCTCGACCACACCTTCGGCGTCCACTCCGAGGGGCGGCGCGAGATCATGGAGAACCCGGGCGACGAGGGCAACCTGGTGCAGGAGGCCGAGATCCTCAAGGCCTTCTCGATCGTCGCCGGCATCCGCTGCGAGGGCCGGCGGCTGACGCTGATGCCCCGCCTGCCCTGGCTGTGGGATACGATGGAGTGCGTCGACTGGCCCGTGGTCGACGCCGAAGGGCGGACGCACCGCATCCGGGTGAAGGTCGACCACCAGCGCTGGCTGCGCCGCTGCACGGTCGAGCTGGAGGGGATCGGCGGATTCGAGGCCGCCGACCTCCGCGTCGGACCGTTCCCGCGGCTGCTGAAGGCCCCCGAGGGCTACGAAACGGAGCTGATCGGCAACGCCTCGTGGATCTGGGTCCGCAACATCCGGGGCGACAAACAGACGATCACCGTAGAACTCTGACCGCGACGATCATGAAACGGATTCTTATTATCCTCCTCACCGCGCTCGTATCGGCCGGATTCGCCGCCGAGCCGTTCGAAATCCGCGGCGTTCTGCCGTGGCACAACTTCCTTTGCGGCCCGACCGCGTGGAACAAGGCCGACTACGCGGCCTACCTCGACGCCTGCCGGGCCGAGGGGATCAACTTCATCGGGTTCCACAACTACACGGGCGGCGGCGAACGCTACGCGACCTACGTCGAGCCGATGGTGCGCATCTCCTACCGGGGCATCGTGCCGAACGCCATGCTCGACAACTCGCTCGGCAGCCGCTGGGGCGCGCTGCCGCTGCGTCTCGACGAGTTCGCCTTCGGGTCGCAGCGGGCGCTCGACGTGCCGCGCGGCGCCGAAGCGTTCGGCAGCGACTGCTCGCTGCGCTCGAAGAGCCCCGACGAACACTACCGCAACACCCAGCACCTGATGCGCGACGTGCTGCGCATGGCCCACGACCGCGGCATCGAGATGGCCATGGGATTCGAGTTCGGCGTCGTCCCGCCCGAATATTTCTCGCTCTACGCCGCCGGCAGCTGCTTCTTCTGGCTGGGGGCGGGCAACATGGTCCCCAACCCGTGCCACCCGACCTCGGTCGAACTGCACCGCGCGGCGCTCGACGACCTGCTGGACAACTACCCCGACATCGACTACGTGTGGCTGTGGCTCAACGAACATTCGTTTCTGGGCGTCGTGGTCGAACAGGCGCTGAAAGACCCGGCCTTCGCGGCTGCATACCGGCGGGAGTCGGCGTTGTTCGAGGAGGCGCAGAGCGACGGCGAGCGGTTCGTGGGCGTATGGTCGCTCGAATACATCCGCCGCACGCTCACATACCTCCGCGAAAGAGGGTCGCACGCCAAACTCATCATCGGCGGCTGGGGCGGAGGAGGCCAGCTGCCCGGCATCCTGCGGGGGCTCGACCGCGCGCTGCCCCGCGAGGTCGTCTTCAGCTGCCTGAATCCCGACCTGGGGCGCACGCGCCAGCCGGAGTTTCTCGCCGAGATTGCCCGCCACCGCAAGGTATGGGCGGTCCCCTGGCTCGAAGGCGACAACCAGATGTGGCACCAGCAGCCGCGCGTCGCCCGGATGAAGGACCACGTGGAGCTGGCCCGCGAGCAGGGGCTCCAGGGCGTCGTGGCCATCCACTGGCGCACGGCCGAGACCCGCTACAACTTCCTCTCGTTCGCCCGCTACGCCCGCACGTCCGACGACGCGACCGTCGAAGCGCTCTACCGGGAGTATTTCGACCGGGACTTCGGCTCCGACGCCGCTGCGGCGCTTGCCCCGCTGATGGCCGCCGTCGACACGGCCAACGCGTGGGAGGGGCCGCAATCGCCCGAATACTTCGCCTTCCGCCCCGACTGGGGACGGCTCGGCGAGGACGACATCCGGTCGCGGCAGGAGATAATCGCCGCCATCGACCGTCTGACCGACCGGCAGCGCACCCCGGACCAGGCGGCCAACCTGCGCCATTTCCGGGCCTCGCTCTCGTTCGAGTTGCTGATGGACCGGGTCGTGCGTGCCATGGAGCCGGGCTGGCGGCTTCGCGACGAAGCGCTCGCCGACGAGCGGCCCGTATCGCGCGATGCCGCAGCCGCAGCGCTCCGCACACTCGAATCCGCCCCGGTCGAGGAGATGATCCGCACCTATGTCTCCCGCACCCGCTCGCGCGGCGAGATGGGCATCCTCACCTCGATCAACCAGCGTCTGTGGAACAACTACACGCTGCTGAAAGAGTACCTGACCGCCTGTTCCCGCTGACATCCCGGCCAGAGAGCGGCACAGGCGACAGGATCCTCCGGCCCACGAAAATGAAACGGGCAGGCCTTCAAGAGGTCTGCCCGTTTCATTCGATCGCACGGCGACCGGCCGCCCGCTATGCCCCGGACCGATCATCCGGACACGCCACCGGCAGCTGCTCCCGATCCTTTCGATAGATCTGATACGAGTTCACGAAGTTCTGCCAGACGATGTAGGCAGTCGGGGCGATCGACGAGATCGGGTCGAGGAACGACTGCGCCATCCAGACGGCCAGCACGGTGTTTTTCTGCCCGAGCGACTGCCCGCCCGCCACGGCATCGCCGTAGCGGCGTCCGAGCATGCGGCCCGCCTTGAACTGGACGAGGCAGATCGCCAGAGCGACAAGCGCCAGCGAGAGCTCGACTGCCAGCGAGGCGTCGTGCAGGTCGACGATAAACGAGGTCGTGCGGCCGATCACCACCGTCAGCGACACCAGCCACATGTAGAACGACAGCTGGCTGTGGTCGCCGATCCACCGGGCCGCACGGGGCAGCACCAGCCGGCAGAACTGCGCCGCGGCGAAGGGCATGACGAGCAGCGGCGCAATGCGCATGAGGATCTGCGCGAGGGTGCAGTGGCCCGTTCCCGCCAGCGAAAGCGCCACCGGCGCCACGAGCGCAATCGTCATGTTGCAGATGAGGCTGTAGGTGGCCATCGTGGCAACGTTGGCCCCCAGCATGCCGCCGATGACCACGGCGGCCATCGCCACCGGAGCCAGCACGCAAACCATCGCCCCCTGCGCCAGCACGGCATCGAACGGACGCAGCAGCAGATAGATGCCCCCGCACCCCGCGATCTGGATCGCCAGCAACCAGACGTGGAGCATCGATGGGCGCATTTCCGAGGGTTTCACCCGGCAAAAGGTGAAGAAGAGCATCGCGAAGATCAATGCCGGCGTGATCAGGTGGCCGCTCGCGACTTCGAGCGCCGTGATCGGGCGGCAGAGCAACGCCCCGACGACCATACCCAGCGGCATGGCGATCGTCTTCACATTCCGATGCAGATTTTCCAAAACGTGCATATCACAAATTTTTTACAAGAATCGTTACTCGTTCGCCGTCGCTCCGCTCCACGGTCATTTCGGGCCGGTCGCCCCGGATTTCGCCCCGCACGACCGCGCAGGGATCCACCCTTTCGACATCGATCGACCCCAGCCGCACGATGCGGTCGCCCGGAGCGACCGTGCCGGCCAGGCTCTCGTCCCATACCTGCCCCACCACCAGCCGTCCGCCGTCGAGCGCGACGGTGACATTGCGCAGCGGCGCGGCGGGCACGGCGGACGTCTCCCCGCGGGGCAGCAGCCACAACCGCCGCCCGGGATAGTCGACGACGACATCGCCGTACCGCAGCAGTCCGCATCCCAGCTTGCTGCCTGCGCCGTGGGTCACTTCGAGCGGCACCCCTTCGATCCGCACGCCGCCGAGTTCCAGCGAGGGGATCACACCCCGCACGGCCTCGCGGACCACCGAACGGTTGGTCCAGCCCAGATTGCCGGAATGGCCGACCGTATGCCGGACATCGCGCAGGATTCCCCGCCCGATCAGATCGAGGCACCGGTCGTAGCGGCAGTCGACGAATCCGGGCGAGCCGGTGTCGAACTTCACGAAAAACTTCAGCTTCCTGCCGCCGTCGCACACGCTGACAGGAAGAACCGGGACCGTGCTCGCCCGGTCTAACCGCACCGACCGACGGCGATCCGCCACCCCGAGCGACCGAACGTCGTCCGACAGCACGATCGTCGAATCGGCCGCGGAGATCCGCACGGCCCAGCGGCGCAGCAGGTCGCTCCCGACCACCCCGTCGAACCCCAGGCAGCGGAAGAGATAGGACGAATCGGGCAACACAACGGCCACCACATCGGTATGGGACGCCTCTCCCAGCGCGAGCCGGGGGATCCGGACACAGGGAATCGTCGTGCGATGCCCTTCGAAATCGCCGGCAGAGACCTGCCCCGCTGCCGGAAGATCCAACTCACGGCGCAACCGTTCGCTGATGCAGGTACGCGAAGCCCCCGTATCGAAGACGAAGCGCCGCGGCCCGGCGGCGGTCCCGACCGTGACGACATATTTGCCCCGCTCGACCGCGCAGGGCAGACCGAAGCACGCGGCGGGCTTCCGGGCGGCAGCCGGAAGCAGCGACAGGAGCCCGCACAGCGCGAGCGACAGCCGTTTCATGGCCGCACGCTACGACAGCAGCTCCCGCACCGCCGCCGAAATCTCCTTGCCGTCGGCGCGGCCCGCCAGGCGCTTCGAAGCGACGCCCATCACCCGGCCCATCTCCTTCATCGAGGCGGCGCCCACCTCGGCGATGATCGCCCGCACCTCGGCTTCGAGCTCCTCGGCCGAGAGCTTCCGGGGCAGGAACTCCTCGAAGACGGCTACCTGCGCCAACTCCTCGTCGGCCAGATCCTGCCGTCCCTGCTGGGCGAAGATCGCGGCCGAATCGGCACCCTGCTTGGCGAGTTTGGCGATGATCTTCAGCACGTCGGCGTCGGGCAGTTCGGCCACAGCCGCCCCTGCGGTCTTGGCCTCGAGGATGTATTTCTTGGCGTTGCGCAGGGCAGCGAGGCGCACCTGGTTCTTGGCCTTCATGGCCTCCATGATCTCCTTGGAGATCGTCTGTTCCAATGACATGATACGAATTATTTTAAGTTTCACTTTTCATACGCGATCCGATGCCGTCCGCTCTCCATTGCGACACGTCCGTCCGCCGCCGACATCCGCGTCCCGTCGACGTCGCACTCCGTCGTTCCGGCCGGCAGGACGAACGTCCCCCGCGCATTGGCCGGAATCCGGAGTTCGGCCGTCACCCGGTTTTCCTCCGTCCGCCAGGCGATCGAAACGGTCCCGTAGGGCGTCTCCTTCGCCGCCCGCGCCCACGTCACCCCTTCGGGGATCTGCGGCCGGAAGAGGATATGCCGATAGCCGGGCTCCTCCTCGTCGGGACGGATGCCGCCCAGCGCCTGGATGAACCAGGCGCCGATGCCGTTGTAGCAGTTGTGTATCTTGCTCCGTTCGCCGTCCCAGCTCTCCCACGTCGTCGTGGCGCCGCGGTCGATCATATAGAGGTAGCCGGGCGCTTCGCGCCGCTTGAGCATCCCGTAGACGAAGTCGGCGCACCCGGCATCGATCGCCCAGTCGGTCAGGATCGTCACACCCACCAACCCGGCTCCGATATGTCCGCCGAGGCGGGTTTCGGTATCGGCGAACAACCGCGCCGCGACGGCTTCGGCCTCGGCATCCGCCGCGCCGACCAGCATCGGATAGGCCTGGTCGATCTGCGATCCCGTCGCATAACGGGCCGTCGCAGGGTCGAAGAACGTGTCGTGAATCCGCTGCCGCAGAGCGCGGCAACGGGCGTCGTAGGCCGCGACCTGCTCCGCCTCTCCGAGATGGGCGGCGATCTTCGCCATCGTCGCCAGACAGTCGCAGACGAAGCAGTTGCTCACCAGATCGATCGACTCGGGCGCCGTGAAGTCGACACCCGCCGGCGCCAGCCAGTCGCCCAGATACCACCCCCGGTAGTCGGTGTCGGGCCAGCGGCGCAGCAGACCGTCCACCGTATAGCGGTCGACATACTCCAGCCACCGCTTCATCTGCGGGTAGTAGCGCTGCAACGACCGATCGTCGCCGTAGTTGATCCAGCTCTGCCACGATGCCGTGATGATGAACCCGCACCAGTAGGGACCGCCGCCCGCCGGGTAGGGATTGGGCACGTTGTGGGGCATGCCGCCGTCCTCGCGGATACAATCAGCCCACATCCGCATCCAGTTGGCATAGAGCGGCGCGGCATCGTAGAGGGTCTGGAAGGTCCTGCACGACGCGTTTCCGTCGCCGCCGTATCCCATCCGCTCCAGATGCGGGCAATCGACGACATAGCCGCCGAGGGCCAGGTTGCCCAGCGTATGTTTCACCATGCCGTAGATGGCATTCAGATCGGCATCCGAACACTCGAACTCGGCCGCATCGCCGAAGGCGCCCCGGATCGGCCGGGCCGCGAGCCTCTCGGGCCGGGCGGGAAGGCCGGAGATGCGCAGGTAGCGGAACGCGTGGTGATTGAAGCGGTTGCGGAACACCTCGTTCCCGCCGCCCCGGGCGATATAGACGTCGCGGCCGAACGCCGCCTCGCCCTCGGGCCGGGCGAACGTCCCGTCGTCGTCGAGCCAGTCGCTGTATTCGATCGTGACCCGGCTGCCCGCTTCGAGCGGCGGCATGCCGAGTTCGATCCAGCCGGTGAGCGTGCGGCCCATATCGGCCACCCACACGTCGTCGGCCTCCTGCCGGAGGCTTACCGGTGCGACCGCCTCTCCCAACCGGTTCGGCTCGCACATACGCGGCGAGACGGCCCGGTCGGCGACCCGCACCACCGAGACCGGGGTCCAGACCGCCCCGTCGAGCGTCTCGGGCCGCAGGTCGGCGAACACCCGCCGGCCGTCCACGCACTCGCCGCCGAATCGCAGCGGGAACCACGTCGTGGTCTGCGTATCGTCGTAACCGCTCTCGCACGCCGACCACGAGGCATCGCTCTCGAGGCGGGTCGTACACGTGCCGCCGGCCATCTCGTCGAGCCGCACCCGCACGAGCGGGCCGTCGTGCTCCGTGCCGAAGAGCCCCTTGCGGTACCACCCGCGGCCGAGCCACAGCACCAGCTCGTTGTCGCCCTCCCGCAGGTAGGGCGTGACGTCGTAGGTCACCGCCAACGACCGCTTGTCGAGCTGCGACACGGCGGGCGCGAGCACTTCGTCGGAAACCTTCGCCCCGTTGACATACACCTCGTGATACCCCAGCGAATTGACATGCAGCAGATGCGTCCGACGGGGATCGAGCCCCGAAACGCGCCGGCGCAGCAGCGGCGACGTGCAGCCCGTCATGCCGATGTAGGTTTCGGGCCAGGCGGAGGGGTCTAACAGCCCGATGCCGAAGCGGGCGATCGGGCTCCATGCCGACAGCCGCCCCTCCCGGTCGCGCACCCGCACCTTCCAGTAGGCCAGCGACGGAGACTCCAGCGCCCGCCCGCCATAGGGGATCCCCACCGACGAGGAGTCCGCCACCTCGCCCGGGTTCCACAGATCGGCGGCGCCGGAGAGCAGCGCCAGCGAATCGGTGGCCACGCGGATCTCGTATGCCGCCTGCCTGAAGGGCCCCTCCGCCGCTATTTTCCAGCTGAAGCGGGGCCGGAGTTCGTCGACGGCCGTCGGCGAGGAGAGGTTCTCGCACCGCAGATCCTCCACCCGGATCGTCCGGTCCGCTCCGCAGCCGACCGCCAGAGCGGCCCCGAACACGATGAGCCAATTGCCTTTTTTCATTTTCGGATTATTTCAAGGTTTGTTCGGTTGTCAGAAAGCGCAGCACGTCGCGCATCAGCCGGTCGCGCTCCCACTCGCTGCGCAGCGCCTCGAACGGGAAGCCCATGACGAAGGTCCGCCCCTCGGCCGAGGCGATGGCCGCCGGACGTCCGGTCTCGGTATAATGCAGCACGGCGAAGGCCGTGCGGTCGGCCGGCTCCAGCGCATCGGGCGCCTCCACGGCATAGCGGTCGCGGGCGGGACGGTCGTGGTAGAAGTAGTCGCCGCGCGACAGCCCCGCGCGGGCCGTCGTGACGCGCACGCGCCCCTGCGTGGCGGCCTGGCTCCCCGCGTAGGCATAGCGGAGCACCTCGCGGGCGAACTGCTGCCCCTCGTCCGAGGCTCCGGGGCCCGTCCAGAGGTCGGTCGCCACGAAACTCCCCGAGACGAACAACGCCCCGCCCCCGGCGAGGTATTGCCGCAGGGTGCGCTGCAATTCGGGGGTGAAGGTCCGGAACGCGTCGGGCACCACGCCGCGCCCCATGCGCATCGTCCGCTGCTTGCCCAGGATCAGATCGACCGCATCGTACCCTTCGCACGGCACGGCACCGCGCTCGACCGCCCGCACCGAGGCCGAGCAGAACGAGTAGCCCGCCGCGGCGACCGACCGGCCGTGGAGGTAGGGATAGTCGAACGTGTTGCCGCCGATGACGTCGGTCTCGAAATCGGAATGGCAGGCGCCGAGCGCCACGCTGTCGTTCTCGATCCGGGAGAGCGACCGGTCGTAGACCCGCTGCGCGCCGATGAACGAGATGTCGCGCCGGTCGGGCACGCCGCCGTCGAGGTCGTGGTAGAATCCGGCCAACGAGTCGCAGGCCGAAGCGACGGGTGCGCTCACGCGGTCGAACCCGTTGACAACGAGCACACGCCCCCGTTCGTCGGGCATGCGGCACGCCGAGAGCGTCTCGCTCGGGAAGCTCTCGCCCCCGGCGTTGACGGCCGTCACCCGGTAGCTGTAGATGCACCCGGGCTCCTGCACCACCGTCAGGCGCGGCTCCGCGACGCGGCGGCCGTTGTCGAAGCCGCCGCCGTCGCGGCGCGTATAGACGATGTAGCCCTCGGGCGCGGCCGTGGCCTCCAGCGAGTCGACGACGGGCGACCAGCTGAGCTCGGTGCTGCCGTCGTCGGCGAAACGCACCGAGAAGGCCTCCACCGGCAGCGGCTGCACGACATAAGGTGTTCCGTATTGCGAGCTGATATAGCGAAGGATACCCTTATACACGGCGCGGCTCACCAGGAACTTGAACCGCGGGTCGTTGCCCAGGCGCATGTCGGCGAAATTCTGGTGCGAGAGCAGTTCGAGCAGCATGGTCGGCACGCCCGGCACGCGCGCTTCGTAGTAGGTACGGTTCCACATGCCCCGACGGTTCCACTCGGGCTCCCACGTGCGCCGGATGTCGGAGACGATCTGCGTCATCACCAGGTCCGTGAGGTCGCGCGAGCGGTACCGGTCGGCACCGCCCTCGAAGCGGCCGCCCTTGTCGCGCGTGTAGTAGATGCCCAGTGTCCCGATCGTCTCGTCGCCGTCGCGCACCCCGGCGTCGGAGTGGAACGCCAGCGCCATATCGACGGGAATGCGCAGCCCCGTCGAGTCGGGCATGCGCTCCGAGCCCCCCATCAGGGCGTTGACCCAGTGGGCGCGCGACATGTAGTCCTCCTTGTAGTCGTCGGTATGCCCCTTCGGCGCATAGACCTCCTCGCCGAAACCGGCCCACTGCAACCAGTAGCGCGCCCCCTCGCAGAAACGGGGATAGCCGCTCGTCTCCTCGGCATATTCGGTACCGGCGACCCGCAGCGCAGGCCCCACCGTGCGGGCCACGTTGCCGTAGCCGCCGCCGATCTTCACCGCGTCGGCCGATACGGTACGGCCCGCCGCGCGCGAACGGTTGGAGAGCGTCACCACCTCCCGCTCACCGGCTTCGAGTCGGAAGGTCCCCAGGTAGATCCACGTCCCGCCGCCCATCGTCTGGTTGACGGCGAACTTCGACTCGCCCCCGAGGTGATGCACCGTATAAGACGCATCGTCAACGCTGTGCGGCGTCGATTCGTAACTCACGTACACCGCATAGTCGTCGGTATCGGGAATCGTCGCACGCCATACGGCGCGGCTCTCCGCCCCACCCTCGGCAACGCTCTCCACCGCACGCGTCGTTCCGTGGCGGAAGGGATTCTCGCCCGTGAGGTAGACGAACTTGCGGTGGGCGAACCCTGCGCCGCCGTCGCGCCAGGCACGGTCGCCCGACGTCTCGCCGTAACTCTCCTCGGCGTCGTTGTCGGCGAGCAGCTCCACGGTCTGCACGTCGCGCTCGCGCGGCAGCATCACCACCGCCCCGGCCCGCTCGAGCATCGGCACGAGGTAGGGCAGCACGTAGCTCTGCGTGTAGAGATCCTCGCAGGTCTCCCACAGCCGCGAGCGCTGCCAGCGCCAGCGGTTCTGCGTCTGGTCGAAATAGCGGCCGTGACTCTGCCACAGCGCGATATGTCGTCCTGCGAGCCCCTGTTCGGGCTGCGACAACGCACTCAGACGGGTCACCAGCGGGCGTTCCGAGCGGTTGACGAAGGGCACGGGACCGCCCGGAGCCCCCTTTTTCCGTTTTTTGGCTTTGGGATCGGGCGCCGCGGGCGTGCGGCAGGCCATCGGGATCAGCTGGGCGATCTCGTGGCGGTCGGTGTAGAGCGCGACGCTCGACTTGGCCAGCTCGGCCGGCAGCAACGCCCGCACCGAATCGCGCATCGCCCGCACGTTCTCCTCGCGGAACGGATAGTAGGACAGCCCGATCGAGGCGTGGATCTCCACCACCCCGCGCCCGATCTTCACGGCCTGGACCTTCACCGCACCGCCGCTCACCTCGCGTCCGACGATGCGCGTCAACGTGCGCCCGATCTCGGCCCGCGTTCGGGCCGGAATATCCGCGGCCCGCGCATGTCCGCAAACAGACAACAATAAAACAAGCAGATAGACGATCTTATTTCTCATCGCGCTTCAACAGAATAAACATGCCTGCGACGGTAAACGCCGCGTTATAGATCAACAATTCGAATCCGATTTCATACCCCCACCGCGTCCGGGCCGCATATTGCAGAAGGGCGCTCAGCAGCGGGGCCGCCACGGCCACGGCAGGCATCCATCGGTCGCGGACACGTCGCCGGGAGAGCAACCCGAAAAGGAACATGCCCAGGATCGGACCGTAGGTGTAACCCGCCATGCGGAACACGAGGTTGATGACGCTGTCGTCGGCCCAATAGCCGAAGGCGAGGATCAGCCCCACCATGCCCGCAGCCAGCAGGCCGTGCACCCGGCTCCGCACGCGGCTGAGACGCCGCTCGTCGTAGCGTCTCACGCCATCGAGCAGATCGACCGTAAAGGAGGTGGTCAGCGCCGTGAGCGAGGCCCCGGCAGCCGAATAGGTACATGAAATAAGGCCCACGACGAACAGAACGCCGACGACCGGAGGCAATCCGCCGTTGACCGCCACGAGCGGGAACACCTCGTCGCCGCGGGCGGGCACCGCCATCCCGCGGCAATCCATGTAGGCATAGAGCAGCACGCCCAGCACGAGGAAGAGCAGGATGACGACGATCTGGCACAAGGCCGTCACCACGATGTTCTTCTGCGCGTCGCGCGGCGTCGGACAGCTCATGTTGCGCTGCATCATGTCCTGGTCGAGCCCCGTCATGGCGACCAGCAGCACGATGCCGGCCGCGAACATCTTCCAGAAGTAGCGGCCCGACGAGGGGTCGTCGAGAAAAAGCACCCGCGAGAGAGGCGACGCGCTCACCTCGCGCACGACGTCGCAGGCCGACCAGCCGAGCCCGCGCATGATGAAGAACACCGACAGCACGAGGCTTCCCACCAGACAAAGCGACTGCAATGTGTCGGTCCAGATGAGCACCTTCACCCCGCCCCGCCGCGTATAGAGCCAGACGAGTCCCACCGTCAACGCGGCATTCGCCCACAGCGGGATGCCGTAGGCGTCGAAGACCAGCTGCTGCATGACGGCGCAGACGACGTAGAGCTTGAGTGCGGCCGAGAGCATCTTCGAGAGAAAGAAGAACCAGGCCCCCGTACGATGGGAGGCGACACCGAAACGCGCATCGAGGTATTCGTAGAGCGAAACCACCCGCAACCGGTAAAATGCCGGCACGAGCACGAAAGCGACGACGAGCTGCCCCACCGTGAATCCGGCGACCATCTGCATGTAGGAGAAGGCGTCGGCGGCCACCGACCCGGGCACCGAGATGAAGGTCACGCCCGACATCGCGGCCCCGATCATGGCGAAGGCGGCCATGTACCACGGCGTGCAGCGGCCCCCCGAAAAGAAGCCCGCGTTGTCGGCACGGCGGCCCGAGAGCCACGCCACGACGAACAACACGGCGATATAACCGGCTACGGTGAGAATAACGGCTAACGAAGACATAGGGCAATCAATCGCCGGGAGGGATGCCGCCACGGCAGAGCGCTCCGGCCGGATAATTTCGACAAAAGTACAAAAAAAGCCGATATGTTGGCACGCCGCCGGGATGATATGCACCGCTTCGGGACGACCGATCCGGCCGATCTACCGCAACAGCTGGAACTTGACGCCCACCGAGAACCGGACGATGTCGGAGAGGCCGAGCGATCGGTTGCCGCATTTGGCGACGATGTCGAGATCGTTGGCGCTCAATTCGTAGTAAAGCGCGATGTGACGCAGCGCTCCGTCGCTTTTCGGATAGAGGACGAGCCGCTGTCCGACATATATATAGGTCCGCAGACGGGAGGCGAATCCGTAATAGCTGCGCCCGGGATAGCGATCGGGTTCGCGGATCCAGTAATCCGCGCCCGTGATGAGACTGAAATAGACGCCGCACGAGAGGGGTTCGATGGCCAGCCGGTCGCCGCAACGGATGCTCCAGGGGATGTAATGCTGCCGGAGCGTGAAGGTCGCGTGCGTGCGGTCGGACCAGCCCCCGGGCAACACCCCGACCAGCACGTCGGTCTCCCAGCGGCACTTTCTGCCGTAGTCCCAGCCGCATCCGACCGACAGCAAGCCCATGCCGCCGGCATAGTGCGCCTTGACATGCGTGGGAATCGCACGCTCCCACCCCTCGCGGCCCCGGTGCCGCCGGCGGTCGAGCCCGCAGGCGACATCCGCCCCGTGCCGCTCCGCCGCCGCAGGCTCCCGCGCGGCGGCGGGCGCCAGGGTCACAAGGACCGCCGCGAGGCCGACGACCGCCCTAAAACGCCACCCGTTCATACGCATAGCCTTCGTCATCGACCGTGAACACCAGATAGCTCCGCTTGCCGATGTTGTCGCATTCGTAGTAGAGCACCCCGTCGTCGAACAGCTCCTCGACGAAGAAGTTGTGCCCGTGGCCGTTCACGCAGAACTGCAAGGCAGGGAACTGCCGGATCGTATGTTGGAACACGCGGGCGACATTGTCGTCGAACTGTTCGGTGAAAGGCTTGGTGTGCATCGCCACGACGGTCTTCCCGGCCTCGGCAGGATACTCCGCGATCTGGCGTCCGAGAAAACCGAAGTCGGGAACGGCGACCTCGTGGCCGAACTCCAGCGCGTTGGTGTTGAGGCAGACCATGCGCACGTTGCCCGCCGTGAAGGCGAAATCGGCCTTCCCGAAGATCTTCGCGAAGACCTCGCGCCCCGTCCCCAGGCAGTCGTGGTTGCCCAGCAGCACGACATAGGGGATGCGCAACCGGTCGAGGATGTCGCGCTGGCGCTCGAACTCGGCCCGCAGGCCGAAGTCGGCCAGGTCGCCCGTATGGAGCACGAAATCGATGTCGTCGCGCCGGTTGAGCGCCTCGACGGCGGCCTTCGTCTCGTCGTACCAGCGTTGCGTGTCGCCGATGACGGCGAAGCGCAGCGTGTGCCGCCCGGCACACGCCTCCTCGATACGGGCGATGTTGCGCGCGTTGATTCCCGTCGGGCCGTCGATGCGGGTGTCGTAGGGATGGTATTCCGCCCGGCAGGACGCGAGAAGCGCAGCGGCCGCACAGAGAAGCCGGCAGCGAAAGGAGGGAATGCGGATCGTCGGAGCGAAATCGGTTCGTCGTTTCATACGGCAAAGGAACCGATTTCGTCCGTCCGGCCGTTCCCCGTTTCGGATCGGGGATTGTTCGAAAAGGCCCCGCGGGGAAAAACCGGAGAGCACCCGCTCCGAATCGAACAGCGCATCCGGCCGTCTCCGGCCGGAGCTGCCGCGATCAGAGGTCGCTCTTCAGATGGCGGCGCTTCATGCGGTCGGCGACCACGGCTTCGCGCGACAGACCGTCGCCGCGGTTGTCGCGGACGACGACACCCGAACAGCCGTCGAACAGCAGGAGCGGATCATGCCGCTCGGGGGTCTCGCCGACGACGATCTCGTTCCCCTCGAAACGCAGGTCGGCCGTGCTCTTGGCCGACAGGACGGGATTGCCGAAGGTGCGGAAACGGTTGCCCGCGATGCGGATGTTGCGGTGGACGGGGCGCTCGGGGTCGACCTCCGTATTCGACGGGTTGATGCCGATCACGGCATGATTGGGTCCGCCGTTGTAGGCGCAATCGACGAAGGTGTTGTTCTCGATCGTCACATCGCACACGGGTCCCGACTCGAACCACCCGGCCGCATCGCCCTCGATCAGGATGGCGCTCATGCCGGTCTTGTAATAGACATTGTCGGCGATGACGACCTTGCGGGGCGTCGTCATGAGCGTGCCGCGCGTGCTGGTTCGGGAGAAATAGCAGCCGCGCACCTCCACCTCGGGCGTGCAGCTCAGGTTCTCCACGCAGTCGCTGCCCGGTTCCATCCCGGGCGGAAGGGCCCGGTCGAAGCGCACCTCGACCTCCCGGTCGGAGAGGCGCCGCACATCGGCCACGCAGGCCGAGGCATAGCGCTCCATGGTCGCTGCACGGACGAAAGCCACCGTGTCGCCGCGGAAGAAGGCGTCGAAACCGTAGCTCTGCGCATGCATGAAGCGCAACTGCGCCGTGCGGTCGTCGATGCGCCGCACGACGCGCAGGTTGGTACCGTGGACGTTGATCGGGTCGTCCTGCGCCCCGACGAAACGGCATCCCAGCACCCGCACCCGGCCGCTGCACCCCGAAAAGTGCATGAAGTCGGCCGAGGAGGCCAGCAGCCGGCCGCTCCCCTCGCGCGGCTCGCACCGCACGCCGCGCATGGTGACATCGCGCGAATACTGGCTGACGATGCCCAGCCCGTGCATGTAGCGCACGCGGAGGTTCTCCAGCACGATGCCACGGCTGCGGAAGAGAAACATCCCCACCTGGTCGCGGATGATGTCGCGCACGGTGAGCGTATTGCCGACTTTCGGACGGAAATCGGCGGGCGTCGCGAAGCGCACGACCCCCGGAGCCAGCTCCTCGGCCGCGGAGGCGGCGAGCCGGTTCCACCCCTCGCTGTAGAAGAAGCGTTCGCTGTCGGGATCGTATTCGATGCAGTGGTTGCGGTCGGAGCGCCACCCCTCGCCGAAAAGGTGGATGCGCCCGTCGGCCACCTCGTAGCGCGCGTCGCGGTGCAGCCGCACCTCGGTCCGGCCCGGCTCCGCCCGCACGTAGGTGATCTCCGAACCGCCGGGGCGCTCGAAGTCGAAGGCGAGGTCGCGCAGCACGACGTTCTCGCATCCGTCGAGCGCCAGCATGGTCATCTTGCCGTGGAACATCAGCGTCGCGCCGCAGCCCTCGACCGTCAGGTCGCCGATCCGCTCCAGCAGCAGCCCCACGGTCTTCTCTTTCGACGGGCACTCCTCCTCCGACGAGGTGTTGGAGATGAAGTACTCCCGCCGCTCGGCCCCCTCGGGCCAGAGATCGTACCGTCCGGGCTCGAAGAGCAGCACCCGCGCTCCGCGCTCGCGGCAAGCGCGGAGCGCCTCGCGCAGCGGCCCGACGGCGTTGACATAGGTATGGGGGCGCAGGCCGAATTCGGCCACGCGGACCGTATCCTGCCGCTGCGCCGCGACGGGCAGCGAGACGAGCAGGGAGAGGAGCGGCAACAGACGTTTCATCGCAGAATCGTTTAGGGGTAGTAAAGATAGGAAATTTTTCCGACATGCACACCCCTCCGGCTCGCCGTCACTCCCCGCCGCAAAAACGCGACGACGCAGCGCGGTGCGTCACGAGGCGTCCGACGGCCGGCCGTCGAGCGTCATGATCCGGATAGGACAGGCCACGGCGCACCGGCCGCACTTGATGCAGTCGGGATGCAGGTAGCCTTCGGCCCCGCCCCGGCAGTCGTAGGGCGTCAGCTGCATGGGGCAGACGCGGGCGCAACTCCGGCATTTCATCTGGCAGCGCGAGCTGACGAAGATGCGGCGGTAACCCTCGGGCAGGCGGCCGCTCCGGGGCGACACCCACGACGAGAGCGTCCCCATCGGGCAGAACGAGCACCAGGTACGCGGGGCATAGACGAACGACAGGATCACGCCGACGACGGTCGTGACCAGTATGATGAGCCAGAAGACGCGGCCCATGGCATCCCAGTCGCCCCGGGCACGGTACATCTGAACGCCGAACATCGTAAAGATGAACAGCACCATGAAGAGCCGGAACCCGAACGTGCGCACGAACGCGGGGATGGGACGATGGGGCGAATAGCGCGAGAGCAGCCGGTCGTAGAGACTGCCCCGCGGGCAGGCGTTGCCGCACCACCAGCGTCCCCGGCGCACGGCGAAAGCCACGGGAGCGATCATGCAGACGAGCGCGAGAAATCCGACGACGGGATAGAAATATCCCACGACGAGGTAAGCGATCAGAATCCAGTAGAGGGGAAATCCCGCGACGGCGAGGTGGCGGTGAAACTGTTTTTGTGCCATTGGGTAGGTTTTCAGGGTGAACAATCCGTTTCCGACCGCAAAATTACGCCCCGAACAATAGACGAACAAACGTTTATCTCTATCTTTGCATAGAAATAATCGATCGAATGACCTTACAGCAGCTGAAATACATCGTGGCCGTAGACCGCCACCGCAGTTTCGCCCAGGCGGCAGAAGCGTGCGGCGTCACCCAGCCGACATTGAGCGCGATGCTCGTCAAGCTCGAAGAGGAGTTGGGCATACGCATCTTCGACCGGAGCAACCGGCGCGTCGTCCCGACCGACACGGGAGAGCGGATCGTAAGGCAGGCCGAAAGAACGCTCGTCGAGGCGGAGCGCATCGCCGAGATCGTCAGCGAAGCGAAAGGGAGCGTCTCGGGATCGCTGTCGTTGTGCATCGGTCCGAGCATCGCCCCCTACATCCTCCCGAAATTCATCAAGCGCTACCTCGACACCTATCCCGAGGTGGAACTATCGATCGAAGAGACGAAGGCCTCGGAGATGGTCGAGGCGCTGCTCCGGGGAAAGGCCGACGCCGGCATCGCCACCGCCGGGCATGGCGTCGAGGGCGTGTACGAAATCCCGCTCTACACCGAACGCTTCCTGGTCTATCTGTCGGAGGGATGCCGCCGCCGGTTGCCCGTATTCCGCCCCGAGATGCTCGAACACGAAAGTATGTGGATCATGAAGGAGAGCCAATGCCTCCGCCGGAGCGCCTTCAGTTTCTGCAAGGAGCGCGCCCGGGGGCACCGCGTCTACGAGGCGGGGAACATCGAGACGCTGATCCGGATCGTCGACGAGAACGGCGGCTACACCATCATCCCCGAAATGCACCTCGGCATGCTCACCGAGAAACAGCGTGCCAACGTGCGCCGCATCGACGGCGACCACCTCTCGGAGCGCCGCGTATCGCTCTATATCAAGCAAGACTACATTCGTCAGAAGATGCTCGCCACGGTGGTCGACACCCTGACCGGATTCATGCCTGCAGCCATGTTCGAGCCCGGCCTATTGAAATTCGGGATAAAACTGTGACGCCGGCACGCGCGACCGATTCGCACAGCGCCAGAAAACCGCTCGGAGAGCGGCCCGGGCACTCGGGCGACGCGGGGTTTCGCGAGGGAGGTAACCCGCGGTCATACAAAACACCCGCACGACCCCAGATCCGACAAACGCCCCGACTATCCGCAGCCATACGAAACACCCGCACGGTCCGGGGCAAAACACACAACCACCCGCCACCAAAACAAAAAACGCCCCGGAACAACCCGGAGCGTCGATCCATTGTGGAGGTGGCGGGAGTCGAACGTGGCGCAAGCCACCTCACCGACTGAGCGCCGCTGTCGCCCCTCGGGCGGTGCGGGGTTTCGCGAGGGAGGTAACCCGCGGCCAAACGCAAAAAACGCCCCGGAGAACCGGAGCGCTCGTTCGAAGTGGAGGTGGCGGGAGTCGAACCCGCGTCCAAACAGGGAACCCGAAAGCTTTCTACACGTTTATCCGCCCCTTCGTCCTTCTCCCCGCGCCTGGCCGGCGGCTGCCGAACACGGGGCCCAGTTCCTTTATTTCGCACGCCGGCCGGAACGCTCCGACGCACTATCTCCGAATGAATGATACCCCGTATGGACGGTCGTTAGGGAGCGGAAGATCGCCCGGGATACTCGTCGCCGAGCCGCCTGGGGCCCGGGGATTAAGCCAATTTTCCTTGAAAATTAGGCAGCGAGTGCGTAGCTGTTATTGCCAATTAGTTGTCGGGCCTCGGGATTAACGTGCCGCCACCCAGCGCACGACGTGCTTACAATCAAACTCTGCCTGCTGTCAAAACCGGGCACCCCCGGGATTGTCGGGCTGCAAAGCCGAACGAAGGCGGAGCAAAAAACATGCTACCGCAGGGCAAAGATAATGCTTTTTTCCGAAATCCGCACTTCGACACCGATAAACCGACGCGATCGGCCGCAGATCAGCCGATCGTCCGGCGCAGCAATTCGCGCAGCCGGGCCGCCGAAACGGGTTTGCTGAGGTAATCGCTGCACCCGGCGTCGAGTGCCCGGCGACGGTCCTGCTCGTAGGCGAAGGCCGTGACGGCGATGATCGGCACCTCGCCGTCCGTGCGGCGGATCCGGCGCGTGGCCTCCAGCCCGTCCATGACCGGCATGCGGATGTCCATCAGCACGGCATCGGGCCGCCGCTCGGCGCACAGCCGCACGGCCTCCTCGCCGTTGCAGGCCCTGACCAGTTCGTAATCGCGGCGCAGCAGCAGCGAGACGAGCAGGTAGTTGCTGTCCGTATCCTCGGCGACGAGCAACAGCGGCCGCCGGCCGCCATGAGGCCGCAACGACTGCGGCGTCCGCCCCTCTTCCGGCCGGCAGCACGCCTCCTCGGCACGCCTCCTCGGCACGGCGAACCAGAAACGGGAGCCGCGCCCGAGCTCCGACTCCACGCCGATCCGCCCGCCCATCTGCTCGACGATCGACCGGCAGATCGGCAGCCCCAGCCCCGTACCGGGAGCCGGGTGGCCCAGCCTGACGAAGCGGTCGAAGATCGTCGGCTGCGCGTCGGCTGCGATGCCGCATCCGGTGTCGGTCACCGAGAAACAGAGCTCCTCGCCCCGCTCCGCGACCGCCAGCACGATAGTTCCTCGTTCCGTGAACTTTATGGCATTGGTGATGAAGTTGGCCAGCACCTGCATCAGACGGCTCTTGTCGCCATAGAGGTGAAAGCCGCAACCCGCACAGTCATAACGGAGTTCCACGGGTTTGTCCTGCAAACGGATGCGCAGCATCTGCACCACTTCGGCGCACATGCGGTCGACATCGACGGGGCCGTAGCTGAGTTCGAGCGTTCCCGCCTCGATTTTAGACAGATCGAGAATATCGGATATCATGTTCAGCAACAATTCGTTGTTCTCGTTGACGATCCGCATGAACTCGTCGCGTTCGTCGGCGTCGTCGGTCTCGGTCAGCAAATTCGAGAATCCGACGATGGCATTGAGCGGCGTGCGGATTTCGTGGCTCATGTCGGCCAAAAAGGCCGACTTCAGACGATCGTTTACCTCGGCGCGGTTACGGGCCTCGACCAGCGCGCGTTCCGTCAGCTTGAATCCGGTGATGTCATAGGCCAGGCAGAGCAGATCGAAGGCCGGCGGAACCACCTCCGACGACAACCGCAGCAGCTCGACGCGCGCCCAGCGGTCGCCCGATGCGTCGCAGATGCGCACGTCGATCCCCGCACGCTCGTCCGTGCCGGTCAGCACGCGCCTCTCCGCCTCGAACAACCGTCCGCGGTCCACCTCGCACACGCTGCTCCAGCGGCCGAAAACGTCGCTCGGGAGCGTTTCGGGATGCAGACCCAGGTTTCTATACCATTGCGGGGCGGCGAAACCTTCGCGCGCCGCCGATCCGAACAGGCAGCAGCCGGCCATGCCGCAGCGGCTGACCAGCGCAAGCGTCCGCAAGATCGTCTCTCTTCGTTCCATAGGCGGTTTTCTCTGTCGCAAAAGTAGCGACGCGAAGGCGAATACGCAACAAGCGCAGCCGTTTCGGGCTATCCGATCCGGCCCTTTGTGTAGACATTTCCGCCCGGCCGTTCCATCCGCCGCCACCGGACCGGCACGGAGACGCCGTTTCCCGGATAAGCCGCGCGGCGGCGATTCCCGCCGTCCCGACGCCGCGCGCGGGTCGATTCCGGATCCGCAACCGCGCGGACGGCGCAACATTTCTTCGACGCGCGGTGCGCTTTTCTGCCGAATTCTTCTTACATTTGCCGTGCGTCCCGCCTGCGCATACGACGCCGGCCGGCGCACACCGAAACACTCACCCGCCCCGAGCGGCGACAACCCGATCCCGATGGAGGAAAAATATGTAATCGAGCTGCACGGAGCAGCGATCTATCATGCCGACGACTCATTCGGCCGCCGGTCGAACAGCAAGAAGGTACGGCAGGCGGAGATGGTGCTCGAAGAGGTCGACCTGCAGGTCGCTCCGGGCGAGGTGGTCTACCTGCTCGGCCGCGTGGGCAGCGGCAAGAGTTCGCTGCTCAAGACGCTCTACGCCGAGGCCGAGCTGCTGACGGGCGAGGGGCGCATCGCCGGCTTCGACCTCCGGCACCTGCGCCGCCGCGACATCCCTTACCTGCGCCGCCGCATCGGCATCGTCTTCCAGGACTACCAGCTCCTCACCGACCGCAACGTCTTCCTGAACCTCCACTATGTGATGAAGGCCACGGGCTGGAAGGAGGAGGCGCGCATCCGCCAGCGCATCGACGAGGTGCTCAACCTGGTGGATCTCTCGGCCAAGAGCTACAAGATGCCCTACGAACTCTCGGGGGGCGAGCAGCAGCGACTGGTCATCGCCCGGGCCCTGCTCAACCAGCCGCGCGTGGTGCTGGCCGACGAGCCCACGGGCAACCTCGACCCGGTGACCGCCGACGGCATCATGCAGCTCTTCCGCCGCATCGCCGCGCAGGGGTGCGCCGTGGTGATGTCGACCCACAACACGGCGCTCATCGAGAATTACCCCGCCCGCGCCATCCTCTTCGCTCAGGGGCGCACGCGCGAGGTCGATCTCCAGGCCGAGCTGTCGTAGCGGCCGCGCGGCGGAGCGACGCCGGAAGCGGCCTGCGGAGGCTTGTTTTTTCGCGAAATATTTCCTATTTTTGTACGATATTTTGAAACTGTGCAAATGAGTACCGAACAAGAAAACATCAAAAAACAGGAAGAGGCGTATTCCGCATCGAACATCCAGGTCCTCGAGGGCCTCGAAGCCGTGCGCAAACGTCCGGCGATGTACATCGGCGACATCGGCGAGAAGGGTCTCCACCACCTGGTCTACGAGGTCGTGGACAACTCGATCGACGAGGCGCTGGCCGGTTACTGTACCGATATAGACGTCACGATCAACGAAGACAACTCGATCACCGTCAAGGACAACGGCCGCGGTATCCCCACCGACTTCCACGAGAAGGAGGGCAAGTCGGCGCTCGAAGTCGTGCTGACGGTGCTCCACGCGGGCGGTAAGTTCGACAAGGGCAGCTACAAGGTCTCGGGCGGTCTGCACGGCGTCGGCGTATCGTGCGTCAACGCGCTCTCGACGCTGCTCGTCGCCGAGATCCACCGCGACGGCAAGATCTTCCGCCAGACATACAGCAAGGGCAAGCCCACCTCGCAGGTCGAGATCGTGGGCGAATGCTCCGACCGCGGTACGATCGTGACGTTCAAGCCCGACGGCGAGATCTTCACCCACACGACCGTCTACCGCTACGACATCCTGGCCAACCGCCTGCGCGAGCTGGCTTTCCTGAACAAGGGCATCCGGCTCAACCTCTACGACCGCCGGCCCGACGAGGAGGGCAAGCTGCGCGAGGACCACTTCTACTCGAAGGAGGGTCTGAAGGAGTTCGTCGAATACCTCGACGCCACGCGCGGCGAGAAGATCATCGAGTCGATCATCTACCTCGACACCGAGAAGAACGGCGTGCCGGTGGAGGTGGCCATGCAGTACAACGACTCCTACTCGGAGAACGTCCACTCCTACGTCAACAACATCAACACCATCGAGGGCGGCACGCACCTCACGGGCTTCCGCCGCGCGCTGACGCGCACGCTCAAGAAATACGCCGAGGACTCGGGCATGCTCGCCAAGCTCAAGTTCGACATCAGCGGCGACGACTTCCGCGAGGGGCTCACGGCCGTGGTCTCGGTGAAGGTCGCCGAGCCGCAGTTCGAGGGTCAGACCAAGACCAAGCTGGGCAACGACGAGGTCTCGGCCGCCGTCGACCAGGCCATGGCCGCGGCGCTGGGCCACTACCTGGAGGAAAATCCCAAGGACGCCAAGGCCATCGTGCAGAAGGTCGTGCTGGCCGCCACGGCGCGTCACGCCGCCCGCAAGGCCCGCGAAGCCGTGCAGCGCAAGACGCCGCTGTCGGGCGTGGGTCTGCCGGGCAAGCTGGCCGACTGTTCGAGCCGCGACCGCTCGATCGCCGAGATCTTCTTCGTCGAGGGCGACTCGGCAGGCGGCACGGCCAAGTCGGGCCGCGACCGCAACTTCCAGGCGATCATGCCGCTGCGAGGCAAGATCCTGAACATCGAGAAGGCGCAGGAGCACCGCATGTGGGAGAATGAGGAGATCAAGAACATGTTCACGGCGCTGGGCGTGACGATCGGCACCGAGGAGGACTCCAAGGCGCTCAACCTCGAAAAGCTGCGCTACGACAAGATCATCATCATGACCGATGCCGACGTCGACGGCAGCCACATCGCCACGCTGATGCTCACCTTCTTCTTCCGCAAGATGAAGGAGCTGATCGAGAACGGCCACGTCTACATCGCCACCCCGCCCCTCTACCTGGTCAAGAAGGGCAAGCAGGAGCGTTACTGCTGGACCGAGAAGGAGCGCGACGAGATCACGGCCGAATTCGGCAAGGGCGCCCACGTGCAGCGCTACAAAGGTCTCGGCGAGATGAACGCCCACCAGCTGTGGGAGACGACGATGAACCCCGACACGCGCATCCTGCGCAAGGTCAACATCGAGAACGCGGCCGAGGCCGACCGCATCTTCTCGATGCTCATGGGCGACGAGGTGCCGCCGCGCCGCGAATTCATCGAGCAGAACGCACACTACGCCAACATCGACGCATAAACCGACAAAAGGGATCGTCTCCGCGAGGAGCGGTCCCTTTTCGCATACGACCACACCAAAAACCGCAACCATGAAAGTAACCGTTATCGGAGTGGCCGGAGGAACCGGCTCGGGAAAATCGACGCTCGTCAAGCGTCTCCAGGAGGCCTTCGAGGGCGACGACGTCGTAACGCTCTGCCACGACTACTACTACAAGGCCCACACCGAGCTGACCTACGAGGAGCGCTCGAAACTCAACTACGACCACCCGCAGGCGTTCGACACCTCCATGATGGTCGAACACATCAAGGCGCTGAAGGAGAACGTGCCCGTCGAGCGGCCGGTCTACTCGTTCGTCGAGCACAACCGCATGGCCGAGACCGTATGCGTCAAGCCGTCGAAGGTCATCATCGTCGACGGCATCCTGATCTTCGAGAACAAGGAGCTGCGCGACCTGATGGACATCAAGGTCTTCGTCGACACCGACGCCGACCTGCGTCTCGCACGCCGTATCCTGCGCGACGTCTGCGACCGAGGCCGCACGATGCAGTCGGTCATCTCGCAATATACGCAGACGGTCAAGCCTATGCACGAGGAGTTCGTCGAGCCGTCGAAAAAGTACGCCGACGTCATCATCCCCGAGGGCGGATTCAACTCGGTGGCCGTGGCGATGCTCATCCAGAACATCCGCTCGCTCATCGAGGGCGGGGAGTAGCACGCCGCACGTCTGTCACGAAAAATCCCCTCCGGCCTGTGCAGCCGGAGGGGATTTTTTTGTCGTGGACCCTTTCCGGGACGTCGGCGCGCACGGAGGATGGCAAAGGCGAGGCAGGGACACACCGAATCCGGGCCGA